>NZ_JBIWHT010000011.1:0-236739 GCF_044764265.1 Streptomyces sp. NPDC094147 | reverse complement strand
GCGGTGGCCGATGCGCTGAAGAAGAGTCCTGTGTACGTCGATCCGCGGGCTGAGAGCCAGTTGTCCAAGCCGGATGCCGAGGCGCTCGCGAAGAAGATCAAGGATGCCGGCAAGCCGGTCTTCGTGGCCGTCCTGCCGCAGAGCGCCGAGTTTCCCCCCGGCAGCGTCCTTCAGGATGTACGGTCCCTCACTGGTATCACCGGGCTGTACGCGATCCGGCTGGGCGAGGGCTTCAACGCCGGTGCTGACGCCCGGGTGATGTCCAAGAACGCCGTCGCCAACCTGACGGGCGCGGTCAAGCGGTCCGGCGCCCACGATGCCACCTCCGAGCTGAACAGCTTCGTCGACCAGGCCCTCCAGCAGGCCAGGGGGAAGGCGCCGGGCTCCTGGTCGGGCTCGGGCGGGGGCGGCTCGGCGACCGCCGCGTGGCTCGCCGTCGGCGGGGTGCTGGTGGTGGGCGGCGGCGCCGGATACGCCCTGCTGAGGCGATCGAGGAAGAAGCGCGCGGAGCGCGAGCGCGCCGAACTGGACGCCCTGCGCACCGTGGTGGACGAGGACATCACCGCGTACGGCGAGGAACTCGACCGGCTGGCCTTCACGCCGTCGGAGTCCGGCGCCACCGATGAGATGCGCAAGGACTACGAGTATGCCCTCGACGCCTATGACAAGGCGAAGGAGCAGATGGCCGCGGCCCGTGTGCCGCGGGACGTGCAGCCGGTGACCGAGACGCTGGCCGACGGCCGTTTCGCGCTGGCCACCCTGGCGGCCCGCCGCAATCGCGCGCCGCTGCCCGAGCGCCGGGTGCCGTGCTTCTTCGATCCCCGCCACGGACCGTCGGTCGTCGACGTTCAGTGGGCCCCGGCCGGGGGCGTCCCGCGTCCCGTTCCGGCCTGCGCTGCTGATGTGGCACGCGTCAATGCCGGCCAGGACCCCGAGGCCCGGATGGTCCACACCGATCAGGGCCCGCAGCCGTACTGGAACGCCGGTCCGGCATACGGCCCTTGGGCGGGTGGCTACTTCGGCGGTGCCGGTGGCATCCTCGGCGGTCTGCTCGTGGGCACCATGCTCGGCGGCCTGATCAGTGCACCGGAGGCGTTCGCCGAGCCGGGCTTCGCCGGTTCCGAAAGCCTGCCCGGCGGCGGCGAGTTCAGCGGTTCCGACTTCAACCCGTCCGACTTCTCGGGCAGTTTCGGTGGCGGCGACTCGGGAGGCGACTTCGGCGGCAGCGACTGGTAGCCGTCACCCCTCCCCGCGATCTGGCCCCGGCTTCAACGCCGGGGCCAGACGTGTTCTACGGTGTCGCGCGGTGCGCGCGGTCCGGGCATCGGGTCAGTTGACGCAGGGGATTCCCCCGGCCTTGACCGTAGATCCGCTGTCCCCGCTGTCCGCAGAGGGGGCGGGGGCGCTCGGGCCGGTGGACGGTGATGTGTTGCCCGGCGGTGTGTAGTCGTGGCCCAGGGTGATGCGGACGTGTCCGGCCGGGATGGTGGAACTCGCGGTGGCTGCACCCGACTTGAGGCGGTCGGCGATCTGGGTCGCGGCCTGTTGTGCGCCTGCTCCGTAGGCGACGGTGGTGTGGGCCTGGGAGGGTGCGTTGCCGGTCTGGCCGGCGGTGTAGCCGAGTGCGGTCAGGGCTTTGAGTTCGGTGTCGGCGAGGCCGTCGGTTCCGTTGCCGTTGCGGATGTCGACGGTGGCGGGGGCGGCTTTCGTGCCGGGTTTGGAGTCGCCGGATGCGTCGGATGACGCGGGGCTGGGGGCGAAGGTCTGCTGGACGATTGCCTTGATCTTCTCGGCGTTGACGAGGTTGACCGACTCGCCCTTGCGGGTGGCGAATCCGGTGATGGGCAGGGTGTGGAACTCGACGTTGCCGCCGGTGAGGTTGGGTGCCTGCTGGGCGAAGTCCAGTACCTGCCAGGCGCTGTCGAGGACGAGGTCCTTCTTCACGACGCCGAACAGTCCCTGCAGTTTGCCGAGGTCGCCGAAGATGCCTTCGTTCTTGAGCTGGTGGGTGATGCTGGAGATGAAGGCCTGCTGGCGGCGGGTGCGGTCGAGGTCGCCGTTGTCGAGGCCGTGGCGCTGGCGGACGAAGGCGAGGGCCTGTTTGGCGTCGACCTTCTGTTGTCCGGCGGGGAAGTCGGCGCCGGAGTAGCGGTCCTTGACGGGGTGTTTGAGGCAGACGGTGATGGGCTCAAGGACTTTGGCGATGTCGTAGAAGCCGAGCAGGTTGACTTCGGCGAAGTGGTCGATGGGTACGCCGGTGAACTGCTGGACGGTGGCCAGGGTGGCCTCGCGTCCGGCTTCGCGGCTCTTGGCCTCCAGGTTGGGGCCTTTGATGCCCTGCTTGGAGAGGCGTTCGCTGGCGCCGGTGTAGGCGTTGGCGTACGCCTCCTTTATCTTGTGCTCGCCCTGGGAGGAGCCGTCGCCGTTGAGGGTCTCGACGTAGTCGTCGCGGGGGATGGAGAAGGCGCTGACCTTGCCGCCGTCCGCCGGGATGTGCATGAGGATCAGGGTGTTGGTGTTGTAGTAGCCGATCTCGCTGGACCCGGCGTGCAGCTGGTCCTGGACGAACTCCTTGGGCAGGTCGTTGCCGTTCATGTCCTTGCGCGAGTCCAGGCCGATGAGCAGCAGGTTCACCGAACTGTCCAGATGCTTGGGCGCGTTCTTCTTCACCGCGTCCAACGCGTCCGACGTGGTGAGGCCGTTCGTCAGAGACCGGTACGCGAACCACGTCACGCCACAGGCGACGAGCACGACGGCCGAGGTCACCCACACCATGGTGCGCAGCGCAACGACCCACCAGGGGCGGCGGGTGCGGCCGTTGGCCGGTGCGCCTGCCGACGGCCTGCCGCGGCGGCGCCGGTTCTGCGGGCGGGAGAGCGGGTTGTCAGGCATCGTGGCGCCTCCTGGCACGCAGGGACTGGAGACCGTGTACCGCCAGCACGGCCAATACCGCGCACTCGGCGGCCGCCATCGCCGGGAACCCGGCCACGGCCCACCGCAGCAGCTCCGTGGTGAGGGGCTTGCCGCCGGAGCCCGAGAGCATTCCGGCACCGGCGGTGATCGCGGCCACCACGAGTACCGGCAGGGGCACCATCCACCACAACGCACCGCGCCGGGCGGAGAGGATGGTCGAGATCACCGCTCCTACGGCTGCTCCGGCCGTCAGCCCCCAGCCGGGGCCGTTCGCGAAGACAGCGTCCTCGCACGCACCCAGGAGGGGCGGCACCACCAGAGCCATGGCCAACGCACCGGGCCGGGGTCGCTGCCCGGCCGCCGAGGGAGCGCGCCGTACCGCACGGGGCAACGGTGCCTCCTGGTGCCGCTGCCCGGCGTTCTGGCCGCGCCCTCGTCGTTGGCCGCCTGCTGCTTGTGCCCGCTGTTCTTGCATGCGCTCGCTTTCACCCGTCCGTCCGGCTGGTCGGCCGGTACCTGCCCTGGCCCGTTCGCCCGTGCTCTGTCTCAAATGCGACGGGTCGTGAGCTCTATTAGTTGCAGGATGGCGCAAGTATGCAAGTGTCTATGGGGAAGGCCACATGGAAGCGTTCGGGTGGTTACGGCGCCGTGCCGACCGCCGGCGTGAGGATGGTGGCGTTTCCTTCCGGCTGGGTGGCGGCGCGTCCGGCACCGTCGCTCACTTTGATCAGCAGGGCCACGAGTATCCAGTTGGCGACCGATGACGAGCCGCCCTGGGCGAGGAAGGGCAGGGCCTTGCCGGTCAGCGGGATCAGGCCGGTCACGCCGCCGGCGACGACGAAGACCTGGAGCGCGATGGTCGTGGCCAGGCCGGTGGCGAGGAGTTTGCCGAACGGATCGGTGGCCGCGAGCGCGGTGCGCAGGCCGCGTTCTATGAGCAGGACGTACAGCATGAGGACGAGCATCACGCCGACGGCACCGAGTTCCTCGCCGATGGTGGTGAGGATGAAGTCGCTGCGTCCCGCGAAGCCGATCAGCCAGGGCTGTCCCTGCCCGAGTCCGGTTCCGGTGAGACCGCCGTTGCCGAAGCTGAACAAGGCCTGTGCGGCCTGATCGGAGATCAGTCCCGCGGGGCGCTGTGCGGGCGGCAGGTAGATGTCGAAGGGGTGCAGCCAGGCCACCACGCGGCCGTGGACGTGGGGTTCCAGGGATCCCACGATGAACGCGCCCACGGCTGCCATCACCACACCGAAGATGACCCAGCTGGTGCGCTCGGTGGCGGTGTACAGCATGAGGACGAAGACCCCGAAGAAGATCAGCGAGGTGCCCAGGTCGCGTTCGAAGACCAGCACCAGCAGGCTGAGCATCCACACGGCGATGACCGGGCCGGCATTGCGGCCGCGAGGCAGGCTGACGCCCCAGACTTTGCGCCCCACCAGGGCGAGGGCGTCCCGGTTGGCGGTCAGGTACCCCGCGAAGAAGACCACGATGATGATCTTCACGAACTCGCCGGGCTGGAACGACACCGGACCCAGGTAGATCCAGCGCTTGGCGCCGTAGGTGTCCCCGGGGAAGAACGCGGGTGCCATCAGCAGGAGCAGCGCCAGCGCCATGCACACGTAGGTGTAGCGCTGAAGGAGGCGGTGATGCTCGACCGCCACGACGATCGCGATCAGTACGCCGACGCCGATGGCCGTCCACATCACCTGCCCGGGTGCCGACGCCGTCGCGTGGTAGTGAAGCTTGTACGAGGCGTCGAGCCGGTCGATGATCACCAGCCCCAGGCCGCTCAGCATCACCGCCGCGGGAAGGATCAGCGGATCGGCGTAGCGCGCGAAGCGCCGCACCGCCATGTGCGCGGTGAGCGCGAGAGCGCCCAGGCCTCCGCCGTACCCCCAGATCCCGGAGGGCAGGGAGCCATTCATGGCCAGGCCGACCGACGCGTGACCGAACACCGAGATGAGGACGGCGAACGAGACCATCGCCAGTTCCATGTTCCGCCGGTGAGTTGTCCAGCTCTTGGTCCCCGCCACCAGACGACTGTTCGCCACAGGCCCTCTATTTCCCCGCAGATGCGCGACAGCGGTACGCAAGCCGCTCGCCCCCTTGCTTCACTTGCATGATTGCGCAACATAGTAAGCGCGTCGGCGTGGAGCAGACATCTTCGGTCGATCGAGGTCCGGGTGGCCCCGATGGTTGCCATACTTGCGCAACCCCTAAAATGTGAGAGCGCGGGGGCCAGGAGGCATGCCCTGCCCCCGGAACCGGATCAAGGAGCGAGCGGATGTTCACGGAACTGAGCCCGATGAAGCTGCTCGCCATCGCCATCGTCGCGATCTTCGTCTTCGGGCCGGACAAACTGCCCGAGTTCATCCGCAACGCGACCGGTGTGCTGCGCAAGGTGCGGGCCTTCGCCGACAGCGCCAAGCAGGACCTCCGCTCCGAACTCGGCCCGGAATTCAAGGACTTCGAGTTCGAGGACCTCCACCCGAAGACCTTCGTACGCAAGCACGTCCTGGACGGCGCCGACGACCTCGGCCTGGACAAGATCCGCAGCGCCCTCGACCTGCGCCCGGAGCTGGAAGAGGTCTCCGGGGTGGTCCGCGATGCTGCGCACGGCGCCGGGGCGGGTCCGGCCGGGTCCGTCGCGCAGCCGAGCGCCGAGCATCACGCGAACCAGCCGGGCGCCGTCTCCTTCACCAAGGGCGCGGAGGCGGCCGCCCCCAGCCACTCCGTCTTCGACCCTGACGCCACCTAGAGGGCTTCACGCGCCGGAGGCGGCTCGGGAGCTCAGCCGGCGCACTGTCGAGACCAGGGCCTCGCGCTGGGCTTCGGGATCCTTCTGTGCGGCAGCCGGCATGAGTATGCGGGCGAGCTGGGGGAGGGTGTACCAGGAGGCGGAGAGCGCGATCACGGCGTGCACCAGCTCGGCCGGGCCGACGGTGTCGGTCAGGGATCCGTTCTTCTGGGCCTCGGCCACGGCGGCGACCTTCTCGGCGTAGTGGTCGGTGCGCTCGCACTCGGCGGCGATGCGGTCCTGGCACAGCAGGCCCTCCCAGGCCAGCAGGCGTACGAAGTGCGGGTGGGCGCGGTGGTAGTCGAAGACGCGGCCCGCATAGTCGCCGAGGTCGGCTGCCTGTTCGCCGGTCAGCGGCACGGCTGCGGCGATCTTCTTCAGCTCGGATTCCAGGACGGCGGCGAACAGCTTTTCCTTGCCGCCGAAGTACTGGTAGATGCGCTCCTTGTTGATGCCGGCGCGCTGTGCGACGCGGGCGACGCGGGCGCCCTCGGGGCCGTGCTCGGCGAATTCCTCGACGGCGGCGTCGAGCAGGAGCTGTTTGGTTCGCGCGGTGTCCCAGGCCATGGGACGACTCTATCCCATCTCCAACCATCGGGTTGGATATCGGTGCCTGCGTATGTGAAACTCCAACCCATTGGTTGGAGATCAAGGCTCCAGCGCATCACACCCCGCCTGCCCAGGAGACACGCATGTCCGCGAACCATCCCGCAGCCGTTCCGTCCACGCATCGCCGTGCGCTGATCACCTGGCTGGCGATCTATCCGACGGTCACCGTCGTCCTCGCTCTGATCGGCCCGGCCACAGCCCAACTGCCGCTGCTGGTACGCACGTTGATCCTCACGGCGATTGTCGTCCCGGTCGCCGCCTACCTGCTGATCCCGGCCCTGATGAAGGCCAACGCGGCCCTCGCCCGGCGCTGACCTCGCGAGACGGCGACCCCGCCACCCGCGGCGCGGAGGGAGGGCGCCGGGCTCTGTCCCCTGACCCGGTGGGGGATATCAGGTCGCGGGCCGCTCCGTGGGGCGTCCCGGCCGGTACGTAGCTGCGGAACGAGCTCTTGCTGAACTGCCAGAGCGCGAACCCCGGCAGGCTCATGTCCCACCGTGCGTGGTTGATGAACACGTAGTCGGCCGCACCGATGGGTGCGAGGAGAGTGGAGTTGTCCAGTCCCGTCTCCGTGACGGACCAGAGGTACCCCGGGCCGGGGGCTCGATGAACGGGGGCGGTGCGTACTCCTGCCGTGGGTTGACGATCAGCAGTCCCATGACGTCCCTGCTTCACCGACTACGTCAGGTCTCCAGCGGTTCCAGGTCGCGACTTCCGCCGCTGAAGCGCCAGGCTGCGATGTCGCGGTAGCGGATCGGTTGCGGACCGCGGCCGAAGTTGCTGACGACCAGGTGCAGGCGCTCGGCCCACCATCGGCGGCCGACGAATCCGGCGAGCCCGGCGGCGGTTTCCACCGCGGCGGAGTGGGTGCCCCGGCGGGTGCGGGCCAGCGTCAGATGGGGGCGCAGCGGCCGGTCCTCAAAGGCGATACCGCACTCTTTGGCGATGGCACGCACCTCTGCGGCGAGCCCGTGCAGTCCTTCGAGGTCCCCGTCGATCCCGCTCCACAGCACCCGCTCGTCGAAGTGCCCGCCACCGCGCAGCGCCAGTTCGAGGGGTCCGCGGGCGGCCGCGAGGTCCGCGAGCGGCGGGCGCAGGAGTGCGATGGTCGCGACCGGAAGCTCTCCGAGGAACGCCAGGGTGATGTGCCAGTCCTCGATGCGGTTCCACCGCATGCGCGGGTGCGCGTCGTAGGCGGGGCGCAGCTCCCGCGCCAGTTCCTCCTTGGCGTCGTCGGGCGGGGCGAGGGCGATGAACGCACGCACGGTCGCGGACTGAATGTGGTCGTTCACAAAGGACTCCGTGCCGTATCCGGGTGGTTCAGCAATCGCCTGCTTCGTACGGGGGCGTACGCCGCCACTATGCAATGCGGCAAACCCGGCCCTCCGCCCGGCCCCGGGCAACGGGGAAGGCCGGCTCGTCGCCATGGGGCGTCGAGCCGGCCTTCCCGGTGGTGCATTCCCTCGGTGGTGTCGAGCCGCCGACTCGACGGGGCTGGTCAGTCCGTGCCGAACTCCATCGCGGCGCGGTCCAGCATCTCGTCGTCACCGGAGACCTCGCCGCGCGACGCGATGGCCTCGGCGCCGCCCTCGGGCATCTCCGTCATGGTGCCGATCAGACCGGTGGCGGCCGCTTGCGCGGCGCCGATGCCGGGGCTGCCGGTGCCGATCAGGCCGAGGCCCGCGTACTGCTCCAGCTTGGCGCGCGAGTCGGCGATGTCGAGGTTGCGCATGGTGAGCTGGCCGATCCGGTCCACCGGTCCGAACGCGGAGTCCTCGGTACGTTCCATGGACAGCTTGTCCGGGTGGTAGCTGAATGCCGGGCCCGTGGTGTCGACGATCGAGTAGTCCTCGCCGCGACGCAGCCGCAGGGTGACCTCGCCGGTGACGGCCGCGCCGACCCAGCGCTGCAGCGACTCGCGCACCATCAGAGCCTGCGGGTCCAGCCAGCGGCCCTCGTACATCAGCCGGCCGAGGCGCCGTCCCTCGTTGTGGTACTGGGCGAGGGTGTCCTCGTTGTGGATCGCGTTGACCAGGCGCTCGTACGCCGCGTGCAGCAGGGCCATGCCGGGCGCTTCGTAGATGCCGCGGCTCTTGGCCTCGATGATCCGGTTCTCGATCTGGTCCGACATGCCCATGCCGTGGCGGCCGCCGACGGCGTTCGCCTCCATGACCAGGTCGACGGGGGAGGCGAACTCCTTGCCGTTGATCGTCACCGGCCGGCCCTGGTCGAAGCCGATCGTCACGTCCTCGGTGGCGATCTCGACGGAGGGGTCCCAGAACCGCACGCCCATGATCGGCTCCACGGTCTCCACCCCGGTGTCGAGGTGCTCCAGGGTCTTGGCCTCGTGGGTGGCGCCCCAGATGTTGGCGTCGGTGGAGTACGCCTTCTCCGTGCTGTCGCGGTAGGGCAGGCCGTGGGCGAGCAGCCACTCCGACATTTCCTTGCGGCCGCCGAGCTCGGTCACGAAGTCCGCGTCCAGCCACGGCTTGTAGATCCGCAGGTGAGGGTTGGCGAGCAGGCCGTAGCGGTAGAACCGCTCGATGTCGTTGCCCTTGAAGGTCGAGCCGTCGCCCCAGATCTGGACGTTGTCGTCGAGCATCGCCCGGACCAGGAGGGTGCCCGTGACGGCCCGGCCGAGCGGCGTGGTGTTGAAGTAGGCACGCCCGCCCGAGCGGATGTGGAACGCCCCGCAGGTGAGCGCGGCCAGGCCCTCCTCGACCAGCGCCGCGCGGCAGTCGACCAGGCGCGCGATCTCGGCACCGTAGGTCTTGGCGCGGCCGGGCACCGAGGCGATGTCGGGCTCGTCGTACTGGCCGATGTCGGCGGTGTAGGTGCACGGGACGGCGCCCTTGTCGCGCATCCACGCGACCGCGACCGAGGTGTCGAGGCCGCCCGAGAAGGCGATGCCGACGCGCTCGCCGGTGGGCAGGGAGGTGAGGACCTTTGACATGGGAAGAGTATGCATGCTCCTGCATGGGCATGCAAGCGGATGGCTGGGCCGCCCGGCCCCGGCAGCCGCGGTCCTGCACCAACGCCTACCCCGACACCACTGAGCGCGCCCAGGTGGACAGCCTCTGGGCCAACGGCCTGGCGACCGCCCTCAAGCCGGCGTCCCGAGGCTGACAGGGCGTCAGGCGGCCGGGATACCGGGTCGGGGCCGGGCGCGTACATCGCCGGGTGTAGGTGCGTTCAATCCCGGGGTGCACGGACGGCGCCGCAATGTCGGTCCGTGGGGCGTCGTCCCGGCCGGGGGCCGGACCTAGCGTGGGCAGTGTCCGCTTCGGACCCCCGATGCCCTTTTCCGCTAGGACTTTCCATGATCGAAGCCCATTCCCTCACCAAACGCTACGGCGAGCGCACCGCCGTCGCGGACCTCAGCTTCACGGTCCGCCCCGGCATCGTCACCGGATTCCTCGGGCCGAACGGCGCGGGCAAGTCCACCACGATGCGGATGCTCCTCGGCCTCGACGCACCCACCTCGGGACGCGCGGTCGTGAACGGCAAGAGCTACGCCGAGCACCGGGCGCCGCTGCACGAGGTGGGGGCGATGCTGGAGGCACGGGCGATCCACACCGGGCGCAGCGCGTACAACCACCTGCTGGCCCTCGCCGCCACCACCGGCATCCCGGCCGGCCGGGTGGACGAGGTGATCGACCTGGTCGGCCTGCGCGCGGTGGCGAAGAAGCGGGTGGGCGGCTTCTCCCTCGGCATGGGCCAGCGGCTCGGCATCGCCAGCGCGCTGCTGGGCGATCCGGCGACGGTGATCCTCGACGAGCCGGTCAACGGCCTCGACCCCGAGGGCATCCTGTGGATACGCAATCTGCTCAAGGGGCTCGCCGCCGAGGGCCGTACGGTCCTGGTGTCCTCGCACCTGATGTCCGAAATGGCGCTGACCGCCGAGCACTTGATCGTGATCGGACGCGGCCGGCTGATCGCCGACACCTCGGTGGCGGAGTTCACGGCCCAGGCCGCGGGCGACCTGGTGCGGGTACGCACCGACGAGGCGGAGAAGTTGCGCGGCCTGCTCGCGGGCCCCGATGTCACGGTCGGCTCGCAGGAGCCGGGGGTCCTCGAAGTGAGCGGTCTCAGCAGTGACCGGATCGGCCGGATCGCGGCCGACCACGCCATCGCGCTTGCCGAGCTCACCCCGCAGCAGGCCTCGCTCGAAGAGGCGTTCATGGAGCTGACCAGGGACGCAGTGGAGTACCAGGCTCCGGCGCCCGAACTGGTCGCCGCGGGCAGCGAAGGAAGTGCGGCATGACGACGGCATCCATCATCCCGGCGGCGGCGCGCGGCGAGGTGACCCAGGTCCGGGTGATCCACTCCGAGTGGATCAAGCTGCGTTCGCTGCGCTCCACGCTCTTCACGCTGCTCGCCGCCGTCCTCGCGATGATCGGCCTCGGCCTGCTGTTCAGCTACTTCACGGCCGACCGCTGGGCGCATCTGCCCGCCGACGAGAAGGCCAACTTCGATCCGACCCTGGTCAGCCTGCGCGGCTTCTACCTGGCCCAGCTCGCCGTCGGCGTGCTCGGTGTCCTCGTGGTCAGCGGTGAGTACGCGACCGGCATGATCCGCGCCTCGCTGTCCGCCGTGCCCCGCCGCCTGCCCGTCCTGTGGGCCAAGGCCCTGGTGTACGGGGTGGTGGCGTGGGCGCTGATGACGGTCGCCGCGCTGGTGGCGTTCCTGATCGGCCAGGCCGCGATGTCCGGGCACCACCTGGGGACCTCGCTGAGCGCCCCCGGAGTGCTGCAGGCGGTCCTCGGCGCCGGGCTCTACCTGACGGTGGTCGGCCTGCTCGGGGTGGCGTTCGGCGCCCTGATCCGCAATACGGCGGGCGGCATCGCCACCGTCTTCGGTGTGCTGCTCGTCCTGCCGGTGCTCGCGGAGGCCCTGCCGTCCTCGTGGTTCCAGCACATCAATCCGTACCTGCCGAGCACCGCGGGACAGGGGCTGCTCCACATCCATCAGGCCCCGCATACGCTGGCCCCATGGACCGGATTCGCATTCTTCTGCCTGTACGCGCTGGTCGCGCTGGCCGGGGCGGGAGTGGCGCTCAAGCGGCGGGACGCCTGATGAGGCCGGCGGCGACCGGCTCCGGTCACGGCGCGGGTGAGCCGACGCCGTGCCGCAGCCGCGCCGCCGGTTCCGCGTGGCCCGGCCGGGCGCGGTCATGACGTACGCGCACGTGGCCGCCGTGCGGCAGCGGGCCGAGTCGTGGCGCGCCCTCGCGGTGCGCGCCCGGCTGCGGGCCCGCGCCCGGCTTTCGCCGCTCGCCGTGGACGCGCTCTTCGCGGCCGCCGTCTTCATGGCCCTCACGGGCATGGCACGCCGACCGCTGCACGATCACCCCTGGGCCATCGTGGGCTTCACCGCCCCGATGGTGCTGCCGCTCGTGTGGCGCAGGCGGGCGCCGCTCGCGGTGTTCCTGACGATGTCGGCGGTCGCGTTCGCCCAGTGGCTCGCCGACCTGCGGCTCCCGGCGGACATCGCGCTGCTCATCGGCCTGTACACGGTCGCCGCGTACGCGAGCAGGCAGCGCACCTGGCTGGCCATCGGCGTGCTCGAAGGCGGGGTGCTCCTGGCCGCGATCCGCTGGGCGCCCGAAGACAGGGCCGCCGAGACGTTCATCGGGCTCTCCGCGATGGTCGTCGCCGCCTCGGTCATCGGCATCAACATGCGCGGCAGGCGCGCCCAGATGGCGTTCCTCGAAGAGCGGGCGCTGCGCCTGGAACGCGAGCGGGACCAGCAGGCACAGCTCGCCGTCGCCGGAGAGCGCTCCCGGATCGCCCGCGAGATGCACGACATCGTCACGCACAACCTGTCCGTCATGGTGGCGCTCGCCGACGGCGCGGTCTTCGCGCAGGACCGCGCGCCCGAGCGGGCCACCACGGCCATGCGCCAGGTCTCCACCACCGGACGCCAGGCGATCACCGACATGCGGCGCTTCCTCGGCGTACTGCGGGCCGACGAACCCGACGCCCTGCGCCACCCCATGCCGGCCATCGCTCAGCTGGAACCGCTGGCCGACCAGGTGCGCGCCGCCGGACTGCCCACCCTCCTGGAGGTCGGTGGCGATCCCTCGGTTGCGCCCGCCGCCGCGCAGTTGACGGTCTACCGCCTGGTTCAGGAAGCCCTCACCAACACCCTCAAGCACGCGCCCCAGGGCACCCGGGCCGCAGTGCGCGTCAGCTGCGGCCCCCAGGAGATCATCGTCGACGTCACCGACAACGGCCCCACCACCGAGTTCCCCGCCACCACGACCGGTCACGGTCTGCACGGAATGCGGGAGCGGGCCGCGGCCTACGGCGGCGAACTGACGGCCGGGCCGCGAGCCGGCGGCGGCTGGCAGGTCCGCGCCGTGCTCGCCCTCAACGGAATCGAAGCGTAGCCGCATGACCATTCGTGTCCTTCTCGTCGACGACGAGCCGCTGCTGCGCATGGCGTTCACCATGGTGCTCGACGCGCAGGCCGACATGGAGCCGGTCGGCGAGGCCGGCGACGGCGCGGAGGCCGCCCGGCTCGCCCGCGAGCTGCGGCCCGACGTCGTACTGATGGATGTACGGATGCCCGGCACCGACGGCATCGAGGCGACGGAGCGCATCGTCGCCGAGTCCCCGGAGTCGAAAGTCCTCATCCTGACCACGTTCGACCTCGACGAGTACGCCTTCGCCGGGCTGCGGGCCGGCGCCTCGGGCTTTCTGCTCAAGAACGCGCTCCCCGAGGAACTGCTTGCCGCGATCCGCTCCGTCGCGGCCGGCGACGCGGTCGTCGCACCGCGCATCACGCGGCTGCTCCTGGAGAACTTCGCCCACCAACTCCCGTCCGGCACCGGCCGCGGCGACGACCGGCTCGGCAGGCTCACCGCCCGCGAACGCGAGGTGCTCACGGAGGTCGGCCGCGGTCTCTCCAATACGGAGATCGCCGCCGTGCTGCACCTGGCCGAGGCGACGGTGAAGACCCATCTGAACCGCATCCTGGTCAAACTGGAGCTGCGCGACCGGGTCCAGGCCGTGGTTTTCGCCTACGAAACCCGGCTCGTACGGCCGAGGTAGGGGTGCCCCGCCCAAGGGCCCGCCGGAGCGCGGATCGCCGCGAGAGACGCACCTGGGCAACCGTTCACCTGACGGGCACCGGAGTCGTCCCAGCTTTCCACGGGGGAGCCATGTCCTCCTCAGTCCAGTACGTCCGCTTCCTGCTCGCATACGAGGTCGCTGAGGATCTGGAAGTTGTGCCGGGCCATGTTGGCATTGCTGAACTGGCGGTGGGCGAGGCGGGCTTCCTCGTCGCTCATGTGGCGGGGGCTGCCGGCGGCGTCCGCCAGGAGCTGCATCTGGCAGGCGCGGTCCATGGCGATGAACCACCAGGCCGCCTCCGCCACCGAACCGCCCACGGTGAGCAGGCCGTGATGGCGCAGGATCGCGGCCCGCCGATGGCCCAGGCGGGCGGCGATCCGTTCACTCTCCGTGCTCTCCAGCACCAGTCCCTTGTACTCGTCGAAAAGTACGTGGTCGTCGTGGAAGGCGCAGGACTCCTGGACGATCGGGGCGAGGTGCTTGTCCAGCGACGCGAACGCCCGTCCGTGAATGGTGTGGGCATGGGCCACGGCCACAACGTCGGGGCGGGCGCGGTGGATCGAGGAGTGAATCCAGAAGGCGGCCTTGTTGGTTCGCCGTTCCCCTTCGAGGATGTGCCCCTCCTCGTCGATGAGCAGCAGATCGCTGACCCGCATACGGGAGAAGTGCACGGCGTAGGGGTTCACCCAGAACCGGTCGGGGCACTCCGGGTCCCGGGCCGTCACATGCCCGGCGATCCCCTCGTCGAAGCCGTACCGGCCGAAGAGGCGCAATGTCACGGCGAGTTGCCGCTTGCGATGCTCGCGCTCGGCCTCCATGGAATCGGCCGGTGCCGCCAACTCGGGGATATCGAGCTGCGGCACGTCCATCTGCTCGGACGTCTCGATACTGGATGATGTCGACATCGCTGCCGTCCCTCCTCGCTGGGCCACGTCGGAGTATGGCAACCAATCGGCCTGTGGGAGACGGAAGTTGATGCCATCTCAGCCGGAGCTGAAGCGTTCCCGAAGTGACGGCCGGTACGCTGCGGCAGCGGCGCGAACAGGCTGATGGTCTTGCGGCTGCTTTGCCCACCCCGCCATCCGCGACGTCCACCGTCTCCCGGCGAGCCCGACGGCCCGGGATTGTGCCGCTTCGGCGGCGTTCCGCAGTACCGCGGGCGAGCATCCGAGGGCGCTTGCGGTCGCATGGACCAGCGCGGCGAGGGGGTCACCGGTCGGGGTCAGCACCGCCACCGGCCACTTGTCGGAACCGCGCAACGCGCCACCCGCGAGTGCGGGGAGCAGGCCGGCTCGCAGCAGCGAGGACTTCCCGGCGCCGGATCCGCCGAGGAGGATCAGCAGGCCATCTCCGTCCAGGCAGCGGCTGAGCTCGCCAACCAGCGCGGCGGTGTCCTGCTCTTGGCCGAAGAACCACCCGGCATCCTCGGCGCGGTAGGCGGCCAACCCCCGGTACGGGCAGGGAGCGGGCGCCGTGTCTCTTGCCTGCTGCCACAACGCGCGCCAGTGGGGCACGTCGTACAGGCCCGGTTCGACTGGACGCGGGCGCGCCCGGCGGGCCTCTCCGATCAGCACGCCCAGCACTGCGGCCAACGGGGCGAACTGGGCCGGTACAGCGCTCCCGCCCCGCCAATCGCTGATCCGTTGGACGGGAACCCGGACCGGTCGCCCCTCATCGCCGGCCTGCTGGGCGCGGGCCACGTGCACCAGACTGCTCCGGCTACGTCTCGATGGCGCTCAGGCTGCCCACGCCGGGCCTGTCCAACCGTCGCCCTCAAGAACGACGGTTGGACAGGCCCGATCGCCATGTCCGTGGCTGATCACGCCGGGTGTCCATGGTCTGGGCGAGGTGTGTGGCGTCCGGTAGCAGTCACATGTGCATGCGTAATCCAGGAGCATCACTGTGCCGGACAGCACCCATCACCTCAACAGGCACCGGGCGGTGGCCACCCGCAACGAGGAACCACCGTCCGCTACGAAGCGCCCGTCCTGGTCGCGGCCGTCAACGAGCGGGTGTGACCAGCGCCTTCACCTACAGTTCGGGAAGATCGTCAGCGGTGGCCCAGCACGTTGACCACCCGGCCGTTGGGGTCACGGACAAAGAACCGGCGCACCCCCCACTCCTCGTCCTGCAAGGGGTGCACGATCTCCGCGCCTCTTTCCCGCATGACCGCATAGGCCGCGTCCACATCGTCCACCTCAATACTCAGGTCGGGCGTGACCGGCGCGGTCTTGTCGGTGGCCATGAAGCTGACCTGCGCCGCCGGACTGGAGGGGGAAGCGAGCGTCATGATCCAGCCGAGATTCATGACCTCCTCGAATCCCAGCAGGCCATAGAACTCCCGGCTCTCCTGCACAGCCTCCGACTGGACGTTGGGCACGACACGGCGAACGGCCATCGACAACTCCAAGTGAGAACGGACGAGTCTCTGAGACTTCCAGGACTACTACGCCACACCAGCCGCCGTACACAGTTCTGCCACACGCCCTACTGGCCACCATCCTGCCCGCACGACATCCGCTCCCAGGATTCCGCGGTCGGTAGTGGCAGCAGCAGCTCCGGGCGCTTCAGCTCGGCCCGCAGCCGCTCGTGCAGGGCCGTCGCGCCGGCCACCGGGGGATCGCCGACGGGCCGGTCCGTCCACGCCGACACCAGCGCGCTCGCGATCTGCCCGAGCGAGAGACCCACCGGCGTGCCGTAGGGCACACGGTCTTGGCTGCCCGAGGTGGCTGGCGGCCGCTGGCTGGGCGCCAACGGCCGCTTGGTTGGGGGTGGTTGATCGGTTGCTTACCGGAGGACGCCGTGGACGGCCTCGGGGTCGGTGGGCGGGAGGGGAGTGGCGGCGGTCTTGGCGGTGAGGGCCGGCGACGGGGTCACGTAGACGGGGGTGGGATCGGGTTCGGGGGCACACGTTTTGGCGATGCGGCCGCTGCCCTTGGGGAGGCTGCCGTCGCGGAGGTAGGCGGTGAAGGTGTCGTCCAGGCAGGCGTTTCCGTGGAAGAGGATCTCGTGGAAGCTGCCGCCGGTCTGGACGACCAGCTTCGAACCGGGGAGCGCGTCGTGCATGGCCAGCCCGCCCTCGTACGGGGTGGCGGCGTCCTCGGTGGCCTGGAAGAGCAGGACGGGCGGCAGGCCCTTGCCGGTGATCTTCGTACGGCCCGCCGGGTTGCCCTGGTAGGGCCAGAACATGCAGGCGGCGTTGTACCACATGTTGTTGTAGGTGTAGAAGGGCGCGGTGGCGTTGACCTTGGCCTGGTCCTTCTTCCAGAACTCCCAGTCACGCGGCCAGGCGTTCTCGGTGCACTGCGCCGCGTTGTACGCCGGGAAGGCGCCGTCGTCGGCGCCCGGCGCCGCATAGTGGTTGTAGGCGATGTTCAGCGGCCGGGTGTCGTGCTGCGTGAGGTAAGCCGAGAGCACGGTGGCCATCCGGGGCCAGCGCAGGAAGTTGTAGCCGCCGCCGTAGAAGGTGTCCTCGAACTCGGCCGGGCCGATCTTGCCGGAGGCCGGGGCGGCGTCCACCGGGCTGGTCCGCAGGGCGGCTTCGACCTGCTGGTACGCCTTCTCGACCGCGGCGGCGTCCGTGCCCAGGTGGTAGACCGAGTCGGCCTTGGCAGCCCAGGCGGCGAAGGCGTCGAAACGGCGCTGGTGTTCCTTGTCCTGCAGGATGTTGTGGTCGTACCAGGTAATGGTCGGGCCGACGATGCTGTCCAGCACCATCCGCCGGACGTGCGAGGGGAAGAGCTGGCCGTAGGTGGAGCCCAGCGAGGTGCCCCAGGAGCCTCCGTAGAAGTTGATCTTCGGTGTTCCGAGTGCCCGCCGGATGCTGTCCATGTCGCGTGCGTTGTCGACGGTGGTCATGTGCGGCAGCAGCCAGGACCAGTCGGCCGTGCAGTCGGCGGCGTACCCGGCCGCCTTCGCCAGCCAGGCCTTCGAAGTGCCCTGGCTCACCTGGTAGTCGGGACGCGCGCCGTCGAAGTAGTGGGCGTCGCACACGACATGGGGCTCACTGGCGTTGGTGCCGCGTGGGTCGAAGCCGATCCAGTCGTAGGTCGAGGCGACGTCCTTGGGGATCTGGCCGGAGATGTAGGCGGGCATCCAGAGTCCGGAGTCCCCGGGGCCACCGGGGTTGAGCAGAATCGGGCCCTGCTGCTTGTCCTTGGGTGCTGTGGCCGGAAGTCGGTTCACCTTGATCTTGATCTTGCGGCCTTGTGGGTGCGCGTAGTCCACCGGCACGTCGAGCATCGCGCACTGCAGTGCGGGCGTGCTGGCGTCGTTGCAGGAGCTCCAGGCGAGTTTCCCCTGCCCCGTGTCCTCAGGGGCGGCGGCCTTGGGCGCGGCGCTGGCGGACGTTCCGCCGAGCGCGGCGGCGACGGCCGCGGCTGCCGCGAGCAGGGCTATCACTTTTCTCATGAGCTGAATGATGTGACATGTGCAATGTTACAGCTAGAGTGCTGACCGGACGTTACCGAGCTGTGACTCGGGGGGAGTTGTGATGGCTGTGTCTTCACGTCGTCACCCATCCGAGGCGACGCACCCCGTCGTGGGAGTCGTCGGCGGATGGGGCGTTTGAGGCGGTTGCGTACGAGCGCTTTCGGGCGGCGGGGTTCGGTGACACACCGTCAACGCTCCGGCCACCGGCATCCGTCGCCGTCGGCTGGTTGGCGGTGTGGGTATGTGCTCGCCTTGTCAGCCAGGGGAGCGGCGGCGGCGCCCTGGATCGCGCTTGCGCTGAGTGCGGTGGCCAGTGCGGCGGCAGTCGCGGTCCGCGACACGGTACGACTGAGGTGCATCGGAGTGGGCCATTCCCTTCTCGGCGACAGCCGTCCGCTGTCCCGGGCGGGACACTGGCAGCGGACGGCCTCTGGCGAGCGACCCGACAGGAACAACCTCTTCCGAGTCATCACGACGCCGGCCGCATCCAGGCGGAACGTGACCTGATCACGGGGTGGGACGGCGCGATCGAAACCCCTGTCCGGCTTCGTGGCCGTGCCCTGGCCCCGGCGACGGCCGCGAGGGCCGCCGAACGGGACTGGCGCCGAGCTCCCCAGGGCTAGGGCGAGGGCGGCCAGCGGCTGCGAGGGCGTCCGCCGTGTCGGCTCGCCAGGGCCGAAGAATCAGTCCTCCGCCTGGACCTCGTCCGCCTGCATACCCTTCTGCCCCTGCACGGCTACGAAGGACACCTTCTGACCCTCCTTGAGGCTCTTGAAACCGTTCCCCTGGATCGACCGGAAGTGCACGAAGAGGTCGGGACCGTTCTCGGGGGTGATGAACCCGAATCCCTTCTCGTCGTTGAACCACTTCACCGTGCCAGACTGGCGTGCACTCATATCCGCTCCTGAAGTTGCATGTTGCGGCGGACCACAATGGCCCCACACATTGATCATTCCGTTTCGTGGGGCACGATATGGCCACGACCGGGAAAATGGCCGGTAGTTGTGATCTGAACGGGGCACACGCCGGGCAGGCCGGGCACGTCCCGGACTGCGGCCGCCGAAGGCGAGTGCATCGGCGGGCCGGGGCCGCTCCGAACGCCCTGCGGCGGGCCGCCGGGAGGCCCTCGTGGCGCGGAAACTCCCTGTAAGCGCGGGGCCTTGCACGACTGCGAGGCAGGGCTGCCGGGATCGGCGCTCCAGGGCGCGGCCATGGCAAGCGGGGCTCGGACCCGTGCACGGATACCACTTCCTCGGCCACCGAGGGCGCCTTCTCGGCGGGACACCTGCCACGCGAGCCCCGTCCATGGTTGGCTCCCTGCGGCGGAGTTGCTCGCCCGCCGCTCAATCCGGCGGTCGGCACCTCATGGTGAAGGGATGCGCAGTGAAGATCTTTATCTCCTCCGACATGGAGGGCACCGCGGGGGTCGTCGACTGGGACCAGTGCAGGCCCTCGGGCACCCAGTACGGCTATTTCCGCGCCCTGCTCCAAGGAGAGGTGAACGCCGCGATCGAGGGTGCGCAGGCCGGTGGCGCAAGTGAGTTTCTCGTCAACGATTCGCACTCGGCGATGGCCAACCTCCGCCCGGACGAGCTCGCTGGTCGCGCCCGCTACCTCTCTGGCCGACACAAACCGCTGTACATGATGCAGGGTCTTGACGCCTCGTTCGACGCCGTCTTCTTCGTCTCCTACCACGGGTCGATGTCCGGTCCGGCCTCCACGCTGTCGCACACCTACAACCCGAAGGCGATCGTCGAAGTCCGCCTCAACGGCGTACCTGCGGGAGAGAGCGGCATCAACGCGCTGGTGGCACTCGGGCACGAGGTGCCGGTGGTGCTGATCACAGGTGACCGGATTACGGCCGAGGAGGTGCAGCCGTTCTGCCCCGGCATTCGTGCCGCTGTGGTCAAGACCTCGGTGTCCCGCTTCGCCGCCGACAGCATGCACCCGGAGCAGGCCCGCGAGGTGATCAGGGAGGCCGCCCACGAGGCGGTCCAGAGCCTGCCGCACGCCACAGCGCCGACGATCGAACTCCCCGCCACGCTCACCGTCCGGTTCCGCAACGCGGACCTGGCCGAGATGGCGACGTGGATCAACGGGGCAGTGCGCGATGACGAGTTGACCGTGCACCTCACTCATACGGACCCGATCCGCCTCTACCGCAGCTTCGTCGCCGTGGTCATGCTCACCCGGGCCATCGCGGATTGACCGCGGCGACTTTGGCGGTATGACGAGGGCGACAGCGCCACGACGGGAGGACCGCCCCGCCACCCCGCCAGCGTCATCTCGATGGTGACCACGGCCAGGAGACGGGCGTCACAGACATACAGCCCGCTTATTTAGGTTAGCCTTACCTTTTATGAGCCTCATTCATCTGGCCGCGTCGGCCGGCTACGTCACGCCTCCGTTGTGGCGAATCCTCACCAAATCCGGCTATTTCGTCGGTCTGTCCGGGGCCATCGGCGCCACGGTGACGTACGCGGCAGTGGTCCGCCCGGCGCTCCGCTCGTCGGAGAACGAGCGTGGTGACATCGACGTTCTGCGTCGGCGGACGGCGACGTACCTGGCCTGGGCCGGGGTTGCACTGCTCGTGGCGGGCTACTTCCAGCTCGCTGCCCGCCTGGCCAGGGCCGGCAAGGGCATGCCGTTCGGCGATGCCCTCGCGCCGGGGCGGATCTGGGACTTCCTGCGCGCACCCGCGGCGAAGGGGGCGTGGGTGGCCCAGGGCACGATCTATCTGGTCCAGAACGTCGTCCTGGTACTGGCGTCGGCCGCCCTGGTCGCGCTGTTCTTCCCCCGGGCGCGGCGACACCTCGACGTCATCGCTCTGACCGTCCTGCCTCTGACGGTCGCGGTGTCGCTCGTCGCGGCGATACCGGCTACCGCGCCGACGGACGCGGACAAGGTGCTGGACCTCGTGTTCGACCAGGTCCACATCATCAGCGGCACGGTGTGGATCGGCGGTCTGGCCGTGCTCGCCACCCTCGCGCGAGTTCGCGGACGACTCGGCGCGAGCGCCGGAGCGTTGTGGGCGGACCTCTGGCGCCGATTCAGCTTCGTCGCCCTGGTCTGCGTCGGTGCGGTGCTCACCTCCGGGCTGTGGATGAGCTGGAAGCACGTCGGCAGCATCGGGCAGCTGTGGACGACGAGTTACGGGTTCTTCCTGCTCATCAAGATCGCGCTGGTTCTCGGCATGGTGGCGGCCGGCGGCTTCAACCAGTTCTGGCTGATGCCTCGCATCGCCCAGGCGCGCCGTGCCGACTCCACCGCCTCGCTGCTGCACCTGACACTGCGGCACTTCCCGGCGGTCGTCTGGGCCGAGGTCGGCCTCGGAATCGCCGTCCTGGCCGTCGTCCCCTTCCTCGGCGGCTCCGCCCGCTCCGAGGCCGGCAGTCCGCCGCCCGTCATGAGCGGCAGCATCCTCGCCGCGGGCGCCGCACTGGTCCTCACTCTCGTGGCCTCGCTCTACATCACGGTCAAGACCTCCGACGCCCTTGCCCGCCGCCAAGACCTGGCCACGCCCTCAGTGGCCCAACCTGAGATGGGCTGAGGGCACGGGGGCGCGGGGCGGCCTCCGCGGATGGCCTTCCGGGCGGTGATCCACACACGGTCGGTCCGACGCTGAGCGTCGCAGAACTGCTGTGTCAGTGCCGGGACCTACTCTGGCCGCATGATCAATGGTGCACACGTCATCATCTACAGCCGTGACGCGGAGGCGGACCGGGCCTTCTTCAAGGATGTGCTGGACTATCCGCATGTCGACGTGGGAGGCGGCTGGCTGATCTTCAAACTTCCGCCCGCCGAGATCGCCGTCCATCCCACCGAGGGCCCGGAATCCCAGGAGCTCTTTCTGATGTGCGACGACGTCTATGCGACCGTGCAGAGCCTGGCTGCGCAAGGCGTGGAGTTCACGCAGCCGGTCACGGATGCGCGCTGGGGGCGCCTGACCCGGTTCCGTCTGCCGGGTGGTGGCGAGGTGGGCATGTACGAGCCTCGCCACGAACGGGCCACCGATCTGTGAGGCATCCCGGTACCAGGGCCCGGCGTCGGCCCGCGCCATGAGCACGTGAACACCCAATCCCGGGTGCCGGCGATGGCCCACATTGGTAGCCGGTTGCAGCCCCGCGCCCGTTGCCGTACCGCTCCGGCAGGTGAGCCCACTGCGCGTCGGCCAACGGCACCTGGACCAGGATGATGCTCCGAACAGAATGGCCTGGCGGTTGCGGACGGCCGGTCTGTCGCTTCACCGGGCCGCGCACCTGTCAGTCCGATAGCGGTGTCCCGAGTGCACGCCGATGCTGCGGATGCCACGGTGGACACAGTCGGGCGCTGTGAAAGGACGGTCGCCGTGAGGACGCCGAGCAACCCCCACCTCTCAGTGCGTCGGTCAGTCGCGAGGGCGGCGTGCCTCGCCAGGGGGCTGCTCGCGGTGGCGGTTACGGGCGTGCTCGTCATGGCGGCAGGCGGCTGCGGCGGGGACCCGTCCGGGCCCGCCGCGAACGCGGCTGACAGATCCGCCCTGCCGCAGGTATCAGTGGTCGATCACACCTACGAGGTGCCGCAGCCGCTGCCGGACCGTCCACCGGGCACGCTGATCGCCGCGACCGACCACGGACCCGACACCCGCTTCGATGGCGCCCGGCGCTGGACCCTGCTCTACCACTCGGTGAACGCCCACCGAGCCGACGTCCCCGTCAGCGGCATGGTGCTTCTCCCGCCGGGCGCACCACCTCGCGGCGGATGGCCGGTGGTGTCCTGGGCACACGGCACCACGGGCGTCGCCGACGCCTGCGCACCCTCGCAGATGACGGACCTGGGGTCCGATGCCTATGCCAAGGAGGTACGCGCACTGCTGCAGGCCGGCTACGCGGTGACTGCTTCGGACTACCCGGGCCTGGGCACCCCCGGCATGCACACCTACCTGGTGGGCGTGGACGAAGGCAACGCGGTGGTGGACATCGTCACCGCCGCCCGCCACCTCCTGCCCGGCCTGGGAAACCTCTGGTTCGCGGTCGGGCACTCCCAGGGCGGGCAGGCCGCGCTGTTCGCCGCCCAGGCTCCCGGCCGAGCAGGGGGCGCCCGCCTGGCCGGTACGGTCGCCCTTGCCCCGGCCAGCCACCTCGAAGCGATGCTGCCAGGCGTCAAGGCCTCGCACGTGCCCAGCGAGCTGTCCTTCGCGTTCTACGCACTGGCCGGTCTGACCGCAACCGACCCCTCCCACACCTTGCCGGCGCTGCTCGGAGCCCAGACGGCGGACATCGCACTCCGGGTCCTCGCCCAATGCCAGTCGGCCGGCTACCCGGCGCTCCGCCACCTCGACACCGAGCGGGCCCTGCCGCTGAGCACCGGCCAACTCGCCAGGATCGGAGCGCAGATGGGCGCCTACGGAGACCCCGACCGCACCGCCATCCCCACCCCGGTCCTGATCATTCAAGGCCAGGACGACCACGATGTGCCGCCCGTGTGGACCGCCGCCGTGGCAAGCAACCTGCGCCGTCTCGGCTCGCCCGCGATCGCCACCCGCACCTATCCCGGCGTAGGCCACGACGGAGTCCTCGGCCAGTCCTTCTGCGACCTCCTCACGTTCCTCAACACCCATGCAGGCCACAGGCCAACCCCCTGCACCCCCTTCCGTACCGACTCCGGCTGAAGTCCGCCATCACCTGCCGGACAACCAGTAGCCGCCCAGCACTACCTCGGCTGCGCGCCGCTGGTGGTAGGGGCGAACTCGGCGGGTGTCCGGCCGTACTGGCTCTTCAAGGCCCGGATGAAGTGGCTGCTGTCGGCGAACGGCCAGTGGGCGGCCAGTTCCGAGACGGTCGGCCCGCCGGGGGGAGCAGTTCGAGCCGGGCCTGTTCGAGCCTGCTGCGGCGGATGTATCCGGCGACGGTCCCCTCGGCCGCCGCGAACGCCCGGTGCAACGTGCGTACGGAGACGGTGAGTTCGCGGGCGAGCGCCGTGGGGGAGAGGTCCGGATCGGTGAGCCGGCGGTCCGCGAGGTCCTCCGCCGCCTGAGCCGGCGCGGGGCCCAAGCGGGCTCGGCGCCGTCGGCCTGCGGCTCGCTTCCGTCGTGGCGCTCGTGTTCTCCCGATATGGCGCTGACGTTCAAGCGTAGGCGGTGCCACTCTTCCTGGCGTGGGCGCAGCCGCACAGCCGCACAGCGCCTTGAGGGGTACACCCCGTGCGGCAGCGCCGGCTCAGGAGACGATGGACATCGTGAGTGATTCCGCCGATCGAGCAGACCGCGTCGTCGTGGTCACCGGAGCAGGGTCGGGTATCGGCGCAGCGGTCGCGCACCGGTTCGCCGCCGAAGGCGCGACTGTCGTGATCGTCGGGCGGACGCGGGAGAAGCTCGACAAGACCGCCGCGGCCGCTCCTGCGCGGGCGGCCGTCCTCGCGCGTACCGCCGACCTCACCGTGCCGGACGAGGCCGATGCGCTGATCGCCTCCGTCGTCGCCGATCTGGGGCGCCTCGACGTCCTGGTCAACAACGCGGGAGCGCCGTCGTTCGGCACTATCGAAGCCGTCACCCCGCAAGAGTGGCGAGCAGTGCTGGCGGTCAACCTCGACGCCCTCTGCTACACCAGCCGAGCCGCACTCCGGCACCTGCGCCGCACGCGAGGGTGCATCGTCATGTCGGATCGGCGGGAGGGCTGGGCGGTGACTACGGCATGGCCGCGTACAACGCGGCCAAAGGTGCGGTGGTCAACCTCACGCGCGCGATGGCGCTGGACCACGCCCCGAGGTCCGGCGTCAACGTCGTCCACCCCGGATTCACGCTCAACACCGGGATCACCGCGGGCGCCACGCATGACACGCCCGTCGTGCGGTCCAGTGCGGAACGCATCCCCTTCGGCATGTTCCGGTCCGATCCGCTCGATTACGACCACGACCTGGCCGCGCAGAAGAAAATCCTCAAGGGGGGCCTTCGCCGGGGTCACTGGCTGTCAGGTGCCGCAGCTGCTCGACGCGGTCCAGGCGGCCGAGGACTGCTACTTCGACTCGGTCAGCCAGATCCACATGCCCGCCTGGCACACCGGCCGGATCGCCCTGGTCGGCGACGCCGCGCACTGCGCGGCCCTGCTCTCCGGCCGCGGCACCTCACTGTCCCTCACCGGCGCTTACTACCTGACCGAGGAACTCAAAGCCGCCAGGGAGTGAATCCCCGCCAATTGAGACGAAGTTGACCGGCGGGGTGCGTAGCGATGCGATGGTCGCCAGACCCGGCACTGAACAAGCAGGCATTCAACAAACAGCCATTGAAGTAGCAGGCATTTAACAAGGAGGAGAACTATGTCCGACACGCTGAACCAGCAGGCCCGGCCCGTCACTTTACGAACTGCCCGCCGCGTGGGCGCAGCCCTGCTGGCCGTGCCGCTGGCCGCTGTCGGCGTCCTCGGTGTTGGCGCACCGAGCCAAGCCGCCGCGCCCGCTCACGTCGGCAGGGCCCACCACGTCGGCAGCGTAGGTGCTTCGCTGAACTGCCGGGGCAATGGCGTCGATCCCGCTGCCAAGATCCGGTACCGGACCGCGACGGTCATCCACGCGCCGCTGCGCACCATCTGGAATCTCCAGACCGACGTGGAGCGTTGGCCGTCCTGGCAGCCGCCCGTCACCAGCATGAAGCGCCTGGAGGCGGGTCCGCTGGGGAAGGGCTCCCGGTTCCGGTGGACCACCCCGGTGCCCGCCACGTCCACGACGCCCGCCACCACCCTGACCATCACCTCGACCGTCCGGCAGCTCAGGCACGGCACGTGCATCCGCTGGACCGGGCCCGCGATCGGCACGGGGCTGCGCATCGACAGGGGTGTCCACGTCTGGACCTTCACCAAGGTCCGGGGTGGTGTCCTCGTGCAGACCGAGGAGACCTGGACCGGTGCCCAGGTAGAAGCGGACGTGCCCACCTCCGTCAAGTACCTCGGAGGAGGTCTTGAGCAGTGGCTGAAGGAGCTGAAGGCCACGGCCGAGGCCCGTTCCCGGACCCACTCGGGGCAGGACTGACTGGGGACAGTACGTGCTGAGCGCGTTGAACCCCGCGATCGTCTCCGGGGGCTCGTGCTGGTGACGGGCGGCAGTCCGGCCTGTAGATCGTCTGCCTGGAAGGCATTCGCCGGTTCCGGCCCGTCCGCGCGGATGCTCCTTCTACCATCCGGGACATGACCGACCCCGAGCTGCTGGAACGGGTCGCCGCGCGTCGCGCAGAACTGGACGGACTGGAAGAACAGCTGGTCAAGCAGCTGGAGCAGGTACGGACCGAACGCGACGAACTCGCGGTCGCCG
Source organism: Streptomyces sp. NPDC094147 (assembly GCF_044764265.1). Classification (NCBI taxonomy): domain Bacteria; kingdom Bacillati; phylum Actinomycetota; class Actinomycetes; order Kitasatosporales; family Streptomycetaceae; genus Streptomyces; species Streptomyces sp. NPDC094147. The sequence continues at coordinate 210,633 of NZ_JBIWHT010000011.1, read as the reverse complement.
ACCGACCGGGCCCTGGAGCGCAGGAGTGAGCAGATCGCCGAGGAGCGCAACCGTCGCGCCTGCGTCCGCGCAGGTGGGGGGCACGCGGTGCTGCTGGTCCCGCACTGCGGGCCGAGTGTGGAGGAGTCGGCGCTCCCGCCGGACTACCAGCGCATCCTCGCCGTCGTCCGGCAGGCGGGCGGCCCGGTCATGGTCCGGCAGGTTGGCGAGGTGCTCGGGCTGGACACCGGCATCCTGGGCGAGATGGAGCCGCTGCGCGGGAAGCTGACCAAGCCGGCAGACGGCCGGTTCGCCACGCGTCTGTGACCTGCGGCGGCCGCCTGGCCACAGGGCGGCGAAAGTCGTAACTCAGGTGCTGTCGAAGCCAGTTGGGATTGCAAGCACCACCGCCAAGGTCTGCACGTCCTCGCCCTGACCGACGAGAAGGGCCGACTGGTCTGGATCTCGGCCGCCCGGCCCGGCCGCACCCACGACATCACCGCCGCCCGCTGCGACCACCGCCTCGCCCATATGCGCGACGCTGGCTTCAGTGCGCCGGCAGACCTCGGTTTCCTCGGCCGGGACGACGCCCCGGCGATCCCGTGGTCGTCACCGGCTACAAGGTCACCCGCGCCCGCAAGCTCACGCCCAGCCAGAAGGAGGCCAACCGGATCCTCGCGGCCGGACGCGCCCCCCGTAGAACACGGCTTCGCTCACCTGAAAAACTGGCGGATCCTCACCAAACGCCGCACTACCGCCCCGCCCGCACCACCCAGCTCCTGCGCGCCCTGCTCGTCCTGACCAACCTCGAAGTCGCCGCTGACAGAGGCTCTACTGACCAGACCGCCCACCACCAGCACGAGCTCCCGATGAACTCCTCGTGCGTGCTGAAGAGGGTAGAGAGGTGGTTGTCGTTGAGTGAGAGGACGAGAAGACGTGGATGTGTACGAAGCCGTGGACAGTCGCCGGGCCGTGCGGGCGTTCAGCGATGAGCCGGTATCCAAAGTGGTACTCGAACGAGTGCTGGCGGCAGCGACGCGTGCTCCGTCGAGTGGGAACCTCCAGCCGTGGCATGTGTATGTCGTGACCGGCGAGCCCTTGGCCGAACTGAAGAAGCGCGCGACGGCCAGGGCGCTGGCGGCAGACCCGGGTGATGAGCGGGAGTATCCGATGTACCCGGCCGAACTGACCCCGCCCTATCTGGACCGTTTCTCCGCCGCGGCCGCCCAGCGGTACAAGGCACTGGGAATCGAGCGCGACGACCCCGACAGGCCCATGAAGATCGCCGCCTTGAACTCGGAGGCGTTCGGGGCGCCGGTCGTGCTGTTCTGCTACCTCGACCGGACGATGGGGCCGGGACAGTGGGGGGACGCGGGGATGTACTTGCAGACGGTCATGCTGTTGCTAAGGGTGGAAGGGCTGCACAGCTGCCCCCAGGTGATGTGGACGATGTATCGCAAAACCGTCAGCCAGATAGTCGGAGCCGAGGATGGGCTCGCACTGTTCTGCGGTATCGCGGTGGGATTCGAGAAGGAAGGCGTGCCACGGCTGCGTACCGAGCGGGCGGACATCACCGAAACAGTGAGCTTCATCGGAGCGTGACCGCCGGGCCGTTCCAGGCCGTTCCACGCCGTCCGCGCGGACGGCCCGGAGCGGTCACGGGACTTGGCGGCGTCGGCGCCGAGGGCGGACGAGGAGCCGATCGGTACGCCGTGGAAGTCGCGCACTGTTTTGATCTGCGACGGAGAGACGCGGGCCCCGGGAAGAGGCGGCCCATCCCTCCTCACCCACCCGGTCCTCCTCCGGAAGCGCGGAGCGGAAGGTCACAGGAGGGGGGTGTGCCGTGCGTGGACTGAACGCTCGGCGTTACGGAGGGATACTGCTCGCCCTGGTTCTGCTGCTCGCTCATTTCAGGGCGGCGCAGGTGGCGAAGACGCCGTTGGTCCACCCGGGCAGGGAGTCGGCGCCCGGCACCCTCGACCCGCCGTTGTCCTCAGGGCCGCGAGCCGCGCACCGCGGCGGAGTGGTCTTCGGCGCCCAGGAGTTGAATGCCCCGACGGCTTCCCGATCCACCCGACGTGCGGTGCGCTTCGTCCACGACGATCAGATCGGGTCAGCCCGCCGGAGCAGGTGCGCTCACTTCTTCAGCGGCTTGCGGGTGGGGTTGTGAGGCTTCTTCGGGAGGAAGGTGGACGTGGGCACATTGTGGTCCATGCAGTACGCGCGGAGCGTCTTGCGCTCCCTGGCCCCCTTCACGTTCTTCGGGGGAGCGGTCTCCTCCGTCGTGTACGGGACGTAGACGAAGTCCCCCCTGGTCTGGACCCCGGTCAGCGGCTTTCCGTAGTACTCGTAGCCGCCACCGGTCGGGGCGGGAAGGAAGTCGCGGTGCTTGCGCTCGCGGACGTCGCGGGCCGAGAACTTGAAGTAGGTGTATGCCGTGATGTGATCCCGGTTCAGTCCCGCGTCCTTGGCCAGCTTGTCCACGGTCATCCTGTTGTCGACCTCGGTCCACTCGGACGGGTCGAAGTCGGCGACCTTCGCGTTCTTGGTAAGAGCAAGGATCTTCTTCAGGGTGTCGACGGTCGCGTCGTTCTGGATGCCGTCCTCCTTGAGTCTCGCACCCAGCGTGGTCAGAGTGCCGAAATCCTTGGTGTTGAGGGACGAGAAGTACTTGCCGTCGGTGTCGATGTCGTCCCCGTTCGCCGTCGGCTCTGCCCGGATCGACGTGTTGGGACCGACGAACTGGTTACCCGCTTGCCATTCGAAGAAGGAGTGGCGGATGTCCGCGAACGAGATCCCGCGCTCAGTCTCGTTGTTCGGAATCGTCGTGTCGGCAAGCTTCTTTCGCAGGGTCTTCCGGTATTGGAGGGTGTTCTCGCTGTCCGGTACCAGCACCTTGAGGTTGGCCAGCATCTCTTCGGTGATCTCTTTCGGAACCGCGTCCGTGAGGACCTCCAGCTTCTCGGCTTCGCTCAGCCTGCCGAGGGCATTGGACAGTGTGGCGTGGGCCACGATGTGGTGCGCGGTCGTCGTCCACCCGTTGTGGTCTTTGGGCTTGGCGTACGGGTTGTCCCCGCGCCGCTGGACGGCCGTCGCTGCCGACGTTGGTGCGGCCACGGCCCGTTGGGCGGCCACGGGACCGTCCGGAACGGGCCCTGAGAGCACCCGTGTTGCGTTGGCTTCCGCTTCGCGTTCGTATCGGTCGGAAGGGTCGGAGACCTTGAGTCCGGATCCGTTGTCGGTACCGGCGACGGGGCCTTGGCGTTGTTGGATGACGTGGGTGAGTTCGTGGGCGAGGGTGTGTTTGTCGCCTCCGCCGTCGCCGATGACGACGTGGTTGCCCGAGGTGTAGGCGCGGGCGCCGACCTCGGCGGCGGAGGCTTTGGCGGCGCTGTCGTTGTGGATGCGAACGTCGGAGAAGTCGGCGCCGAGGCGGCTTTCCATGTCGGTACGGGTGGCGTCGTCCAGGGGGCGACCGGCGGCGCGGAGGACGTCGTGGACGGCGGAGCGCTGCACGGCGGGCCGTTCGACGCCCTGGTGGCCGCAGTCGGAACCGTGCTGGTGCTGTTCCGGCTGCGGCCAGGCGTGGCCGGCCCGGCGGAGCATCTGAACGACCGCGGTGTTGCCCGCCGTGCTCTGGAGGGCGGGGAGTCCGGCAGGTATTCCACCACCCGGCGCGGAGGTCTTGGTGGCAGTGCGGGCAGGCTTCTTGCCCTCCGGTGTCTGGGCCTGTTCGTTGGCGTGCATCGGTTCCTCTCACGGGCGCCGCGACCGGCGTCGGGGGCGAGCTGAAGTGCTGCGGCAGCCGGACAGGACGGGATACGCCGACATCGAAGGCGCAGCCACGCCGACCCTCTCACCGGCCGCCAGAGCTTTCCCAACGTAACTCCACGTTCTTGGTGGCGGCGACACTCTGGCGTACCCGGTGTGGCGCCCTGAAGTCAGTGGTTGCGCGCGCCTTCCTGAGCGTCTTCGTTCGGCGTGAGGGAGTCGCTTGCCAGGGGCCGGCCGGTGCGCATGCGCGTGGAGGCGTACACGCACCCGGCGAGCGCCAGGTCGGACCGCGGCAGCCTCGTGACCGGCCTCGCGGAGACCCTGGATGAGCCATTCTTTCTTCGCGGAAGACGGCGGCGGGCCCGGCCGCGACAGGGCTCGGTCCGCCGCTGCGGCGGCTGCGCTGGCGGGGTTATGGCTGGTAGTAGTCGTCGAGAGGCGCGCGGGCCTCCTCGAACAGGGCCGGGCCGTCCTGCACGATCGCCGGCCAGGCGCCTGACTTCGGGTTGAGTTCGATGAGTTGCTCGGTGGAGAGCGCGTAGACGACACGGCCGAGTCCGGAGCGGACGATGCCGCCCGCGCACATGCCGCATGGCTGGCAGCTGGTGTACATGGTGGTGTGCGCGGCCGTGCGGGGGTCGAGTTCGCGCGCCGCCCAGCGGGCGAGCTTCAGTTCCGGGTGGGCGCTGATGTCATTGTCGCGACGCACCGTGTTGTGGGCTTCGGTGAGAATCACACCGTCCGGGCCCGCCAGCAGGGAGCCGTACGGCGCGTCGCCCAGGGTGATGGCCTGGGCCGCGATGGCGATCGCGCGGCGCAGGAGTTGCTCGTCGGCGGTGGTGATCATGTGGGTGTCCTCCAGTGTGTGGCCACGGCGGTGAGTGCCTCGCGCCAGGGCGGCCAGGTATTCGCCGGTCAGTCTGCCGCACGTGGTGAACGGCACACCGAGCGCGTCGAACTCCTGGTGCGCGCAGCCGCACCCTGGTGGTGATGTCGGCCGGCACCGGGCCGCCCGACGGACGGGGCAACCGCCTGACCGCGCGAGAACGCGAGATCCTCGGCTTGCCTCTCGGCGCTCTCTGCCTCCGCGAACCCGTCTTTCCGCCTGGCTCCCAAAGAGGCGTCTACGATGGGAAGTACGGGCCTGGCGCCCTGAACATCCAGTCGTGGGGAGGCAGTTGTGGGAGCACCGCCGGATGCCGAGGACAGTCACCGCCCCGACTTCCCGCCGAAGACCCCGCCCCCGCCCAAGAAGCCGGTCGAGCCACCACGCCCGGCCGGATCCACTCCCGGCCCGGTCTTGGCGCGGCCGCGGCTGTCGGCGCGGATCGCGAACCGCAGGGCGGCGAACTGGACGCTGGAGAACGGCCCTTGGTCCCCGGCGAAGGCGGCCCGGTACGTAACGGCGAAGCTGGAGGAGTGGGGCTACCAGCTGGGTGAGGCCCGCACCACCGGCATCGTCGCGGTGACCGAACTCCTGGCCGGGGCCGCGCTCACCGACGGCGGACGGCGCATCAGTCTCCACCTGGCCGACCAGGACCATCAAGCCCTCATCCTGGTCCTCTCCCACCAGCCCGGCCACGCACCCGACGGCGAGGACCTGCTGCGCCAGGTGACGGGGCTCGGGGTGGTCTCCTGCGGCACGGACACCGATCAGGCGGACGGCGGCCGCCGGCGCTGGGCCCTCATCAGCCTGTAACTTCGGTCTTGAGCCTGCGCGTTCGGGCGGACGCCCAGGTCACCACCGGTGGGCTCGCCGCGGCCGCACCTGCGAAGCCGGCCGCCAGCAGGGCCCAGCCCGCCGGGCCCGCGGCGACCGTCCAGCCGATGACCGCCGGGCCGGCCGCCTTCGCCGAGCCGTCCGCGATGAGCTGCCACATTCCCTGGTACTGGCCCAAGAGATGGTCGGGGGCCAAGTCGTAGGACAGGGTCCAGCCCGCGGCGGCACCCAGAATCTCGCCCAGGGCCAAGGCGAGGCACGCCGTCACGAACAGTGGCCACACTGCCCGTTCGGCCGCCGCCAGCGCCGCGCAGCCCACGGCCGTGAGCGCCCCGGCCGCGAGCAGTGCGCGGCGCGCCCCGGCGAGGTCCTTCGCCGGGCGGCTCAGCCGGGCCTGCAGGGCGACGACCACCGCCGTGTTCAGGATCATCGCCGCCGAGGTCGTCCAGGGCGGCAGGTCCGATCCGTACACGATCCACAGCGGCACGCCGATGGAGACGACGGCGCGGTTCAGCGCGTGCACCGCGTTGAGCAGGCTCACCGTCAAGTAGCCGCCGTCGCCCAGCGCGTCCCGTCCGAGGCCCCTGCCCGTGGCGCCGCGGGCGGTCGCCGGGAGCCGGGAGGTGGTGAGGGCGCTGACGCAGAACGTGGCGGCGTCCAGCGCCAGAAGCGCGTACAGCGCCCAGGTCGTGCCGGTGGACACGGCGAGCGCGGAGAGCAGGGCGCCGACGGAGAAGCCGATGTTGGAGACGGACCGCTGGTAGGCGCGCAGGGCGGTGCGGCCCTCGGGCGGTACCAGCTTGCCCATCAGCGTGGCGCGGGCCGCGGTGTTCCCGCTGGTCGCCAGCTGCCGTACGGCGAGACAGAGCGCCAGCAGCCACGGCGAGGCCGCTGCCAGGAGCAGCACGGTGGCCAGGGCGCAGACCAGTTCCGTGACGACGGCCAGGGACCGCGCTCCGTACCGGTCGCTGAGCTGGCCGACCGGTACCGCGCCCAGGACCCCGACCAGTCCGCTCGTGGCGAGCAATGACGCGGCTTGGCCCAGCGGCAGGTGCTTGGCCGCGGAGAGGAAGACCACGAGGGCGGACATCGTGGCCCCCGTGCCGGTCATGCTCACCAGATTCCCGAGCGCCAGCCGTCGCTGGGTCCGGTCATCCGGTATGAAGCGCATGCTCAACCTCCAAGGGCAGTTGGGCGATCCGGGTCACCCGCCGGTCGCTGACGGTGAGGTGGCGGGTGCCGTCCGCCTGGGCGCGCAGCCCGACCGTCGAGGTTCCGCCCGAGTGCCGTACGGCGAGGTCGGCGTCGCCCGGGGTGTCTCCGGCCACCAAGGTGGCGACCGCGACCAGGCCGGTGAGGGCGAGCCCCGGGTGCCAGTCGTCGGTCGACAGGGCCCGCGCGTGCAGCCCTGCGCCGTCGGAACGCAGCAGCAGGGCCGGCTTGGGTAGCACCTCGGATTCGCCCATGCCGAGCCGGGGCGCCAACTGGGCGCGCACGTCCCGCAGTACGGCCCTGATGTCGTCGCCCGCCGCCAGGACGGCCGCACCGTCGCCCATGCCCAGAGCGGCGGCGTCCACGAACGCGTACGGGTTGCCGCTGTCGACGACGGTGACCGTCACCTTCGTCCCCGCGCAGTCAAGGACGATCGGGGCGCGACCCAGCGGAAAAGCGGTGCCCCGGTCGTCGAGCGGGAAGCCAAGACCGGCGCCGTGCTCGCCCGCGGTCGCGTCGAGGGTACGGATGTCGCAGCTGATGATCCGGCGTACTCCGGAGCGGTGGGTGAGCAGTCTGAGCGGTCCGCCGTCGGCCGGGCCCCGGCCGCTCGCGTGCAGGTGGGTGGCGGTGGCGAGCATGGAGTGCCCGCACTCCGGAGTCAGATCAAGGACCTGGCTGCCGCCGCGCTCCACGACTTGGGCGAAGACGTATTCGGCGGCGACGTCCAGGTCGTCGGCGGCCGGGTGGGCCAGCGCCACCTTGGCGACCGGCCGTCCGATGGTGGCCACGGCGGTCTCCAGGACGGGCAGCGGATCCGCGAGGCGGCGCGAGCTGGCGACCACGAGGGTGGGCGCGGCGGCTCCGCCGACGCTCCACAACCCGATGTCCACTCCCACGGCCCGCACGCGCTCCACCGCGGCCTCGCCCTCCGCGGCAGCCCCGGCGTCGAGCCCGGCCGTCGCCTCGACTGCGGTGGCGGTCATCGGGCGCCCCCGGCCGTCTCGTTGAGCCACAGTTCCAGGACCAGCAGCGCCCACACGGTGTGCGCCAGTGGCTCGGTGCGCCGCTCCTCGAACTGGGCGAGCACCTTCTCGATCTGGGTGGTTTCGAAGATCCCGCGCCGGGCGGCGGCCGGGTCGGTGAGGACTTGGCGAGCCCAGTCGAGCGCGACCCCGCCGGCGTCGAGCAGGTGGTCGCTGAGCCGGAAGGTGAAGGGCTGCTTGGGCCGGTTGATGACCGCCTCCGGGGCCCAACCGTTGCGGGCGGCCGCCGTGGCCAGCGTGACCTTCACCGTGCCGTCGGCCCCGATCTTGTCGCCGAGCCGCAGCGCACGGCCGAGGCCCGTCACGTCGTTCCGGCAGAACGGCACCCGCGCCTCGACCGAATGCGCCGCGCTGAGGTGGTCCACGCGCTGGAGGTGGTAGACCGGCAGCCGGTGGCGCAGCTCGAACTCGGTGGCCGCCTCGGCGGGGGAGACCCCGGGCGGCAGCGGCGCGGCCCACGGCCCGTCGTCGGGCCGCCGCACGGAGCGCAGGTGGCCCCGGGCCTGACCGGTGTACAGGGCCTCGTGCCACTCGGCGGGCAGGCCGGACAGGGCGCTGCGGTAGGCGTCGCTGTCGCCGCTGCGGGCGAGTGCCTTGAACCGGTCGTATCCGCCGAAGAGTTCGTCGCTGGCGTCCCCGGTGAGCGCCACCGGGTAGCCGGCCTCGCGCACCGCCTGGAAGAGCCGGTACGTGCTGACGATGATGGGGTCCGAGTTGGGCTGTCCGAGGCTGCGCACCACGGCCGGGAGCAGCTCGGGGAGGTCGGCGCCGCCGACGTGGACCTGCTCCAGGCGGGAGCCGGAGGACTTGGCCACGAGCTCGGCGAACGGCAGCTCGTCATAGGCGGACGGCGTGCGCGGCACGACGGTGAAGGTCTGCAGCGGACCGGCCGCGCGGGCGGCCAGCGTGGTGACGATGGACGAGTCGAGCCCGCCGGAGAGCACCGCGCAGTACGGCACGTCGGCAGGCAGCATGCCCGCCACGAGCTCGGGCAGCCGTGCGCTCAACTCATCGACAGGATCGGTGAGTTGGGCCGCGCGGACCTCCGCGATCCGACTGACGACGGGGGCGCCGCCCGGCACGACCTCCAGGGCGTGGCCGGGCGGCAGCGAGCGCACGCCCTCGATCAGGGTGGGGTCGCCGAGCGCACCCGGCTCGGGCACCGCGCCGTACACCGCCTTGAAACGCAGGTAGCGGTCGAGACCGTCGGCGTCGAGCCGGACCCCGCCGCCGCGCAGTCGCAGCAGGGCCGGGATCTCGGAAGCGAAGCCGAGCCGGCCGGCCTCGGCGAATACGTACAGCGGCTTGATGCCCGCCTGGTCGCGGACCAGGGTGAGGCGGCGGCTCGCGTGGTCGTAGGCGACGATCGCGAACATGCCGTCGAGGAGACGGGCCGCGGCGGCCCCGTGCCGGGCGAACAGCGGCGCGAGCACCTCACCGTCGCAATCGGTGCGGAACTGGACCCCGTCGGCGGCGAGCCGGCGGCGCAGCTCCGGGGCGTTGTATATCTCGCCGTTGTAGAAGACGGTGACGCCTTCGGCGGTGAACGGCTGCCAGCCCGAGGCCGGGTCGGAGATCGCCAGCCGGGTGCCGCCGGCCAGGACCCCGTCGAAGACCCTGTGGGCGTGCCCGTCGGGGCCGCCGTGGTGCAGGAGATGGGCCATCTCCTCGCCCAGACCGTGCAGCTCGTCGTGGCTGAGGCGGGGGTCGAGCAGGCCGAAGATGCGGCACATGGTGCGGTATTCGTCCTTACGGTGAGTGGTGGGTGGTGCGGTGGGGACCGGCGGCCCGCATCGGGGCGGGCCGCCGGTCACGCCTGCCCGCTGGTCAGTGACCCGTCAGGTCGGCGTGGTGCGCGAGGAAGGCGGCCCAGTCCGGGTTGGCGTACCAGGTGTCGAGGGTGTCGTCGGCGGGGCAGCGGCGCCGGTCCGCGAGGGCGCGCAGCGCGTCGAGCGCCGAGGTGTCGAGGCCCTGGTCGGCGAGGCCCTTGGCGGCCCGGTCCAGGGCGTCGTCGACGAGCGCGCCCGCGTCCACCGGCTGGAAGTGCCGGTCGATCAGCGGAGCCTGGTAGCCGTGGATCGCGGCCTGGCGCATGTTCTGGTCGGCGAACGGGCTCGCCACGTACGAGAACTCGCCCTTCTCCAGCATGAGTCCGGCCACCAGGGCGGTGTAGCCGCGCACCAGGTCGAGGCGGTTGGTGATGTCGATGCAGGTGACCTCCTTGCGGAAGTACTGGTCGTCGCGGAAGTACAGCGGGCGGCGGGTGAAGCTGCGGCGGTAGGAGCGCTCCGACTTGCCGACCACGCCGTCGACCGTCCAGGGGCCTTCGCCGCGCACCGGGGTGTTGGCGCTGAGCAGGATCAGGGCCGGGCCGAACCAGTCGAACTTCGCGTGCAGGTAGTCGCGGTCGAGGCCCTTCTCGACGGCCTCCGGGAAGCTGACGTTGACGTGGATGCCCCAGGTCATCATGGCCGTCTCGGCGGCGGCCCAGCCCTCGACGCCCCGGCCGCCGCGCGGGCCTCGGTACTCCTCGGTGGAGCGGTGGGCGCCGTACGCGCTGCCGCGCAGGCCGGCCTCGGCCAGCAGGGTCTGCATCTCCTCGTAGTGCCGGACCAGGTATTCCTGCTGCTCGTACACGTCCGAGGCGATCGGCGTGCTGATCTCGATGCCCTTGACGTGGAGGTCGGTGATGTCGCCCCGCTCGTCGGTGAGGTCGTAGCCCTCCAGGTAGAAGCTGCGCTGGTTGGAGCCCGGGTACTTGACGGCCATGTAGTCGTTCGAGGGGGCGTTGGACCTGGAAATGACGTCCTTGAGGACGGGGAAGGAGAGCTCCTTCCAGTGCTGCGGCTGCCCTTCGGCGTCGACGAGCTGGTACTCGAACTCGATGCCCATGCGGTAGGCGTTCGGGTCGTATCCGGGCATGGCGAAGTGTCCCTTCGGGGATGTTGACGGATCGTCAGGTCAGTGGGCGGGCCCGGTTCAGGGGGCGGTGATGCCGTCCAGGAACCAGCGGTGCAGGGCGAGCAGACGTTCGCTCGTCTGCTCCCGGCTGTCGCCGAGCGCGACGCCGCTGAGCAGGTAGGCGGAGGAGGCGACGTCGGCGGCCGCGCCCGTGGCGGGTGGCAGGACACTCTCGTAGTGGCTGATCCCGGGCAGCGGGCACACGGCGGGGGCGAAGCCCCGGGCGTCGTCGGTGTCGTACGCGAGCAGGAACCCGGCGGTGGAGGCGGCGCGTTCGGGCACCAGCGTCTCGGGGGAGGAGCCCGTCTGGTGGCGGGCGGCCAGTTCGACCAGGTCGACGCCGTGCAGCCGGCGCAGGGTCGGCTGGATGCGGCCGCCGCCGACGCGGCTCGCCGCCTCATTGACGACGATGCCGTCGGCCGTGTCGAAGAACTCGATGTGGAAGGCGGTGGCACGGGGCGTGGGCAGCGCGCGCAGGGTCTCCTCGGCGAGCCGCACCACGGTCGCGCGCCGCGGGTCGTCCGCGTCCAGGGTGATCGCCATGGTCGGTACGGGCTCGTCGCGGACCTCCAGCATGGTCGTCGACCACGACCAGACCTCCGCGAACACGGCCCGCCCGTCGGCGAGCACCCCGTCGCAGTGCAGGAGCTCGTGCGGTGTGAAGGCCTCGGCGAGGTAGTCGGTCAGCCGGTCGCCCTGTCGCGCGGTGAACTCGGCGGCCTGGGCGGCGTCCGCGATTCGCTCGATGCCGCGGGAGCCGGTGCCGGTGCGCGGCTTGGCGAGCACGGGATAACCGGCCTTCGCGGCGAACTCCTCCAGATCGCCGGGTAGTTGGAGGCCGGCGTACGGGACGATCGGCAGCCCGGCTGCTTCGAGGAGCCGCTTCATCCGCAGTTTGTCCCGGTAGGCCTCGGCGCTCTCGGTGCCCTGCCCGTCGAGGCCGAACTCGTCGCGCAGCGCCGCCGCGCGCAGCACGTCGTGCTCGGAGCAGGCGATGACCGTGTCGATCCCGTACGCGCCGATCCATTCGCGGGCCGTCGCCAGGACGTCCGGGTTGGCGATGTAGTCGTCGAACTCGGCGATGCGGGTGTAGCGTTCGCGGATCGCCTCCGCCTCCGGGTGGCGGTCGACGGCCCGGGTGGCGCAGTTCAGCAGGAACAGTTCGTGGCCGGGGTCGAGCCAGCGATGGAAGGCGGCGGACTGCAGCCGGTACCGGTTGAGGATCAGGACCTTGCTCATGCGCCGGCCTCCCCGCTGGTGCGGATGGTCAGGTTCGCGGCGAGGGCGTCGGCCGCGGCCACGGCGTCCGCCCGCTCGGCGGCGAACGCCACGACGGCCGCCCGCATCTCGTTGCCGTTCTCGATCGGGGCGAGCCGGTCGCCCGGGTGGACGAAGCAGCGGGTGAGCACGTGCCGCTCGCGCAGCTCGGGCGACAGCTCGCCCACGTCCACGGCCTCGACCAGGCCCTCGACCTCCGACACACACCGCCGGACGGCGAACCCCCGCTCCTGGACGGCGAGTTCGGGCATCTCGCCGTGCAGCACGTCGTACCAGGCGCGGTACAGGTCGACGCCGGTGACGGCGCGCACCATGTGGCTGATGAAGACCCCGCCGATGCGGCCGTTGACCTCGACGATGCGCGGTCCCGCGGCGGTGAGCCGGACCTCGGTGTGGGCGGGGCCGTCGAGCAGACCGCAGGCCAGTACGGCCCCGGCCGCGACCTCTTCGACGGCCGCCCGGTCCGCGGCGGTGAGCCGGGCGGGAATCTCCGCGTCCAGCTTGAGCGTGCCGGTCCGGCCTCCGATGCCCTTGCCGGTGACCGCGACGGTGGTGACGACGCCGTTGGCGACGACCGCCTCGACGCTGAACTCGGGTCCGTCGAGGTACTCCTCGACGATGACCTCCGACTCCCACGACTCGTCGAACGCCGCCGTGAAGGCCGCGTCCAGCTCCGCCTGCGAACGGACCACGGACACCGCACAACTCGCGGCGCGGTCCGAGGGTTTGACCACCACGGGCCAGCCGGCCGTCTTCGCGAAGTCGCGTGCGGCGGCCAGGTCCCGGCAGGCCGCCCAGCGCGGTTGGGGCACCTCGGCCCGGTCCAGGGCCGCGCGCTGAAGGCTCTTGTTGGAGCAGGCGAGGCCGGACCGCTCGGTGTGCCCGCGCAGCCCGAACCGCTCGTTGAGCCGGCCGACCAGCGGCAGCAGGTAGTCGAAGTCGGCCAACACGGCGGTGAAGGGCCGTACTTCGTGGAAGTCGGCGATGCGCTGTTCGAGGTCGCCCACGCGGTCGGTACGGAACGCGGTCGGGACGCGGGGCAGCAGCAGCTGGGCGTCGCCGAAGCCCGCCAAGTCGTTGTCGGGGTGGTCCGCGACCACTATCTCCGCGCCGGTGCGGGCGAGGGTGCGCAGCGCGGATTCGCGTTCCTTGGCCGGGCGTATCACCAGGACCCTTGGGGTCGGCGGCTCAGCCATGGGGGTCTGTTCCATGTTCTTTCCATGTCTCCTTCGCAGCCGTCACAAGTACGGCAGAACCTCATTGCTGAGCAGTTCCACTGATTCCAGCGCCTCCGATATCGGGGCTCCCGCCCAGTGCACGCGCAGCAGCAGCTCGGTGGCACCGGTCCGGCCGGTCCACTCGCGCAGGGTGCGCAGACAGTCGCCCGGGTCGCCGATCGCGAACCGGTCGCGGGAGAGTTCGGCGAGGTCGGCGTCGAAATGGTCGCCCTCGGGCAGCACGGTGTCCTGCCCCCAGTCCTTGTAGACGGCGTACTTCGCGGCCAGGTGGCGGCAGGCGCGGGCCGCGGCGGTCGCCCGGTCGGGTGCGCAGACGACCTCACGCATCAGCGGCACGTCGGTCGCGGCGGGCAGCCCGGCCTCGGCGCGGGCCGCGCGGAACAGGGCCAACTGCCGTTCCACCGTGGTCATCGCCGCGTGCGGATTGATCATCCACGCGTCGCCGGTCCGGGCCGCGCGGGCCACCGCCTTGTCGCTGTTGGCCGCGAGCCAGACCGGCGGTCCGGGCCGCTGCACGGGCAGGACCGAGAGCCGGGCGCCGTCCAGCCGGCACCAGGGCAGGTCGGCGTCGACCGCCTCGCCCGCCCACAGCCGCCTGACCAGGTCGAGGTTGGCTGTGAACCGGCTGAGCCGGCCGCCCTTCGGCACGGCGAACGCGTCGTATTCCAGCTCGCGGTAGCCGAGCCCCGCGCCGAACACGAGCCGCCCACCGGTGAGTACGTCGGCAGTCGCGTACGCTTCGGCGGCGTCCACCGGGTTCTGCAGCGCGAGCAGGCAGATGCCCGAGCCGAGCCGCATGCCCTGGGCGACGGCGGACAGCCGGCCGAGTAGGGGCAGCGGCTGGAGGTGCGCCATCTCCTCGCTCAGGTAGTGCTGAGCCACGAAGACGGAATCCCAGCCGGCCGCGCGCACGGCGTCGACCAGGCGCAGGTGGTCGTCGAGCGCCCGCCCGGCGTCCTCTCCGGGCGGATACTGCAGGGTGAGGTTGAGCCCCATCCGGACTGATCTCTTACGGTCGTTCATCACTGTCCAGCACTCGGGTTCCGGGGGCGGCCCGCGGTCCGCGCGGGGTGCGCAGGTCACGGGCGACGAGGATCTGTTTCAGCCAGTGGCCGGGCCGGCCGGGGCAGGCGTGCACCGCCCGGAAGTTGTCGACGACGAGCACACCGCCCGGGTCCAGCACGAGATCGTGGCGGACCGCGTCCAGGCCGTCCCGCAGGGCCGTGAGGGCCGCTGCCGCCGCCGCGTCGTCGGCTCCGGCACGGAACGGATCGAGCAGCAGGTACGGGTCGTCGGCAGCGCCGCGCAGGACGGGACCGGTGCGGCCCCCCGCGGTGAACCGCCCCTGCCGCAGCACCTCCGCATGCTCCTGGGCCAGTCGCACGTCCCTGACCTCGGCCACCGGAACGCGGCTGCCGCCGGGGCAGCGCAGGGCGAACAGCCCCAGGTAGTCGGCGCGGTCGGGGCCGGGCCCATCGGCGGTGCGCCAATGCGGCCCATCCGGCCCGGCGGGCGGGACCACGTTCCGCACCATCCGGCCCTGCTGCTCACCGGCGCGGGCGAAGGGTTCGCCCAGGCACATCGCCACCAGGGCGAGCAGCAGTTCCTCGCGCCGGGTGCGACATCCGGGGTCCGTTCCCTCCGAGGCGGTGGGCAGGGCGCCGAGCGACGCGTCGTCCACGTGCATCCCGAGCACCAGTTGGACGGCCCCGGGCTCGGCCGTGCGGAATTCGTACAGTGCCTTGCGCAGCCCGGCGGGGGCCTGGGCGACCAGCTCCCAGGAATGCGCGTAGAGCGCGCTGCGGGCCGGGTCCAGCCAGTGGTCGAGCAGGTCCTCGACCAGGTTCTCCAGCTGCCTGCCCTCCGCTATGCCCAATTCGTGGACGAGAGGTCCGCCGACACGCCGCACCGCCGCTCAGCCCCAGCCGAGATCGTCCTGCGTGACCGCCTGGGCGGCCGGACCGGCGGCGGTGACGGCCGCTCGGGCGACGTCGGGGGCCCGGTGGTCGTCGGCGGGCGCGGTGACGCCGAGGTGAAGGGCGAGCGGGACGGCCAGTGCGGCCAGCCCGAGAAGGAGGGTCCTGAAGTTCCTGCGCTGCCTCATCACGTCACCAATCGGCGTCAAGTTCGGGTGAATTCCCGCGTCCAGGGGCTTGTTCCCGGCCTGCGGATGACTTCATCTTGACCACCCATGACTGCATAGTCATCCGGATTCACGTATCCTTTTGCGACAGAACGTATCCGGACAGGTGAACGAACGTGCACAATCAGGATGACTCGCCCTCCATCGCCCACCCCAGCCTCGGCCCGAACGAGCTCCGCGTGTATGAATGTGCCGCCGGCTTCCCGAGGTTCTCCGTCGGGGACCTCGCCGCCGAGATGGGCCTGTCCGAGGCCGAGGTGGAGCCGGTGCTCCAGCGCCTGACCGCGCTGCGGCTCCTGCGCCGCAGCACCGCACATCCGGACCTGCTCACCACGGTCTCCCCGGAGAGTGCCCGGGAGCAGATCACCCGGCCGGTGCTCCGGCAGATCTCCCGGCTCCAGGCGGACGCCGACCGGCTGCGGGACCAGCTCGACCAACTCGTCCCGCTGTACGACAAGGGAGCCGCCCACCAACTGCGCCGCGAAGGCGTCGAAGTGGTGCCGGAACTCGCGGCCGTACGCCAGCGCCTCGCCGAACTCGCGGCCGGCGCCCGCAGCGAGGTACTCACCTCACAGCCCGGCGGGGCCCGTCCCGAAGAAGTCCTCACCGAGGCGATGGGCCGCACCAAGGCCGTCCTCGCACGCGGCATCGCGATGCGCACCCTGTACCAGCACACCGCCCAGTTCAGCCAGAGCACCGTCGCCTACGTCGACCAGGTGGCCCCGCTGGGCGCCGAGATCCGCACCCTGGGCGACGGCTTCAACCAGCTCATCGTCTTCGACCGCGAGGTCGCGGTGATCCAGCTGCGCGGCAACCCGCTGGGCGCGGCCCTGATCCGCGACCCGCACGCCGTCGACTTCATCGTCGCGTCCTTCGAGCGGGCCTGGGCGGCCGCCGTCCCGTTCCCCACCGCACACGGCCGGGCCGAGGCCATCGCCGCCTCCGAGAACATCAAGGCCGACATCGTCCGGCTGCTCACGGCGGGCGACGAGGACAAGGCCGTCGCCCGGCGCATGGGCATGTCCATCCGTACCTGCCAGCGCCACATCACCGAAATCATGAACCGCCTCGGCGCCCGCAACCGCGTACAACTCGGCTATCTGCTCCAGCAGCAGGAGGCGCGGGATCCCGCGGGATCACACCAGACGGAGTGAGGTGTGAACCGGGCACGTGTGGGGAGCACGACCCGGCGGAGATTTTTCCGGAGGGGCGCAACCCCGCCGGGGGTGGCACGTCGTATGGGGCGAAGGGCGTTGGCATACGTCCTTGACAGCATCACTCGTCCCAGCGGCCTGCGGAGGTCCTAGTTGCTGAATTACCCTTCCCCCTCTTCGGAACGGCGCGGCCAGGGGGTACGGACAGCCCTCATGGTGGCGGTCCTGGCCCTGTGTGCGGCACTCATGCCGACAGCCGTGCAGGCGGTGGCCCCGTACACCACAACACCCCTGGGAACGTCACCCGCCGCGCCGACCGTCGCGGAGGCGGACGTGATGCCGCACCTGCAGGCACTGCAGCGGATCGCCGACCGCAACGGCGGCAACCGCGCGCACGGCACCCGGGGGTACGCGCAGTCGGTGGCCTACATGCGGCACGCGCTGGACCGGGCCGGCTTCCACACGCAGCTGCGCCACTTCTCGTACGGCGGCGCGGACGGCTACAACCTGATCGCCGACTGGCCGGGCGGCGACCCGAACCACGTGCTGCTCTCCGGCGCCCATCTGGACAGCGTCGCGGCGGGCCCGGGGATCAACGACAACGGCTCCGGCGCGGCGGCGGTCCTGACCGCCGCCCTTCAGGTGGCCGAGGCCGGCCTGAAGCCGGCGCGGCACCTGCGGTTCGCCTGGTGGGGAGCGGAGGAGGCGGGACTGATCGGATCGGCGGACTACGTCCGGGGCCTCTCCACCACCGACCGCAACGCCATCGACCTGTATCTCAACCTCGACCAGGCAGGCAGCAAGAACACCAAGCAGTGGCTGGTGGTGAACGACGCGCAGCACGGTGAGAGCACCGCCTTCCAGGCGTTCGAGGCGTGGTTCGCCGCCCGGGGCATCGCCACCTTCGACATCGGCGTGGGCGGCTCGGACCACGAGTCGTTCGGAAAGGCCGGAATCCCGTCGTCCGGCTTCAGCACCGGCATCTCGGACTGCATCCACAACGCCTGCGACACCCTCGCCAACGTCGACCCCGCGACGGAGACGACCAGTACCAACGCCCTGATCGGCGTGGTGTGGCAGCTCGCCGCCACCGCCCCCACCACCAACCGGCCCTGACCCCCGACCCGAGGAAGCAGAGATGCGCAGATTACTGAGCCACCGTCGGGGGAGCACCACCGTATTGGCGGCCGCGACCGCCCTCGGCGTCGCCCTGACGGCCGTTTCCGCCGCGGGTGCGACCGGACCCAAGGACCCGTACTTCCCCGACGACGGCAACTCCGGCTACGACGTGGCACATTACGACGTCAAGATCGCCTACGACCCGGCGCACATCGACCACCTGGACGGCGATACGACCGTCACCGCCCGCGCCGTCACGGCGCTGGACCGCTTCGATCTGGACCTGAAGGGCTTCGAGGTCGCCTCGGTCACCGTGAACGGCACCCCGGCGAAGTCGTTCTCGCGGTCCGGCGCGCACAAGCTGGTCGTCGAACCGGCCCACCGGGTGGCCAGGGGCGCCACGTTCGCGGTCCGGGTGACGTACGCGGGCAAGCCCGACGCGGAGGGCTGGCACATCCTCGCGGACGGCGGCGCGAACGCGGCGGGCGAACCCCACTCCGCGACCTCCTGGTACCCGTCCAACGACCACCCGTCCGACAAAGCCACCTTCGCCCTCACCGCGACCGTTCCCGACGGCTGGACCGTGATCGGCAACGGCCGGCCCGGACCGACCACCGCCGAGGGCGGCGCGACGACGTTCCGCTGGCGCGAGGACAGGCCGATGGCGACGTATCTCAGTACGGTCGCCATCGACAAGTTCACCGTGCACCGGACGGAGTTGCCCGACGGTACGCCGGTCATCACCGCGTACAGCCCGGGGATCCCGATCGACGCGGCGACCGAGGCCCAGCAGCGGGACATCCTGGCCTTCCTGGCCTCGAAGTTCGGCCCGTACCCGTTCTCCTCGGCGGGCGCCATCGTCGTCGGCGCGTCGCAGGGCCCGCAGCCCCGCGCGGGGGCCCTGGAGACACAGAGCCGGCCCACTTACATCGGCGACCTCAACGATGCCGGGATGGTGCACGAGTACACCCACCAGTGGTTCGGCAACAGTGTCTCGTTCACCGACTGGCGCGACGGCTGCATCGCCGAGTGCGTCGCCCAGTACGCCAACCAGCTGTGGGACGAGCACAGCGGCGCCAACCTGGACACCGGCTTCTATGCCAGGACGGTCGCCGAGAACAAGGACAAGCCGTCCTTCTGGTCCACGCCGCTGTACGACCCGGGCAAGGGCAAGGAACTCGACGGTGCCCTGTACTTCAAGGGCTCCCTGATGTTCCACGCGCTGCGCCGTACGGTGGGCGACGAGGCGTTCTTCGACACGCTTCGGCGCTGGACCAGTGACCACGCCTACGGCAACGCCTCGTTTCCGCAGTTCGAGGCGCTGGCGGCCAAGGTGTCGGGCAAGGACCTCAAGGGCTTCTTCGACGCGTGGGCCCACGGGACGACGATCCCGCCGAAGGAGTACCTCTACCCGGGCAGCCTGGCCGCACTGGCCGGCCGGTAGCCCTCCCTCACCCGCGCGGTAGACGGCCGGCCCCCGGCGCGGCAACTGTCCTGCGGATCAACCCTGTTCCTGTGGTGGGGCAGGCCCCACCACAGGAACAGGAGCGGGCTTCCTCATGGCCCGCCGCGCCCGCCCCTAGGGTCAAGTGCATGGCCACCACCGCCCTACCGACCCGCCCGCTGCGCACCCGCTCCCGATGGGTGCTCGACTATCTCGGGAGCGCCTGTCTGGGCATGTGGGTGGCGATGTCGCCCCTTCTGCTCGTCGGCCACGCCTTCTTCAGCTCGGCCGGAGTGAGCATGGTCAAGCAATTCGCCGCACCGGACGCCGAGTTGGACCCGCTGTACATGAGCCTCGCGGGCCGGCCGGGCTGGCTGGCCATGTCCGCGCTGGTCCTCCACCTGGCCCGCACAGGCAGGCTCGCCCTGCCCGTGCGCCTGCCCTCCGCGCAAAAAGTTCATTGCGGACTGCCCGGCCGTGGCTGAGAGACTAGGGACTGTGGATGCGACAACACGGTTCCGACTGGCGGTCATCGAGTGGGCGGCCGGCGGTGCGGGGGCACCGGCCGCCGCCGTGGCCGCACACGAGCTGGCTGCCGCCTCCGCTGTGCGTACGGCCGTACTCGTCGAAGGGGTCAGCGACCAAGTCGCGCTCGAAGCGCTGGCTGCGCGTCACGGCCGCGCCCTCGGTGCCGAGGGCATCGCCGTCATCCCGCTCGGCGGCGCGACCAGTATCGGCAGATTCCTGAATCTGCTGGGTCCCCAGGGGCTCGACGTCGCACTGGCGGGCCTGTGCGACGCCGGAGAGGAAGGCCACTTTTCGCGCGCCCTGGAGCGAGCAGGTCTCGGCTGCGGCCTCGCTCGCGCCGACATGGAGCCGCTCGGTTTCTACGTGTGCGTCGCCGACCTGGAAGAGGAGCTGATCCGCTCTCTCGGTGCCGACTCCGTGCAACAGGTCCTCGACGCCCAAGGCGACCTGCGGGCATTCCGCATCTTCCAGAAGCAGCCCGCCCAGCGGGAGCGGAAGGTCGAGCAGCAGCTGCGGCGCTTCATGGGCACCATCAGCGGCCGCAAGAGCCAGTACGCACGATCGCTCATCGATGACCTGGACCTGACCCAAGTACCACGGCCGCTGGACCGTCTGCTCGCGCATCTGCATCTGTGAGCCGACCCGCTGGGGACTGCCCCGGGCTGCGAGCAAAAGCGCACAACTCCGCACCATTTCACAGGCCCCGGGGAGCCGGTTTCGCACAGCTCCTCGCTCTGGATACGACTCACGGGTCACCACCACCGTGGGCCATACAGCCGCACAGTCATGGCGCAGCGATGCGATGGTTCGGAGACTGGAAGTGGCGCCGGAGCGACCGGCAGGCCGAAAGGGAGCAGGTGATGGCAGTTACTGGCGACTTCTCCGCACCGGCCGGGGTACGCGTGCCGGACTCGAAGCTCGCGCGCGAGGCGACCGAACTCGTACGGGACAGCACGAGGAGCTGATCTTCGACCATTCGCGCCGTGTGTACTTCTTCGGCAGCCTCCAGGGTCGCAACCGCGACCTCGGCTTCGACCCCGAGCTGCTCTACATCGCGGCCATGTTCCACGACCTCGGCCTCGGCCGGCCCTTCCGGGGCAGCGGGCGGCGCTTCGAGGTGGACAGCGCCGATGAGGCCCGCCGCTTCCTGCAGGGCCACCAGCTGCCGGAGGACAGCATCCGACGGGTGTGGACCGCCATCGCCCTGCACACCACCCCGGGCATCCCCGAGTTCATGGAGCCAGAGGTGGCCCTGGTGACCGCAGGCGTCGAGTACGACGTCCTCGGCATCGATACCACGACGTCGACGAGACGGACCGCGCCGCAGTCGTCGCCCTGCACCCGCGCCCCCGCTTCAAACAGCGGATCCTTGAGGCCTTCACCGACGGTTTCCAGACCAGGCCGCAGACCACGTTCGGCACCGTCAATGCCGACGTGCTTGCGCACTACGTGCCCGGCTTCGAGCGCGGGGACTTCGTCCGCACGATCCTGGACTCCCCCTGGGCCGAATAGCCATCCGCCAGCCGGCGCACCCGGTGGTCGTGGCAGCCGCGTTGCGCCCGGCAGCGGAATCCGGTTGGTCCGGTCGGCTACCGCTCGGCCCCCTCGGAGGGTGCTGTCTCCCTGGGGCTGGCCATGTCAAGGAGCAGCATCGCGTCGTGGTCCGGGGTGCCGGGCGGCGCCTGGTAGGTGACGAGGCGCTGGCCGTCCGTGTGGAAGATCGCCATCACCTCGAAGGAGAGGCACATCGAGCCGACCTCCGGGTGCTGGAAGTGCTTCTGTCCGCCGCCCCGCGCCCGTACGTCGTACCGCTCCCAGAGACGGGCGAACTCCGGGCTTTTCACGACGAGTTCGCCGACGAGCTGGGCCAGCTCCGGCATGTCCGGGTCGGCGCCCGCCATCGCACGCAGGTGGGCCGCGCTGTGCGCTGCCATCTTCTCCCAGTCGCGGTACAGGCTGCGGCCCATGGGGTGCAGGAACATGTAGCGGGTGACGTTGCGGCGCTCCGGCGGCCAGTCCGTGATGCCGGGGAAGAGGCGCAGGCCGGGCCGGTTGGCGGCGAGCAGGTCGTTGGCGCGGGTGACGACGTACGCCGGTGAGGGGCGCAGCGTCTCAAGGAGGAGGTGAACCGACTCCCGCACCTCACGCGCCGGGCCCGGGGACGGCGCCGGCGTCTGGCCCGCGGCGAGCGCCACCAGCTCGTGCAGCCGCTTCAGAGCATCGGGGGCGAGCCGGAGGGCCTTGCCGAGCGCGGTGACGACGGCGGGCGAGGGACGGGTCTCGCTGCCGCGCTCAAGGCGCGTGTAGTAGTCGACGCTGACCCCGGCCAGCGTCGCCAGCTCTTCGCGCCGCAGCCCCGGAGTGCGGCGGATGCCTGTGCCGGCGGGCAGGCCCACGTCCTGCGGGCGGATCTGCCCGCGGCGGGCGCGGAGGAAGCGGCCCAGCTCCGTACCTTCGCTCATCCCGACATTGTCGCAAAGGGCCAGACGTGCAGGGGGGCCGTATCAGGGCCAGGAACAGCGCTCCCCCGTACAGCTCGGTCTTCCGGGGCTCGCACGCGCCGAGCATGCTGCTTCCGTGTCCGACAGGGGCGGCGCGGTGAGGAGCAGTGCACGATGAGTGTGGCGAAAGCCGGGGCAGGCACGGGAGTTGGGGCGAGGGCAGGCACCCGGGGTGAGTCGGAGCGGCCAGGTTCTGCCGCAGCAGCTCTGGTCGCCGCCGTCCTCGGCTTCTTCGTGATCACACTCGATGTCTCCGGCGTCAACGTCGCGCTGCCCGCCATGGGTGAAGAGCTCGGCGGCTCAATGTCCGGGCTCCAGTGGGTCGCCGACAGCTACACGCTGATGTTCGCGGCCCTGATGCTCTCCGCCGGTGTGCTCTCGGACGCAGTGGGCGCGCGGCGCGCGTACGGCTGGGGACTCGGCGTCTTCACCCTCGCCTCGCTGGTGTGCGGGGCGGCACCGACGCTCGGGACGCTGACGGCGGCGCGCCTGGTGCAGGGGAGCGCGGCGGCAGTGATGGTGCCCGCCTCGCTGGCGCTGATCCGGCAGGCGTTCCCCGAACCGGCCGCGCGGGCACGTGGCATCGCCCTGTGGACGGTCGGCGGCGCGGTGGCCATCGCCGCCGGGCCCGTTCTGGGCGGGCTGCTCACCACGGCGTGGACCTGGCGCGCCGTGTTCTGCCTCAACGCGCCTGCCGGGATCGCCGCGTCCCTGACCCTGCTCCGGGCGGCGCGCTCCCCGCGCCACCGTGCCGCGTTCGACCTGCCTGGGCAGCTGACGGCGGTGCTCGCGCTGGCCGGACTGACCTTCGCCGTGATCGAGGGCGGGCACCACGGGCTCACCGGCACCGTGCTGGCCGCGGCCGGGGTCGCGGTGGTGTCCGGGGCCGGTTTCGTGGCCATCGAGGCACGGCGACGCGCCCCGATGCTGCCGCTGGAGCTGTTCCGGCAGCGCGGCGTCACCGTGCCGGTCATCGCGGGCTTCGCCCTCAACGCAGCCTTCTACGGTGGGGTGTTCGTCCTCAGCCTCTTCTTCCAGGAGCAGCGGGGGCAGTCGGCGTTCTCGGCCGGGCTGATGTTCGTGCCGATGGCGCTGATCACCGCCAACTTCAACTACCTCTCGCCGCGTGCGGTCGCCCGCTTCGGCCCACGGACAGTGGTCGTCGCAGGCCTGCTGACCTGCGCGCTGGGCTGCGGCGAGCTGCTCGCCGTCGACACGGGCACGCCCGCGTGGGTCACTGCCCTGCTGATGATCCCGCTGGGCACCGGCGGCTCCCTGGCCATGCCGGCGCTGACCTCCCTGATGCTCGACAGCGTCGCCGCCGAGCGGGCCGGCACGGCAGCAGCACTTCTCAACACCAGCCGCCAGACGGGCGGAGCGCTCAGCATCGCCGTCTTCGGCGCGCTCCTCGCAGGGGACTTCGCACAAGGCATGCGGGAGAGCCTCGTGCTCGCCGCCTGCCTCCTGGTGGCCATGGCGCTGGGCGCGGCGGCCCTGCTGCCACGACGCGAGTCGGTCACGCATCCCA
This sequence comes from Streptomyces sp. NPDC094147, assembly GCF_044764265.1. Taxonomy (NCBI): domain Bacteria; kingdom Bacillati; phylum Actinomycetota; class Actinomycetes; order Kitasatosporales; family Streptomycetaceae; genus Streptomyces; species Streptomyces sp. NPDC094147. Next base: position 187,008 of record NZ_JBIWHT010000011.1, on the reverse strand, counting down.
TCGGGGATGCGCCGACCACACGAAAAGGGCACTGACTCCCAACAAGCCCGTCAGGAAGCAGAGTTGATGGCGGCGGTTGGCACTGTGCGCCGGTGAGCCGGCCGCTCAGAGCTGGCGCTGGGCGAGCAGTGCGCGAGCGACACGGGCCCAGAACCGGGGCGTTTTCAGGCTGGAGGGATGACGTCTCATGTTCATCACGTCGAGGAAGCGCTCGTTCACCCAGGGGTCCGACACCGATGCCCGTGTCATCAGCCATGGTGTGAGATCTGGACGGGGCCGAGCATCTCGCACTGCTCAGTCACGACGTGGAGTTGCCGCTCGGGGGAGCAGGGTGAGGCGCGAAGGCGGCGCGCGCCGACGGTGGCGAGCGCCGTGCTGTCGGTTCCGCCTGCACCTTACGAGCCGCTACGTGGGAGGGACTCAGCCGAGGAAGTCGACGCGGTCGATCAGGCCTTCGCATACGCGGTAGGCCACCAGGACGCGGATCGGATCGTCGGCCAGGCCGTGGGCGAGTTCGTGGTCGACCACCCAGTCGCCTTCGCTGAGCCGCGCCAGGATCTCCGCCCGGCAGCGGCCTTCTGCGAAGAGTCCGGCGTACGTGTCACGCAGAGCTTGACGGCCTTGCAGTCGGCTGCCGTTACGCCGTTGGACCAGGACGTCCTCGGCATAGGTGGCGACGAAGGCGTCGATGTCGTGGCTGTTGTAGGCGGCGAGCTGCTGCTCGACCACTTCGCGCGGATCGGTCATGCGCATGATCATTCCTTCCTTGCCTGAACGTCCCGTCATCTCCTGCTGCCCTGTCGCTCATCGACCACCTAGGCCGCGTCGGCGGAGCAGGCGATTGACGCGCATCGCTCTCTCGACCGGCTTAGCTCTTTGTGCGTGGCAGCGCTGACGTACGGTTCAGGCCGCGAGACGGCGGGCGGCGAGTTCGGCGTAGAGCGCGGCGCCGTCGGCGAGCACCGCGTCGTCGAACTCCGCGTACGGCGAGTGGTTGAGCGGCAGGTTCTCGGGGTCGATCCCCTTCGGGGCGGCGCCGAGCCACGCGAACGAGCCGGGAACCGCGTCGAGTATCCGGGAGAAGTCCTCCGACCCGGTCATCGGGTTCGGCATCGGCCGGAAGCGCTCCTCGCCGAAGACCTCCCGGACGGTGTCCGCCAGGAAGTCGGTCTCGGCCCCGTCGGTCTCGGTCACCGGGTACTCGGGAACGTACTCGACCCGCGCCCGCAGGCCGTGGGCGGCCGCGACAGCCCTGACCAGCTCCACCGAGGTGTCGGCGACCCGGGACTGCGCCTGGGCGGAGAAGGTGCGTACGGTCGCTTCGAAGCGGGCGGTCTCGGGGATCACGTTGCGCTGGGTGCCGGCCTGGAGGAGCCCGACGGTGATCACCACCGAATCGAACACGTCGAAGCGGCGGGTCACCATGGTCTGCAGGGCGGTGACCATCTCGCAGGCCGCCGGGACGGGGTCCTTGGCCCGATGAGGTACCGAGCCGTGGCCGCCCGCACCGTGGACGGTGACGTGCAGCGCACCGGAAGCGGCCATGATCGGTCCGCGCCGGGAGCTGAACTCCCCGTGCGGCATGGCCGACGCCACGTGCAAGGCGTATGCGGCGACCGGGCGCCTGCCTGCCGCGTCCAGCACGCCCTCGGCCAGCATGGCGCCGGCTCCGTCCCAACCTTCCTCGCCGGGCTGGAACATGAAGACCACGTCGCCGTGGAGCTGCTCCCGCCGTGCGGCCAGCAGGTGTGCGGCACCCGCGAGTATGGCGGTGTGCAGATCGTGGCCGCAGGCGTGCATGGCGCCGTTGTCGGCGGCGAACGGCAGCGGGGCCTTCTCGGCGACCGGCAGACCGTCCATGTCGCCGCGCAACAGCACCGCCGGCCCCGGTCGGCCGCCGCGCAGCACCGCGGTGACCGAACTCAGCGCGGAGCCCCGGCTCACCTCCAGCGGCAGTCCGTCGAGCGCCTCCAGCACCCGCTCCTGGGTGCGCGGGAGATCGAGGCCCAACTCGGGGAACCGGTGAAGGTCGTGGCGGAGCCGGACCAGGTCCGGGGCCAGCCCGAGAGCGTCGTCGTGCAGGGACACAGGCATCTCCCATCGACCCCGCGTGCGGTGGGATCTTGTGCGGTGCGATCTTGTTCGGTGATTCTGAATCTCTCGGCAGGACTTTCAAGCGATTTCGCAGGATCACGCCATGAGGAGGCTCTCCGATGAACGAATCCACCGGCAGCCGATGGTGACCACCGGCCCCGACGTGAGGGTGGATGAGCTGGACCTCGCCCTGGTGAACGCGCTGCAACTGCGGCCCCGGGCACCCTGGTCGCTGCTCGGCCACACCCTCGGGATCAGCCCGGTTACCGCTGCCCGCCGCTGGCGCCGGCTCTCGGAGGCCGGGATCGCCTGGGCGACCGCCTACGGACTGCCGGGCCCCGAGGACCGCGGGTGCATCGCCTTCCTCGACCTCGACTGCGCTCCCGACCGGCTCCGGCAGATCACCGACGACTTGGCCGAGGACCCGCACGTGCTGGGCATCGAACATCTCTCCCAGGGCTGCGACCTCGTCGTCACCGCGGCCTTCACCGACCTGGCGATGGTCTCCCGGTACAGCACCGAACGGCTCGGCCTGCTCCCCGGGATCAACTCCGTCCGCGTCCACCTGGCGACCGGCTTCTACTCCGAGGGGAAACGCTGGCGACTGGACTCACTGGCCCCCGCCCAGCGACTGAAGCTGCGCCACGATCACCAGGCGAGCAACGGGTCATCGGCCGAAGTCCGGGAAGAGGAACGGGAGTTGCTCATACGGCTGGGCATCGACGGCCGTCTCGACCAAGCCGAGCTGGCCGCCGCCACCGGGCTCAGCCCGTCCACGGTGCGCCGCCGCCTCGACCGGATGGCCGCGTCCGACACGATCCGCTTCCGCTGCGAGATCGCCGCCCGCGATGCCGGACGGCCGGTCCTGGCGACCTTCAGGGTCGTCCTTCCCCCGGACCGGCTCGACGAGGTCGGCCCCCAGCTCGCCCGACTCCCCGAGGCCCGGTTGTGCGCGTCCGTCACCGGCGCGCACAACTTCGTCCTCTCCGTCTGGCTGCGCTCCCTCGCCGACAGTCAGCGGTTGGAAGCCGCACTCGTCCACAGGTTCCCCGATCTCCAGGTGGCCGAGCGCCACGTGTCGCTGCGCACCGTGAAACGGATGGGCCGGATCCTGGACGCGGACGGACGCGCGGTCCGCGCCGTTCCGATGGACATCTGGCGAGACCCGGTCCCAGTAGTCCCTTGACGGTCATTCAGACCGGTCGGCGCGCGACGCCGTCACCCCACCCGTCCCGCAACGTGATGTGGGTCTGATGCCAGGCGGGGCGAGCGTGGATGCCGATGCCTCCGGAGACGATGAGGTTGTCCCCGGTGATGTAGCCGGCGGCGTCAGAGGCAAGGAACGCGGATGGACTCAGGCGACGCCGACGCATACGGCGGTCGCGGCCAGGGTGGTGTAGTCCATCGTGAAGCGTCCACCCAGGGAGTCGATGGCGCGCCCGACCGCGTCCAGTATCTCGGCCAGCTGATCTGGACGGAGTTGGGTGAGGCCGCCGGTGGTGGCTAGCAGGTCCAGCCATTGGTCGCGTGTGTAGGACTGCTCCCAGTCGAATCGCCACTGTTCGGGATCGTTGAACCGTTCGGTCTCGCGGATCTTGTCGGCGAACTTCGAGTATGCCGCCTGGTAGAGGCCGAGCGGACGTCGGGCGGGTTGGCCGTTGAGCGGAGAGTCGGGCGCCACCCGCCGATAGGCAGCGGCGAACGGTTCGGCCACCTCAGCAGGCGGCTCGTACGCGTGCCCGAAGATCGCCAGCCGACCCCCTGGACGCAGCACACGGGCCGCCTTCGCCGCACCGACGACCGGATCCACCCAGTGCCACGACTGGGCGGCGACGACCGTGTCGAACGTCCGGCCGGCCGGCTGCCAGGCTTCGAAGGCCGCCACCTCGACCTCCAGGCCACGGGCTCGCGCGAAGTCGGCCATCCGCGCATCGGGCTCCACGCCGAGCACGGCGCAGCCGGCGGCCTGGAACTGGCGGCCTGCGATGCCGGTACCGCAGCCGACGTCGAGCACGTCAGGCCCCGGGCTACCAGCGACGATCCGTGCCACCAACGCATCGGGGTAGCCGGGCCGGGCTTGGTCGTAGCGCTGCGCGTCCACGCCGAACGACTCGGCCATCAGCCGGGCTTTATGCGGCTCCGCCGGGGACGGTTCTGGTTGTTCTCGCGGTAAGGTGGGCATGTGCCCACTTTAGTGGGCGCATGCCCACTGGGCAACGGATGCCGGCAGGCTGACGCACGAGAGGATCTGTGAGTGCCGACTGGGGTGCACCTTCGTGACGCGCGGCAGCAGTTGTTCGACGCTGCCGAACGCGTGCTTCTGCGGGACGGGCCGAACGGGCTGACCAGCCGGGCCGTCACCGACGAAGCGGGCTGCGCCAAAGGCGTTCTGCACCGGCACTTCAGCGACTTCGACGCCTTCCTCGCCGACCTTGTGCTGGACCGGGCCGCGCAGCTTGAGAGGCAGGCGAGTGCACTGCGTGAGTCCACCGGCACCGGCACGGTGGCCGACAACCTCACCAGCGCGCTGACCACCCTGTTCGGACCGATTCCGGTGGCAATCATCCCGCTCATCACCTTTCGGGACGAGCTGCGCGCACGACTGCGGAAGGCGAGGCCCGGAGGCGGCATCGCGATCCTGGCTCAGACCACGACCGCAATCTCCGCTTATCTGGCCGCCGAGCGTGAACTGGGCCGCATCGCGGCCGACGCCGACATCGATTCGCTCACCCTCTCCCTGGTCGGTGGCGGGCATCTCCTGTTCGCAGACCGCGACCCCGGCCCGCCGGCCACGGCAGTCGTCAACAAGCTCGTCACAGCGGTCATCGCCGACGTCGTGCAACGGCGACCGGTCTAGGGGGTGTTCGGTGGGTCATGGCCGGGGTCGCGGACCCGCAGGTGTGCACGGTGGGCAACTCGCGTCGGAAATCAACGTCGACGTCGCCAGCGGCGCGAAGGCGTACCGCCCAGGGCATCGACACCGCCACCGTGGAGGGCCGGGCGATGTTCGGGATGTTGTCCGTACTGGCAGGGCTCCAGCGGGAGCTGATCGTGGCGAACACCAACGACGGACTCGCCTCCGCACGGGCCCGCGGCCGCGTCGGCGGGCGACGCCCGAAGCTCACCGAGGAGCAGGCTACGCTCGCCCAGCAGCTCTACGACGCCGGTGAGAAGACCGTCCAGCAGATCGCCGACCTGTTCGGAGTGCCCCGGTCGACGGTGTACGGACACCTCGACAAGGTCAAGACCGTGCCCCGCCAGCCGAAGAAGACCGCCGTCATGAAGTCCTGACCGCTAGTGCGCGGCTGGTGTCTGAGCTGGGACTCCGGGGCCTTCCACGGCCACCGTCACCGTGGCCGCACTCCTCATCTGGCTACGCTCGTGATCGAGGAGACGGGACCTAGGTGTCGTGCCGTGGGGGGGGCGTACGCGACGGATGCCGTCCCAGCCGCTTGGGAAAGCGAGATCAAGCGGTTGCGACGAGGGTGGCCGTGAGTGCCAGGAGGCCCAGCCCGGCGAGCATGCAGTCAACCGCCGCCCGAATGAGGCGGAACTTCCGCATGGCGAGTGTGGCGATGAAGCTGAGGTGCTCCTCCTGGTAGCCCGATGCCAGCCGATCGTGCAGCTGGTCGGTGTCGAGCCGGGACCAGCTTGTCCAGCCGCTGCCTCCAAGGTGCGGACGGACCGGGAGTAGCAGGATCACGGTCGCGGCCAGCATCGCGGCGGTGGCGAGGGACGTGAACACCGCAGCCGGGGCGGTCGGATGGAGGCTCGATGCCGTCGAGGCCAGGGCCACCAGGGCGCCTCCCGTCAAGGCCAGCAGCAGGCTCGCTTTGGTGTCGGAACGCGCCAGGTCGGCCTGAAGGGTTGTCAGAGTGGCGGCGATCCGGGCCTGGTTCGCGTCTTGCTGCCGGTTGGATGCGGAGGTTGCCATCGGTGTGTGCCTCTCCTTGAGCGCCGACTTCGACGTGCCTGGGCCTGCCGGCAGCCTCTGGCAGAGACTCTCGGCAGGCATTGGGATAGGACGTCGCTGTCGGCTACTCGGTTTCCGAGGGGCTTTTCTGCGCCAAGCGCCAAGCGCCAAGCGCCAAGCGCCAAGCGCCAAGCGCCAAGCGCCAAGGGAGGGGGAGTGCCTGCGCTCTTCTTCCGGCGTTGCCGGACCGCCGCCGCCCGCGCCGGGCGTGGGACGGAGCTGCGGCTCTATGGGCAGTCCACTGCCTCCAACTACCCATCACAGTCGGCCTGTTGGAGGGCCGGTACCTCGGTGCCACGAAATACTGCGCGCGGCTCGCGCCATGCTGACCGGCCGGCGGGCATCCTCGGGTGCCCGCCGGCCCGGCGCGGCCGCTACCTGAGTGCTCAGGCCCCGTACGGCGTGCCGTTGGTGAAGTCGGTGCCGAACGTCGACTCGATGCCGCCCAACACGCCGGCGTCGTCCGTGATCAGCCCCAACTCCCTGTTGTTGTTGAGGGAGTTGTCGGAGAAGTTCTCCGAGCCCGCGAACACCTTCGCGGTGGCGGTGCCGGCGTCGGCCACGATCGCTTTGGCGTGGATGTACAGGCCGGTCGTGCTGCTGTACGTCACGACCTTGCCGCCCGCGTCGACGACGCTCTGGAACTCGGTGCCGTAGCTGCTCGGGTTCATCCCGACGACCCGCACCGTCACCCCGCGCTGCTCGGCCGCCACGATGGCGTCGACCAGTGCCGCGTCGCCGAACTCCAGCTGCTGGACGTCGAGCGAGTGCTGGGCGCCGTTGATCAGCGCGAGCAGCCGGTCCTGCGAGTCGGTCGGCGACCAGACGAGGTTGTCACCGTCGCTCGGGGTGATCGCGGTCTGCGCGTAGTCGGCGGCGAAGACGTCCTCGATCGCCGTGACATCGGCCGCGTCGGAGTCGAAGACCCCGTAGTCCCGGCTGGACGAGTAGTACGTGGAGTCCAGGTTGCCCGTCAGGATCAGCGACGTGGTGCCGTCCACCGTGAGCGTCTTCTGGTGGGTGTAGACGAAGGACGACGAGGAGTACGTGACGCCGACGCCCGCGGCCTTGAGCTTCGAGTACGCGGAGCCGTTGACCGAGGTGTGCGCGGCGTCGAGGATCACCCGGACCGTGACGCCGGCCTTCTGCCGGTTGATGAGGTCCGTCACGGCGGTCGTGTCCCGCAGCTCGTACATGGTCAGGTCGATGGACTTCGACGCGGAGTTGATGAAGTCGTAGACGCTGGTGTGGCTCTGGTCGGGGAAGACCAGCAGTGAGTACGTACCGGCGGCGTGGGCCGGGGTGGCGGCGAGCGTGGTCGCCAGTGCGGTGCCGCAGGCTGCGAGGGTGAGTGCGGCGCGACGTATGAGGGAAGTGCGCATGGCGGGGATCTCCCGGGGTCGGACGGAAGCGGGGGGTGCGGGAGGAGCTGGGGAACTTCTGTGCCGGAGGCGTCAGAGGTGCCGGAGACGCCCGTACCGCGAGTGCACCGGGCAGTCTGGCAGCGCTTGGTTTACGCGCATAGATCGGCCGTGGGTTTGTCATGCGTCCGTCATGTGGCGGTTTGGTGAAGGTCGCCGCACCCCGGCAAGAGAGGGCTAATTTCCTGGAAAGCCCTTGAAAAGCAAGCCAGTTGGAGGGTGTCACGGCGCTAAAGGCATGGCGGTTCAACGGGGTGCCGGGTCACGAAAGTTGTCGTCGTGCCGGTGATGAGCCTTGGCCCGAGTGCCCCACCGAGGGCATGCTTGTGGCGGAGACCGCTCGGACGTACTCAGCTCATGAGCTCGGGCGCGAAGTAGTCGCGCAGCCGGGCGATCTTCCCGTCGCGGATGCGGAAGATCTGTACCAGCGAGATAGTCACGTCGTCCCCGTCCCCGTCCCCGTCGAAGACGGTGTCGATCTCGGCGATGAACACGTCGGGGTCGGCGGTGGTGTGCAGTACGTAGCCGGACTTCTCTAGGTTCGGTGAGTGGTCGCCGCCCTTCACCTGCTGCTCGTAGTACGCCGACATGGCGCTACGGATCTCCTCACGACCCACCAACCGCCGGGGGAATGCGGCGCCGGCGGGCATGAGCGGCGCCTCGAAGACAGCGTCCTCGGTGAAGTTCTCGGCAAGGGCATCGGCGTTCCGGGTCATGGAACCGGCGTACAGGTAACTCTGGAAGATCTCCTGCGGCGTTCGGGACACTGAGGCCTCCCTGGACTCGGACACGGAAGGCCACATCATCACAGAGACGCCTGCGGGAAGGCGGCTTCCGTGAACGATCAGGTTCCCCCGCAGCGGCGCAGGCCGGACTGTTGATCAGCAACAGCGATCCGGCCTCGGCGGCGTCTTGGCGCTCGCCGTTAGGGGGTGCCCATGGTTGACATCGATCACACGTCGGGGGGAGTGGAGTGGCCGTGGTGGGACGGGCGGCGTATCCGCGATTGTGACGCCGTCCGCCCCACTATGGCAGCGCGCTGCCAGCCGCTGACCATCCGTCAGCGGCTGTCATCACGCGGCGGAACCCATTACTCTCCGCGCTCGCGGTGGATGTTCAGGCACAGCGCCCAGACATCGGTGTAGCTGTTCGGTGAGGGCGAGCCCCCGGCGTGTGTGGAGGCCGTCCAGTACGCCGGCCCGGCGGTCCCGTCGCTGACCGGCTTGCCCGAAGAATCGCTCGGGAAGCTTCCGTTGAGGTGGGGGCCGCCCGAAGCCGTCTTCGTGAAGTCGGCCGTCGTCACGTTGCCACCGCTGATGGCGGCACCCCCGCTGACCAGCCTCCCGTCCTTGCGGCGGCTGGGGCAGCCGACGGTCGCCGTCCGGCCCGTGGCAGCCTCGCTCGGGCCGCTCACCTCCCGGAAGTGAACGCGCGTGGTGACGTCGCGGACGTTGATCCGGTCTCCGCTGCAGATCGCGTAGGCGTAGGTGGTGTTGTTGCTGTCGCGTCCGCCGCCGATTCCCCCGACGGCCGTCCAGGAGTCGGGGTTGGTCTCGCCGTCGGCCGCGGCCTTCTTGCCGTAGTCGTGTGCCGCGTTGTTGAAGGTGGGGAAGCTCGCGATCGGCTTGAGGCTGCCGACGCTGGCCGGGGTGGTCCGGGCGCCGCCACCGAGCAGGCGCGTGTTGGCCGGGCAGGTCGCCACGACGAGACGGTCCGTCAGCCCGGTTGCGGGCCCGGCGGCCTTGTTCATGACCACCTGGGTGTGCTTGATCAGGTGGCTGGTGAAGCACACCGCGTACGGGGTGGTGGAGAAGGAGGGGCTGCTGTGGCTCCCGCTGCCACCGAACGCGAGCCAGTGCTTCACGTCGGTGCCGACGACTCCGGGTGATCCGGTGTATTCGGTACTGCCGTCGGGGCTGGGCGCAATCCCCATCACATGGTTGCCGTTGGAACTCACGTCCGCGCCGATGGCCTGGTCGACCCCGCCGCCGGATATCAGCCCCCGGCCGCAGTCCGCGTGGGACGAGACCCCGGTGAAGGGGGTTGCGGGGCCAGTGACGGCCCCGGGGGTGTTCACTGTGACGCTCACGGTTTTGGCGTACGCGCTTCCCGGCACCGCCACGACCAGCAGGGCGCCCAGCATCAGCGCCTTACCTGCGGCGGAACCCCGCAGGACCTTGCCATTCATCGGATTCTCCCTGTCCTCTGTCAACGTCGAAATGTGGTGCGGCAGGTGGTCCGGACAGCGTCGGCCACAGCGAAGAACCGATGTCCGGACAGGCTCGAACGAGTGCCGTGCTCGGCGCTGTGGCCGTCGGCGGATCGTCGTGGCCGGTGTGTCAGACGCCGTCGTCTGCGCACAGCGCCCAGACGTCGGAGTGGGTATTGGCCGAACTCTGGCCTCCGGTATGGGTGGAGGCCGTCCAGTACGCCGCCGTGGTGGTCCCGTCGCCGACCGGGTTGCCGGAAGAGTCGCTCGGGAAGCTCCCGTTGAGGTGGTCGCCGCCCGCACCCGGTCCCGTGAAGTCGGTGGTCGTCACGCTGCCACCGCTGATGGCCGCGCCCCCGCTGATCAGGTTCCCGTCCCCGGTGCCGCAGCCGACGGTCGCCGTCTGGCCGGTGCTCCCGGTGGTCGGGCCGCTCACCTCGCTGTGGCGGACCTTCACCGTGGCGCCGCTGACGCTGATGCCGTTTCCGCTGCAGATCGCGTAGGCGTAGGTCTCGTTGCTGGTGTTGCCGGCGCCGGCGTCCCACCCGACGGCGGTCCAGGAGTCGGGGTTGGAGTCTCCGTCGGCCGCGGCCTTTTTGCCGAAGTCGTGTGCGGAGTCGTTGAAGGTGGGGAAGCTGGCGATCACCTTGAAGTTGCCCACGCTGGCCGGGGTGGTGCGGGCGCCGCCGCCGATCAGGCGGGTGTTGACCGGGCAGCTCGCCGTGACGAGGCCCACCGTCGTCGCCGTGGTGGGTGCGTTGACCTTGTTCATGACGACCTGGGTGTGGTTGATCAGGTTGCTGGTGAAGCACATCGCGTAGGGGGTGGTGGAGAACGAGGAGTTGACCTGGCCCCCGCTTCCGCCGATGGCCAGCCAGTGCGTCACGTCGGTGCCGACGACCCCGGTGGTGCCGGTGTATTCGGTGGTGCCGTCGGGGCTGGGCGAGGTGCCCATCACGTGGTTGCCGTTCAGCCCCGCGCCGGTGCCGATGGCCTGGTTGACCCCGCCGCCGGAAATGAGGCCGCTGCCGCAGTCCGCGTGGGTCGAGATCTCGGAGTCGATGGTGGTCGGGCCGCTGGTGGCCCCAGGGGATTTCACGGTGACGCTCACGGTGTTGGCGTAGGCGCTTCCCGGCACCGCCACGACCAGCAGGGCGCCCAGCATCAGCGCCTTCCCTGCGGCGGAGCGCCACAGGACCTTCTTGCCCATCCGATTCTCCCTCTGTCATCGCTACGTGGTGAACGCGGCACGGCAGCGCGGTCCGCAAGCAGCGACGTGAAGGAGGGGAAGTGATGTCCTTGACGCCCCTGAGTCGCGAAGACCCCACAGCCACCCGGCAGTTCGAGCACATCAGGGCCGGCGCGGTGAGGCCCCGCCGGCGCCTTTGTCGAGCGGTCACTCTGCCGCAGATGCGAGGAGAAAGTCTCCTGTTGTATCGCACAAGCGAGGGGATTGGCGGCTGTGCGGGGGCACATAGGGAGGTCACGACCGGCTCGCGGGCGGCCGCCGCCCCGGGGCGGCGGGAGGGATGCCGTCAACCAGGGCGAGCGGCTGGGCGGTTCACTTCACCCCGATGTGCAAGCCGTGTTCGTAAGGAAAGCCCCTGAGGGTGCGGACCTGGTGGTACCCCGCCCGTCGCAGCCACTCTTCGTAATCGCACGACGGGTACGCCATGCCCTGACCGCTGGCCAGGGCATTGAGGTAGAGCGAGAGGCGGGCCGAGTACCAGCCCTCGGTCTCGTCGTCCGAGGCGTTGTATCCGTAGATCAGGACCCGTCCACCGGCCGGCAGGACGTCGTGGGCCTTCACCAGCAAAGCGGTGATCTGCTCAGGGGAGAAGATCTCCAGTACGTGGCTGAACAGCACGGTGTCGGCGCCCGCCGGGAAGGGGTCGGCGAACAGGTCGCCCGGGTGGATGGTGATCCGGCCCGCGAAGTCCGGTGCGATGGTCCGCTCCGCGATGCGCGACACACTCGGAATGTCGAAGATGGTCGAGGTCAGTTCCGGGTGGCGCGCGACGAGCCGACCGCTGGTGGTGCCGTCGCCGCCGCCCACGTCGAGCAGCCGACGCACTGAGGCGAACTGGCCGCTGTCCACCAGCGCGTCCACGCTGCGCAGGGTGAAGGCGGTCATGGCGCGGTGGAAGACGAGCTCCAATTCGGGTCTGTGCGGGAGCCTTTGGTAGAGCGTCGGCTCGCTGCCCGGATACGCGTCCAGGGCGGTGTTCGTACCGGCTCTGAGCGCGTCGGTCAGGTGGGTGAAGGCGGGGTAGTACACCTCTCGCCAGCCGATCAGAATGTGCCGCCAGCTGTCGGGGCTGTCGCCGGTGAGCATGTCCTCGGCGACATGAGAGTTCTGGTACTGGCCATCGTGCCGTTCGAGCAGTCCGGTGGTGCAGACGGCATGCAGCAGTACGCGCAGAGAGTGCGGTGGCAGTCCGGTGGCGGCTCGCAGATCGTCGAACGACGAAGGCCGTCCCGACAGGGTGGTGAACAGGTCCAGTTCCAGTGCGGTGGCCAGGGCGTTGAAGAGGGCCGGTGCGTTCACCAGGAGGTGGAAGCGCTCAAGGACCGAGTCCGGTGGCACCTTGTCCGAGTGGTCGGGCGGAGAGTTCATCGCGGCAGGATCCTCATCGGCTGTACGGCATGTCCGAGGTCGGGGCTATCTCATGGCTTTTGGAACTCACGCCGGTCAGCGGCCTCGAACCGGCCAGGGCGCGGTGGATCAGGCGGTCGGAAGTGCCGTGATCCAGCACATAGTTGTGCAGGAGACGGACGTTGTCCCACACGGCGATGTCACCCACGGCCCACCTCCAGCGCACCGTCCGTTCCGGAACGAGGGCGTGATGCATGAACAGTTCCAGCAGGGTGTGGCCCTCCAGGTCGGACAGGCCCTCGATCGTGGTTACGCAGTTGGGGTTGAGGATCAGGGAGCGGCGGCCGTCGGCGCCGTGGTCGACGGCGACGAGAGGGTGGCTCACCAGGGGCATGGCCAGCAGCCGCTCGCGCTGGAGCGGGTCGGCGTCCGGCGCGAGCCACTCCGCGTACAGGCGGCGCACATCGTGACGGCAGCTCAAGCCGTCCGCGAGGGTACGCAAGGGCGGTGACAGCGCGGCGTAGGCCCCCGCCAGGTCGGCGAAGAGGGTGTCGCCGCCGACCTGCGGCACGCGTGCAGCCTGGAGAAGCGAGTATGTGGGCACCTCGCGGACGAAAGTGCCGTCCACGTGCCAGTTGGTGCCGTGCCTGTTGTGCGCGTCCCGGCAGCGTGTGTCCTGCGGGCGCACGTTCCCCGTCTGGTTCGCCAGCACCTCGGGGTGGTCGGGCAGCCCGTGTTTGAGCGGGTGGGCGGGCAGCGCGTCGCCGAGCAGGGCGGCGAAGTCGGCCAGAGCCGCAGGGTCGGCCGGCTGGCCGCGCAGGAAGAGCACGCCGTGTTCTGTGACCAGCTCGCGGAGCCGGGCCGTGTCGGCCGACCCCGCCCGGCGGACGTCGAGCCCCGACAACTGTGCGCCTATGCTCCCGGTGAGTCGATCGATTCTCCACGTACCGTCCGACATGTGGCTCAGCCACCTCCTCGTTCCCATGGATTCGAGCTGTGCTGTGAGGGCTCAGGCGGAGGCGGCGAGCACCACGTTCTCCATCGCGCCGCCCTGGGCCACACCGATCACCCCGCCGCGTCCGTCCGGGTAGTAGCGCGCGTACACCCCGCCCGCCCGGCCGCCGAAGAGCAGCGGACTCAGGACCGGGGCAACCGCGACGCGGTACGGCGGCGTGCCGGGGTCCCTGACCATCTCCAGCTGGTAGCGGACCGGTTCCACATACTCCTGCACGATCGCGTCACGGGCGCCCAACGCCCGGGTGACGTTCGCCTCCCACTGGGGTTCCGGGCACGAACTGCCGAGCACCACTCCGCGGCCCACCATGCCCACCGCCGGCTTGAGCACGAACGACTCCCGCTGTGCGGTCAGGAGCTGGCGCAGGTCCACCGGATCGCCCCTCCACTGGACCTTGCCCTCCTGGACGACGCGGGTCCAGGGCACGTACCGGTGGACCAGCCGCCGGTCGTCGTCGGACATCCAGGGCTGTCCCTCCGACAGCCAGGCCAGCAGCCGCTTGTTGGCCAGCAGGTAGCTGCTTTCCGACGGGTAGAGGATGCAGCCCGCGGCAATCATGGCGTGCACGGGGCCGAGCGGTTCACCGCGCGAGACCCAGTCGCCGGGGGAGAAGTAGCGCAGCGCCAGCGGGAACCGCAAGCTGCCAGGGCGGCCGATCTTCTGCGGCAGGTCGTGCGGTTCGAGAACCTCGGAGTCGAAACCCCGCTCGCGCAGATACGTGGCTTCGCCGTCGAAATAGCGGGTTGTCTCTCCGCGGCGGTCCACCCGGTTTCCCACCAACGCCACCGCCCTCGGCAGCGCGAGTTCCGCGCACACCTCCTCAAGTAGGTCGGCGCGGGCCGCGAACGGGTCGTCCACCGTGAAGGGCAGCGTCCCTCCCGGGCCGCCGTACAGGCGTGTCCAGGCCTGCCCGAACCCGTGTGTCTCGGTGGGGCCGCCGAACGCTCCGCTGACATTGAACTCCACGAAGCGTGGGCCGTCCGGCCCGATCACCACGTCGGGGCGCGCCATGGCGTCGCAGTGGCGCAGCTCGAAGGCGTCGTCGTCAACGAAGAACGGGAAGGTGTGAGCGGTGGGCCTGACGCCCACGGCCGCGAGTCTGCCCTGCCGGGTGGGTGCTGCCTCCAGCACGGCCCGGCGCAGCAGGTTCAGCAACTCCCGGGCGGCGGTAAACAGTTCGTCGTAGGCGGACCGGGAGACCGCGAACGGCTCCAGGGGGACCGGCTGGACGTGCAGCCACGTTCCGCAGTCGCGCAGCTCGTGGCGGAGCACCCGGCAGATGTCGTCCGGGGAACTGCGGTGCGTTGTAGGGAAGGGAGGGACACCGGGCCACGGGTGGGTTCCCAACTCCACTGGCGCCAACCTTTCGTGCGACGCGGTGAGCGGCTGGAGGTACTGCTTGGGCGGTCGGGCGGCCGGGGGAGCGACTGGGTACGGCGCGTACATGCCGTACCCGGCCGGTGCCGCGCGGCAGAGTTCACATCAGGCGAGCAGGGGAACTGCCGGTGACCGGGTTGAGCCGTGCGAGGGTCATTCAGCCGGCGCCTACAAGGACGGCGGCCACGTCGGCGAGGTCCTGCACCACATGCACCTCGTCGTCCTCCAACGGCTCGTAGTCGCCCCGCGTGTAACTGCCCGAGGCGTGGATCACCACAGTCCGCTCCGGACCGATGAGCCCGCGCCGCACACCCTCGCGTACACCGGTCATCGCCATCACCAGTGACCACTCGGCCAGTTGGTCCGGTTTCTCGGGCAATGAGAACCCGGCGTCGGCCAGTTCATCGCGGATGGCCTGGTAATGCTGCAAGCACTCGTGCCGTGACACCACGATTCCGCCACCGCCGAACTTGGCGATGATGTCGTTCATGCGATCCGCGGTGGGCGGCCGATGGGTGTAGAAGGTCGGATCCAGAATCTCGCTCGGGCTGTCCGTCGCGTAGGGGAAGCACGGTTCGGTGTCCTGGCGGTACAGCCGCAGCTGCGGATCCCAGGCGTACGAGGGCGCGTTGCGGCGGTCGAAGCTGCCGAAGCGCTGGCTGAGCACCATGTCCGGGGTGTGCAGGTGCTGGACGAGAAAGGACTCCGGGCGCTGTGCGGACGAGGCCTCGCCCGCGGTCTCCAGCAGGTCCCGGCCCGTGTGGTAGCCGAGCAGCCCGAAGGCGCTGGAGACGGCATGGGCGTGCAGGCGTGGTTCGCCGGGCACGATCGGGTCGACGTCGTGCTCGAACAGAGCCCGCATGGCGTCGGCCACGATGTAGTTGGACAGATCCAGCGAGAACCACAGCCGGCCGCCGGTGCGCCGCGCCCAGTCTGCCGCGTACTCGTGCACGAACGTGCGGGTCAGCGGCTTGACGTCCTCGGCCTGGCGACCCGTATAGATGAGGACGGGGTTGAGGGAGCGGAGCTCGGGGTCGGTGGCCAGCCGGCTGCGCCGCAGCTTGTCCCGGCAGTCGGCCGGACAGATCGTCACCACCCGCAGCTGGTGCGGCTCCGCGAGGCCGAGGTCCAGGGCCCGAAGCACCGCGTCGCGCAGTGCCGTGCCCTTGTTGGCGGAGGTCGGGGTGACGAGTACCACCGGCACCCCGGTGCGGCGCACGTGTTCAACGGCTCGGGCCACGATGAGCAGGGACGCCGGAGTCTTGGTGGTCTGCGTGGCCGGGTTGCCGGTCAGGTCGAGCATTCGTACCCGCCGCCCTTGCAGATCCCTCAGCGGACGCCAGGAGACGGTTGCGGCGGAAAAGTACTCGCGGGTCCTGTCGTCCAGTTCCGGGAAGTCGAAACCGGGCTGGAAGCCGTCCGGGTCCGGACGACCCGTGCGTTCCTGGCCGCAGGACATCACAATGTCGGAGAGTCGGTGGTAATGGTCGAGGACAGGATTGCGTGTCACCGCCCCGGCGCTCGGATTCGTCAGCACGGGCGTGCCTCGGGAACCCGCCGGGGACCCGTGTGTGGTCCGTTCACTGTGGCCTCAACCTCCTGTCGTCGAGGTGCCCTGGGACTTGTCCGTGGGCGCGGTGGGCAATCGGCGACTTCGCACCGGACGGCCGTGCGTCACCTGCCGAGAATCGACCTCAGCACTGCCACGTAGTCGGAACCGGTGTCGAGTGGTCCGTACTTGGGCAGGTCGCCCGGACCGATGAGGGTGTCCAACGGGGCGACGACGACGCCGTAGTCGGGCCGGTGCTTGTACTGGATCGACATACGGTCGCGGCTGACCGCGCTCACGCGGTGCGGAGCGGCCCGGTGCAGACCGTTCGACCAGCGCTGTACGTAGTCGGCGAGGAAGACGAACAACGCGCCCTCAATGGCGGGGACTTGCAGCCACGTCCCGTCCGGATCCCGTACGTCCAGGCCTGGTTCGTCCTGGTCGAGGATGGTCAGCAGGGACAGGTCGATATGCGGCGACATCGCGTAGTTCACCTTCGAACCGACGCGGGACAAATGGCTCGCGCCGTAGAAGTTGAGGCCGAGGCGGTGCAGCGGCGCGCCCAGATATCCCGTGAACGAGTCCTCATCCAGCCCCAAGTCCAGGGCGCAGGCGGCGAGAATTCCGTCGCCCATCTGCGTCAGGTGGCCGAAGAGTTCCAAAGACTTCGGGAAGTGCTCGTGATAGAAGTCCACGGAGTCCGGCATGGCGAGGTCATCGGTGACGTTGCCGATCCGGTACTGCTCACAGGCCTCGGCTCCGCTATGGGTGCGGCTTCTCTCTCTGCCGAGCCCGCGATAACCCAGAAACTGAGACTCCTCGGCGGCGTCGTATTTGCTCTTCTCCTCCAGGGGCAGCTGGTAGAACCGCCGCATCTCGTCGTAGACCTCTTTGACAAGTCCCGCGGGCACACCGTGGTTGTGAACGAAGAAGTAGCCCTCGCGCCGGCAGATGCCGCCGATCGCGTCGGCGACCGCCTCCCGTTCCTTCGAGGTCCAGCCGGCCGGGTGTCCCGGCAGTTCCACGTGCGGTACCACCCCGTGTGTCCTCTCGCCTGGTGATCGATTGGCAGACCGTATGCCGACTGGTCCGCCCAGGAGCCTGACGCCTGCGACGACCCGCATCGCGGCAGGGATCCGCGCAGACGCGGACAGGTGCGTGAAAGATCGATTCGGTGCCGTGAACCAACGCTGTGCTGCGAACCCGTGCCGGCTTCGAGCCTTCGACGTTGGGTAGGACCTTGCAGAGAACAACCGTGGTGGCCGTAGCCGCGATTCGCATCGACGCGCGAATCAGCCGGTTCATCTTCTGGGTCGTCACACAACACGCACAACCCCCCGGGAACGAGTTTCAGACAGCTTGCGGGCGCCCGGGATCGGTCAATTGTCGACTCGAAATGACGGCAGGTGGGACAGCCGCATTTCATCCTGCTCCTCTGATACTCCAGGGAGGAGATCAAGAGAGCCCGGAGCGGCCGGAGGAGGCGCCGGATATGGCCGAAAGTGCCGTACGGGCCGACGGCCCGGGTGTTCCCTTCGTTTGGTACGTGTCCAACACTGAAATACACCGGGCAGAATCAGAAGTCCTCTCCGGCCCCTGACGGACGAGCCACGGTACGCGCGGTGCACGGGGGGTGAACTCCCAGCGCCCGACGGCATCGGCCGTTCCTTCAGTCAGGCTGCCGATGAGTCTCATGACGACGATCGATGGAGCACCCGATGATGCTCAACAGCTTCGACGAATGGTCGCCGCTCAAGGAGGTGGTGGTCGGCTCCGCGATGAACTACACGTCACATCAGCGTGAGTTGTCCTTCGACCTCTTCTTCCACGACAACATCGCCGGCGACAACTCCTCACGCTCCGAGTGGTACTACCCCCGCTTGACCTCCGGCGGCAGCGCCGAGCCGGCACCCAGCGGCACGGCGCCGATCAAGCAACGCTATGTGGAGGAACTGAACGAGGACCTGGACGGCATCGTCCACGCGCTCACCACGCTGGGCGTCACCGTGCACCGCCCCATGGACGTGGACGCCACGACCGTGGAGGTGCGCACTCCCGGCTGGAGCGCGTCCGTGGTGCCCCCGCTCAACGTCCGGGACAACACGCTCATTCTCGGAGACGAGATCATCGAGACCCCGCCCATGATCCGCTCCCGCTACTTCGAGACCCAGTTCCTCAAGCCCGTATTCCAGCGGTACTTCGATCAAGGCGCCCGCTGGACGGTGATGCCGCGGCCGCTGATGACCGACGCGTCCTTCGATCTGTCCTACGCGCGCGTCAGCACCGTGGGCGGACCGACCGAGCCCATCGCCGATCCCCGGACCTCCTGCTACGACGTCGGCACCGAGATGATGTTCGACGGCGCGCAGGTGCTTCGGCTCGGCCGCGATCTGGTCGTCAACATTTCCACGGCCAACCACGCGATGGGCTGCGACTGGCTGGAGCGCCATCTGTCGGGCCGCTTCCGCTTCCACCGGGTGCACCGGCTCAGCGACAGCCACATCGACAGCATGGTGCTCGCGCTGCGGCCAGGCACCTTGCTCGTCCGGTCGCCTTCCGTACGCGACAAACTGCCTGAACGGCTGCGTTCGTGGGATCTGATCGTTCCGCCGGCCCCGGAAGGCAACCACTTCCCGGCGTACGACGATGACGACCTGGTCCTCGCCAGCCCCTTCATCGACTTGAACGTGCTGTCGGTGTCGCCGGAGACGGTACTCGTCAACGATGCCTGCCCGGAGCTGATGCGGACGCTGGAGAAGCACGGGTACACAGTGGTCCCGGTGCGCCACCGGCACCGCCGGCTGTTCGGCGGCGGATTCCACTGCTTCACGTTGGACACGGTGCGCCAGGGGGGAGCCGAGGACTACCTGTCCTGAAGGGAGCGCGCCCAGGAGGAGACCGCATGCCCGCCCACACTCGGATCACCGGCGTCGGAACCGCGGTGCCGCCGGTCTCCTACAACCAGCCGGAACTCCTGGAGATGTTCGGTGTCACCGATCCGTCGATCCGCTCGATCTTCCTGAACAGCACCATTGAGCGGCGCGGCCTGACCCTGCCGCCGCTGCTCCCCGACCGCACCGCCGCGGCCGAAACCCAAGGCGAACTCCTGGCCAAGCACACGACCGAGGGTCTGCGCCTGGGCCGGGAGGCGGTGCTCGCCTGTCTGGCCGACAGCGGGCAGGACGTGAGGGACGTACGCCACCTGTGCTGTGTCACCTCGACCGGCTTCCTCACCCCGGGGTTCTCCGCGCTCCTGCTCAAGGACATGGGACTGAGCACCACCTGCTCTCGTCTGGACGTCGTGGGGATGGGGTGCCACGCCGGGCTCAACGCGCTGGCCTCGGTGGCCGGGTGGTCCCGGTACCACCCGGGCGAGTTGGCACTGATGGTGTGCATCGAGGTGTGCTCGGCGGCCTACGTCTTCGACGGCACCCGGCGCACCGCCGTGGTCAACAGCCTCTTCGGCGACGGGGCCGCAGCCGTCGCGGTGACCACCGGCGACCCGGACCCCTCGTCCCGTGGACCTGAACTGATGCGCTTCGGCAGCCGGACCATCCCCGAGGCGGTGGAGGCCATGCGCTACGTCTGGGACGAGCAGCAGCACAAGTTCAGCTTCGTCCTCGATGCCCAAGTCCCTTACGTGGTCGGCGCCCACGCGGAAGAGGTTCTGGAACGGCTCCTGGCGGGGACAGGAGTGGCCCGCTCCGGAGTGAGTCACTGGGTGGTGCACGCCGGCGGGAAGAAGGTCGTGGACTCGGTGCGCGTCAACCTCGGCCTGAGCCGGCATGACGTCCGGCACACCACCGCGGTGCTGCGCGACCACGGCAATCTGTCCAGCGGCTCCTTCCTCTTCTCCTACCAACGGCTGGTCGACGAGGAGACGGTGACGCGGGGAGACATCGGAGTCCTGATGACGATGGGACCGGGATCGACCATAGAAATGGCCCTCGCACGATGGTGACGGCCAGTAGGGAGGCGCGGCGATGCCGCCGAGCAGCGAGCAGGAGCAGGTGTCGGACGAGCTGGGACTGCGGGTGGATGTGGACGGCACGCATCCGCTGCCGGAGTTGACCGTGAGGCTCAACGCGGCGTGCGATCGGGTGGAGCAGCGGGCGGACCACACCGTGCTGCGGCTCCAGCTCTTGCCGGTACCGGCCGACAGCCGGGCCTGGCCGCCCGCACCGGCCGATGTGCAGGACGTCAACCGTTGGGAGCGTGCGGTGCGCCGCCTCGAACGGCTGCCGGCGATGATCGTCAGCACCGCCGCCGGTGTCTGCGGGGGACCGGCGCTGGACCTGCTCCTCGCCAGTGACTTCCGGATCGCCGATCCGGGCCTGCTGCTGATGCTGCCCGTGAACGACGGACATTTCTGGCCCGGCATGGCGGTGTACCGGCTTGCCCAGCAGCTCGGCGCCGCCCGAGCCCGGCAGATCGTGCTGTGGGGCGATGACCTGGACGCCGGCCGGGCGCATGAGCTCGGTCTCGTCGACCAGCTCAGCGACAACCTGGCGGCGGCGGCCCACACCGCCGTCGTCATGATGGGACGGATCTCCGACCGAGAGCTGGCCGTGCGGCGGCAACTGCTCCTCGAAGCGCCCGCGGCCGAGTTCCACGACGCGTTGGGTGCCCATCTGGCCGCCTGCGACCGGGAGTTACGTCGGCTGGCCGAGGTCCGCAGCCACGACAGGGGGGAGGCGTGACGTCCGACGCACCGGTGTCCCCGGCCATTCCGCTGCCGCCGCCCCCCACGTCCACCGGTCAACTCACCGCGGATCACAAGGAGTTGCAGCACTACGCCGACCAGGCCGACGGGTTCCTGAGTCTGTTGCCGCCCCGTCCGGCCCGCGACTGCGAGCAGACGGACCGGGCCGCGGCGCTCCATGAGGCGCGCCGCACCGCCCGGCACTCCTTCCTGGCACGGCACGCACCACAGGTGTACGACGTGCTGACCGACGGCGGCACGCTTCAGCGGCGGCTGCCGGACCTGGTACGGCAAGCACAGGCGCACTTCCCGGGGCTGGTGCCGACCGCGGCCCAGCTCGCCGAGGACCGCGGACACATCCAGGCGGAGAAGGAAGGGCACGAGATCGACCTGGGTATCTTCTTCGGGGCCCTGCTGCGTTCGCCGGCAGCCGGAGCCCACCTGATCGCGACCATGCTCCACCCGGCCCCGGGCTCACTCGCCCTGCTCGACAGCTTCCGTCGCCAGGACCTCCTGGAACTGGAGACCGTGGTGGTGGAGCGCCGCGGAGCCGCCGCACATGTCACCTTTCACAACAGCCATTGCCTCAACGCCGAGGACAACCAGCTCATCGCCGACCTGGAAACCGCGGTGGACCTGACGCTGCTGGACGACCGCGTACGTGTGGGGGTGCTGCGTGGCGGCCGGGTCGACCACCCGCGCTACGCCGGGCGCCGCGTGTTCAGCGCCGGAATCAACCTCAAAGACCTGCGCAACGGCTCGATCTCCTATCAGGACTTCCTTCTCGGCCGGGAACTCGGGTACGTCAACAAACTGGCCCACGGCCTGCTGACCTCGGACACGGGCCGGCGGCAACCGGCCGCCGTGCACAAGCCCTGGGTGGCGGCCGTGGACGCCTTCGCGATCGGCGGCGGCATGCAACTCCTGCTCGTCGTGGACCGGGTGCTGGCCGAGGAAGGGGCGTACTTCAGCCTGCCCGCGGCGGAGGAGGGCATCGTGCCCGGCCTGAGCAACCTGCGCCTTCCCCGGTTCACCGGCGCCCGCATGGCGCGGCAGGTGCTGCTCTCCGGGCTCCGGCTGCGGGCCGGGGAGGCGGGCGCGGAACTGCTCTGCGACGAGGTGGTTCCCGCTGACCGGCTGACGGACGCCGTGGAGCGAGCCGTGACCGAGCTGGCCGGCCCCGCGGTGGCGGCCAACCGCGCCATGCTGGCCCTGGCCGACGAGCCGTGGGAGCTGCTCCGCTGCTACCTGGCCGAGTTCGCGGTGGTGCAGGCGGAGCGCATCTACAGTGCGGACGTACTGGCCCGCATCGAGCACCGTTGGGACCGACCGTGAGGGAGTCCGCGCAGCACATGGTGACCGCGCTGGACCGGTCGCGGCTGCACGCCTCGCTCTCCGACCCGGTGCTGAGTTCCGTCGAGTTCCTCAACGAGGTGATGCGCCGCTACCCGGACGCGATCTCCTTCGCACCCGGCGCCCCGCATCCGGACTCCTACGCGGACCTCGACGTCGAACGCCACCTGGGCCGGTTCCTCGACTACTTGGTCACCGAGCTGGGACACCCACCGGCCATGGCGCGCCGGATGCTCTACGAGTACGGGCCGAGCCGCGGGCTGATAGACGGCCTGATCGCCGATCTCCTCCGACGCGACCACGGGGTGGACGCCCCGCCGCAGGCGGTGGTGGTCACCGTGGGAGCCCAGGAGGCGATGCTGCTGGCCCTGCGCGCCCTGATGCGGTCCGACGACGATCTGCTCGCGGTGGCCGACCCGTGCTACGTGGGCATCACCGGCGCGGCCCGGCTGCTCGGCGTGGAGATGGTGCCGATTCCCGAGATCGAGGAAGGGCTGCACCTGGAAGCACTGAGCGCGGCCTGCCGAGCGACCCGACGTACGGGGCGACGGGTGCGGGTGTGCTCCGTGGCCCCGGATTTCTCCAACCCGGGCGGCAACCGCATGAGCATGGAGCGCCGCGAGCGGTTGCTGGAGCTGGCCGCGGCAGAGGACTTCCTCATCCTGGAGGACAACGTCTACGGCTTCACCGCGGCACCGGGCGACGAGCTGCCGTCGCTCAAGGCCCTGGACCGCAGTCGTCGGGTCGTGCACCTCGGCACCTTCGCCAAGGTGTGCTTCCCCGGTGCCCGGGTCGGCTACGTGGTGGCCGACCAGACCGTACGTACCGCCGACGGCGGCACCACACTGCTGGCCGACGAACTCGCCCGGCTCAAGACCATGGTCACCGTCAACACGTCCCCTCTGTCGCAGGCGGTCGTCGGCGGCATGCTCCTTGAGAACGGCGGGTCGCTCGCCGCGCGCTGCGACGCGCACTCCACGCTCTACCGACGCAACCTCGCGCTCCTGCTGGACCGCCTGGACCGGCTGCGGGACGAGGGACTGCCGCCGGAGGTGACGTGGAACCGGCCGGCGGGCGGCTTCTTCGTGCGCATGCGATTGCCGATACCCGTCGACGAGGACCTGCTCGCGCGCTCCGCGGCCTCCTACGGCGTGCTGTGGACTCCGATGGCCCCGTTCCACCTCGGCCCCGGCGGCGCCGACGTCCTACGGCTCTCCTGCAGTTACCTGGATGCGCGGCAGATCATCACGGGCGTGGAACGACTCGGTGCCTTCCTGCGCGGAGAGGTACGAGGATGAGTGCCCGTGATGTCATCTCGCTGCCCACGGCCCGCACCAACCCGTTCGACCCACCACCCGAGTTGGCCAGGTTGCGCGCCCGCTCCCCGCTGTGTCGTCTGCGCTATCCCGACGGGCACCTCGGCTGGCTGATCACAAGCCATGACCTGGCCAGGAAGGTCCTGTCGGACCCGCGCTTCAGTGCCCGCTCCGAGATCAAGCGGGCTCCCTCGGCACGCACCAGCCTGGACCCGTTCTACGGCGCGCCGGCGCTGCCCGGCTGGCTCGTCGACATGGACCCGCCGCACCACACCCGTATCCGGCGCCGGTTGGCGAAGGCGTTCACCGCGCAACGGATGAAAACGCTGCGGCCGCGGATCGAGCGGATCGTGGCCGATCATCTGGCGGCCATGGCGCAGTCCGGGGACCCGGTCGACCTGGTGGCGTCCTTCGCGCTGCCCGTCCCGTCCCTGGTCATCTGCGAACTGCTGGGCGTTCCCTATGCCGAGCGAGCCGACTTCCAGCGCAACAGCGCCACTTTGTTCAGCCTCAAGGCGAGTGCGGAGCAGGCCGTGCGCGCCATGGCCGACCTGGACGCCTTCCTGACCGAACTGGCGGTGCACAAGCGGCGGCAGCCCGAAGACGACCTGCTCAGCGTGCTCACAGCCGACGGTGAGCTGTCCATCGCCGAGGTGGCGGGGGTCGCCGCGCTGCTGCTGTCAGCGGGTCACGAGACGACGGCCGGTTCACTGGGGCTCGGGGTGTTCACCCTGCTGAGCCATCCGGACCAGCTCGCTCGGTTCATCGCGGACCCGGGCTTGGCGGACACGGCGGTCGAGGAACTGCTCCGGTACCTGACGATCTTTCAATTCGGGGTTCCTCGCGCCCCTCTGGAAGACGTGCCGCTGGCCGGAGAGATCGTGCGGGCAGGCGAGTCCGTGACGGTCTCACTGCCCGCGGCCAACCGGGACCCCGAGCGGTTCACGGATCCGGACCGTCTCGACATCGGCCGGCACCCAGGGGGCCATCTCGCCTTCGGACACGGCATCCACCAGTGCATCGGGCAGAACCTCGCACGAACCGAGATGCGGATCGCCTTTCCCGCACTGTTGCGCCGCTTCCCCGGCCTGCGGCTGGCCGTGTCTCCGCAGCAGGTGCTCCTGGGCCAGGACACGGGCTTCTACGGTGTGCACCAACTCCCCGTGAGCTGGTCATGAGCCCCGCCCGGCCACCGGGTCGGTCCGTCTAGCCGGCGAAGAGCCGCGCGAGCTTCTCCTCGACCTCGTACGCCGCCGGCAAGCTCTCCGCGACGACGCAGTGCAGCAGCGTGTCGTCGCGCCGGTCGAAGGCGCTGCTGATGATCACGCCGGTGCGGGTGTCCGGGGCGTAGGCGAGTCCGGCGTCGGTGAGGCGCTGCACCGCCGTGTCGAACGAGGGAACCGACCAGCCCTTGGGCCAGAAACCCTCAAGCAGCACCCGGTCCGCCATGAAGTCCCGGCCGACGACCTTCTCGCCGAAGACGCTGTACACGTGCGTCGAACCGGTCACGCGCCCGTTGTACTCGGTGAAGAGCAGTTCGCCGTGGGGAGTGACGATCGCGTCCGCGCTGAGTCTCCCGCGGTACCCCATCGCTTGCAGCGGTTCGCACAGACGCCGCCCCTGGCGGGTCAGATCGTCGAGCGTCCGGGGCGAGAATCTCGTCGACGGGATGATCTGCTTCGTCGTCACCGGTTCCGACAGCATCTCGCCGTGGGCCCCGAACTCGATGTCGTCATCGGTGATCAGGAACTCCGCGAAGCAGGCGACACTGTCAGGGAAGTACTGCTCCACGACGAAGTGGTGTCTGCCCTCATCGGTGAGCCAGCCCCAGCGGCCTGCCAGATACCGTCGTACGGAGTTCTCGTCGTGGGCCACGACGACGTTCTTCGCGCCCACCGGAGACAGGCCGGGGAGCGGGCTCACGATTTCGTTGCCTGCCCCGCCCGACATGTAGTCCTTCTTCAGCATGGCGATGCGGCCCGCGCCCACCAGCTCCCAAATCGCCTCGGCGGCGTCCTCCTGGTCGGCACAGACTCGCCCGGGTGGCAGGCCGACGCCCGCGCCCGCGGCGACCGCTCGGAAGGCCGTCTTACTGTTGAGCAGAGTGCCCCCGCCCTGCTCGGCGAAGCCGTGACCGGCCAGGGCTTCGGGCGCCCCCAGGGCGCGCGCCAACCGGGCGATCGACGCGGCGGGCCACAGCGGGAGAACGCTCGTGATGGTCCGGCCCGCCAGCGCCGTATGGATCTCGCCGAGCAGCCGCTCGTCCGTCAGACACCGCCCGGACAAGGCTTCGGAGCCGCCATTGTCCGTGTGCGGGACCAGGACGCGCAGCGACGCACGCCGCGTGCCCGTCATCGTGGTCACGTAGCGGAGGAAGGACTCCTCCGGCTGCGTCGGCAGGATGACGATGTCGCCGTCCTCCGCGAACCACACCACGCGCTGGTTCCACCAGCCCGATGCCGGGCGAGTGCGCAGCACTTCGTCGAAGTCGTTGCCGATCAGGATCTTCACCATGACAGCCACCCGGCAACGACGGGACGTGGAAGACACGTACGCGAAATGATCATGGATGAGCACCCCCACCAAGTGGTTCCGGCCTCTCACCGGTTCTGTCCGCCGAGCGCCCGCTGGTCGTTTTCCGGTCGTCGGCGGCCAGGCTCTCCCCGCTGCCGCCCCGCTCCGGAGGACCGGGCTCCGGTGCGGGCGGGCCGTCGGCCGCCGAGTCGAAGCGCCGCAGCGCGGGGAAACACAGTGCGACAAGCCCGATGGCCACGACACACGAGAGTCCGCCGGTGAGTGCGCTGACCGACGGCGTCGCGGCCGAGGCGACGACACCGCCGCGGAAGTTCCCCAGATGCGGTCCGCCCGCCCCGACGACGAAGTCGACGGAGGTGGTGCGACCGCGGAACTCCTCGGGAATGCTGGACTGCACGATGGACCCGCGCAGAACCACGGCCGTCGCATCGGCTGCTCCCGCCGCGGCCAACAGCCCCAGAGCGAGCCACAGTTGTCCGGTCAGCCCGAGACACGCCAGCGCCACACCCCACACCGCGCCCGCGCCCAGGAGCCAGACGCCCTTGCGCGTGGCGCGGCCCACCGGCCCCGACAGCGACATCGCCAGAACGCCCCCGACCGCCGGTGCGGCGGTGAGCAGGCCCAGAGTGCTGGGCGAACCACCGAAGTCGAGGGTGTTGAGGGCGGGGAGAATCGCGAAGGGCATGGCCAGTACCGTGGCGCTCAGGTCGGAGAGCATGGCCCCCGCCACGATCCGATTGCGGCCGACGTAGCGCAGCCCCTCGTAGATCGACTTCACCCCGGGCCTGGTCTGCGCCTGGGCCGGCATGGCGGGCAGCCGGACGACACCGTAGAGCGCGACGAAGAAGCTCAGCGCGTCGATGACGTAGCAGACCTTGACTCCGCCAGCTGCGGCGAGCACGCCGCCCAGGCTCGGGCCCACCATCACGCTCATGTGGAACACCAGCATCTGCAACGTCAGGCCCGCGGGCAGTTGTTCCTTCGACAGCAGCCTGGGGACGAACGTACGACGAGCCGGCAGGTCGACGGCGAACAGCAGCGATTGCACGGTGACGAGCAGGTAGAGGGGCCACACCTGCGCGTTGCCTGCGAAGGCCTGCACCGCGAAGAGCAGGGACACTCCGGCCATGCTGCTGCCGGTCACCAGAACCAGCTTGCGGCGGTCCAGCGCATCAGCAAGCGATCCACCGATCAGACCCACGACGAGGGTCGGCACCAGGGTGGCAAGGCCCACCGCACCCACTGCCGCAGAGGATCCGGTCAGCTGGTAGACCTGCAGGACGACCGCGAACGTGGTCATCCTGCTGCCCACCGACGACAGCGCCCCTCCGATCCAGAGCCTCCGGAACGACGCCTCGGCCTTGAGCGGCCCGACATCGATGACGAGCCTTCGCACCGAGGCCTTCACCATCACTCCTGTCCCGCCCCGCCCGGACGCGGCCCCTGCGGCCCGTGTGTCCCACCTGAGCTGAAGACGGCGTAACGGAGCTCCGAAGTGACCTTCCCGAGCGTGCTGGTGAGCCACAGGCTGCCGGGGCCGGGCAGCATCTCCGAGACCACCAGTCTGCCGTCCCCCGCCGCCTTGGCCATGCGCGAGACCTGGCGGACCAGCAGCGGGCTGTCCAGATCGCAGTAGAGCGGCTTCACTTCCTGCGGGAACTTCACGAACACATGCCGGGGCAGGCCGTGTTCCTCCCGAAGACGTTGCACCGCGCGGAATCCCGCGTACCAGTCCTTGCCGTGGCAGGCGGCCGCCGACAGTCCCCACATCGCCCGCTGGAGCACCACCCTGCCGTGTACGAGGCGGGGAAGGTATCCCTCGTCCTCCAGGGGCACCGGCAGACCGTCGACGCGCTGCGGGAACGAGAACACGGCGAACGGATTGCGGGCACGCACCCCCTGCCAGTACAGGGGCGGCGAGGTCAGCCTCAGCGCACGGTCACTGCCGGGGAGGTGCAGCCGGAGTCCCCGCGCGGTGTCGTTGACGATCAGTTCGTGCAGCCGTACCCGCGACCGGGCGGGCAGCGGCGAGCGGTCGGCCGCCTCGATGTCCAGGCACGGCAGGTCGGCTCGGGCGTAGGTCTTGCTGCGGTGCCGGTGGGTCACGTCGGCCAGATCCTCGTCGGGCTCCAGAAGGGGCCGGTACGCCGCCGCCACCCGCTCTCCCAGCGTGCCCTCTCCCACGGCCGCGTCCACCCACGGTGCGAACAGGCTGTGCGACAGGCCCTCCTCGGCGGCGTGCAGGTCGCCCACCACCGCGAGGAAGTCCCCGCGCGCCACCGCGTCCGGGCCGTCGGCCGCGAGCATCAGATCGGGGTTGCAGACAGCGGGCAGCGGGTCGCCCGCCAGCGCGCGAGCGTTCGCGATCGCTTCTTCGGTGATGTGATGCTCGCGGGCGGTGCGCTCGGCGGGTGTCAAGAGGTCCTTGAGGTGCGCCGCCTTCGCGGACATTTCCGAATCGATCGCGTCGAATCCTGCGGACAGTTGCGCATCGTCACGCAGGCAGGCGGTGACGAAGTCGGCCACCGGCACGCTCGCACCGGCACCGAAGACCCCGCCGAACCACGCCCGCATCATGCGACGCGATGCGTTCAGCCGGGCACGGGGAAGCACCAGGAAAATGTCGTATACGAAGGCGAGTTCACGGGCTACCAGGTCGGGGATCGGTCGTCCCAGGGCCATGACGCCGTACTCGCTGTCGCAGTCCTCGTTGAACACGGTGCGATCGCCATTGGTGACTCCGGCCGCCCGGTACGGTGATTGGCCTGTCGCGGTGGTGTAGGCCGTCTGCACGGCGATGGCCGCCGCTGCCCGGCCCCTCTCGTCGGCCGCGGACTCCAGCGCCGCGAGGGCGGATTCCACCGCTTCCACGTGCCGCTCCGCCTTCTGGTCTCCTACCTCGGCGGTGAGTTGGCGCAGCAGCGGAATCGCGTCGTGTACTCCGTAGGGGAGCTCCGGCCCCGTCATGACGGCCCCGTAGTCCTCAAGCGAACGCAGGACCCGCACGGCCGCGGCTTCCGCAAGCGGCGTGCCGTACTCCCTCTCGTACTGGTGACGGATCCCGGCCACGGACCGGCTGCCGTCGCACCACCGCAACACCCGCGCCTCGTCCTGCGACAAGCGGTGCGAGGCGGCATCGATGACGGCGTCGGAGAAGCGGTGGTGCCGCTGGGTGAAGTCGTATGTGACGACGCTCAGTTCACCGTCGGACACGTAGCAGCCGGCAGTCGCCCGGGGGCGCCACCAGTGGTGCGCGGCGACGGCGCCCGTGAGGAACGAAACCTGTAAGCGCTCGGCTGCCCAGTGCGAGAGGCGGACGTGGCGCCGTGGCAGGCCGGGAGCACAGGTCACACCCGCCTGGTCGGCGCGGAGGAAGGCCGTGGTGATCGGTCCGGCGTGACTCGTCGTCTCGTTCTTGGCGCAGTAGCGCTGGAGCATCCGTGTCAGCAGGTCGGTGCGCTGGCGATCGGCGCTGCGCCAGCCGTCCGGCGTGGAAACCCGCCGATCCACCCACGGCCCCAGCCTCTGCCACAGTGCCGGATTGGCGAACTGCACCGCGTCACGCAGCTTCGGCTCCTCGTGGAAGCGCCGTACGACGGCGGCGGAGGTCTGCACGACCTCGGCGTCGTACGCGGCTCGGACGGCGGCGTCGTCCTTTCGGTGCTGTGCGGCCACCGTCTCGCCCGAGTGCAGTTCGGTGAGCCAGGAGGCTGGAAAGCCGGCGCTGCGTACAACCATGGCCGGAAGGGGCAGCCACGGCGACAGCGGGGACTCGGTCACACAGCCCTCCAAGCGTTTGGGGCAAGTCGATTACGCGGCGAGCGGCGGGGCAGGGCAGGACACTCCGTCTTCAGCAGGTCGGGGAGCGCGTACCGGCCTTGTCGCGGAGGGAATGAGTTGAGAGAATTTCAGTTTTGACCTTGCCGTCAGTGCGACTGGCCTGTCAACGGAACAGATGAACGAGCGGGCGGTCGCGGAGATTTCGAGTCATCCGCATTCGCCACCGAGCGTGGCAGCGGCCGCTCCACCTGCGGCGCTCACCTGCCCCTGCGGCTCGCGGAGAATGACATCGGTGCTAAATGATCCGGTTGCCAACGAGGCCGGAAATCGAGGTACTTGTTGCGGTCCTGGGTGGTCTGATGGGCGCTGACAGGAGTGTTGCTGTTTGGCCTCGTCCGCATCGTTGATATCGCCAGTCACTCTGATAACTGATCTCTCGGTGGCGGTCGAGGTGGCCGCCAGCCCGCAGGCCCGCCGGCCAAGGGAGTTCCCGTATGCCGGCGGTGATACGGCTGCCTGGCCGTCAAGCCCTTTCGGACAAGTGCTCACGAACGGTGGACTGCCCTTAATCGGCCGTGTAGCGTTCCGGAGAGGCTTTGAAAGCCGCACCACCGACACCGACTTCGAACGCAGTCTTGTCTCCTTGACGCATTGCGGAATTTGATGTTCGAGGCCACAGTGCCGTGACATGGCGGGGGCAGAAGGTGACATCACCATGACGAGTCCGGCCCTCCTGCCGTCACGTGTTCCGCCGACGAAGCGTATCCGCTTGCACGCCAACTACGCTTGGCGCAACAGCGGACATCCACTGCTGGCCCCGCTGCGCGTGGCCTGGGACACCAGGGGCTGGGCACGATTCCCGGCTGTCCGGTCTGAAATCGGCGGGGTGTCCATTTCGTATTCGGGAGTTCCCGAAGGGCTCGCCTACGCGCTCGAATTCACGGAGCAGCGCCGGGGAACCAGCGCGAAAGAGATCGCCGCTCGCGAAAGAACCACCCTCAAAGGGTGGCAGCTGGCGCGTCCGGGGCAGTTGCCCGGGGCCGACATCGTCATTGTGGGAACCAGTGCCGCGAAGGCTGCGCGTCTCCCCGTGAACGCGTCATTGATCATTCCCATCCGGGTCCACTTCGTGCTGGACTTCGACCGGGATTTCGACCGAATCCACTCAAGCGCTTCGAAAGGCGCCCGGCGTGACTTCCGGCAGAAGTCGCGCCAGCACGACTGGTCCTTCGGCATCGAGCGCGACCCGGCCTGGTTCGAGTACTTCTACGACCGCATGTACCGGGCCACGATGTCCAAGCGCTACGAGGCGCGGGCTCGCACCGAGAGCAGAGAGTCGGCGTACGAGTGCCTCTTTCGGTCGGGGGTGCTCTTCCACCTGTCCATGGACGGTCAGCGCATAGCCGGACATCTATGTCACTGGGATCCCCGCTCCGGAGTTCTCACCTCTCGTCTGCTGGGCGTCCTCGACGGGGCGGAGGAGTACTACGCGGCCGGAGCGCTGAAGGTGATGTATTTCCACCTGATCGAATGGGCGGCCAGAAACGATGTCAGACGGCTCGATTTCCAGGGCACCGAAGCCTTCCTCAGCAAGGGTACCTACCAGATGAAACGCCGCTTCGGAACACAAGTCGTCCTCCCCCCGAACCACTTCGGCGGAAAACGGCTGTGGCTCCAGGTGCGCCGCGACAACGCCGAGGTGCGGAACTTCCTCGTCGACAACCCCATGCTCACCGAAGGCGCCGACGGGACGCTGGAAGCCGTCTACTTCCACGACAGCGAACGGACCGCGCGCATCGACTACCGGGCAGAATCCCCCGGAGTCGGGCACATCCGCCATGTGGACCTCGACAAGTTCCTCGCCGAGGTCCACAAGAACTGATCCGCCCGGCCTCTCCGATGCTGCGCAGGCACTCGGCCCGGCGGCGCCCGTCGACACCGTCCACGGGTCGTCAGGCCGGCAGGCGTTGCTCGAACCAGGTGGCCACCTGGGGAAGCGCGGCGCGGCGGGAGGGCGAGTGCTCCATGGTGCCGACATCGATCAGGGTCACCTCGGCGCCGTGGTCGTGCAGCGCCTGCTCGCAGTGGAGTGCGTTCTGGTACGCCACGTCCTTGTCGCCGTCGGCGGCGAAGAGGCGTACGGGCACCTCGGGGACCCAGTCGGTGCAACTGCTGTCGTTGTCCTGGTAGGCCCGCAGCAAGCCGCCGGTGGGGTGCAGTGCCCAGTCGATGGCGTGCGGGGTGAGCAACTGCTGGGGCGTGTCAGGCAGGACCGCGAAGATCTCGGCATCGCTGTGCGTGCCGTCGTAGAGGGATTCGATCTTCGCGGCGTACGGGGTCTGGAACATCTCGGACGGGTCGGCGTACAGGTGGTACTTGCGGTTCATCGCGGTCAGCCAGTAGGCGAAGAGGTAGTTGGTGTCCTTGCCTCGCAGGGTCCGGTCCACCAGCCCGGCCGGCGCCTCGGCGTGCTGGGCGTCGTAGGGACCGCTGACCGGGGCGAGCGAGACCAGGTCGAAGTGCGGGTCCGCGCCACGCTGGAGGGCTCGGCCGAGGGCCATGGCGGCGGGGCCGCCCTGCGAGAAGCCGGTGACCTGAACGCCCCGGCCGAGCCGGTGCCCGTTGGCGCGGGCCACGGTGCGGGCGGCGCGCAGCAGGTCGACCGAAGCGGTGGTCTCGGAGGCCAGGTCGTCGTACGGGTGCAGGCCCGGTCCGCTGCCCAGACCCAGGTAGTCGGGCGCCACGGTGGCGTAGCCCGCTCCGGCGAAGAGCACCGAATCGGCCTGCACGGACGGGCCCGTCGCGACATTCGGATCACCGGACGGCGCATCCCCCCTGGCGGCCATCGTGCCGTGCTCGTAGACCACCACTCGCAGTTCGCGCCGGTCGTTTTCGGGCAGTGTGACCAGGCCGCTGGCGATGGTGGGACGGCCCTGCGGATCGATGGTGCGGTAGAGCACCCGGTAGTGATCCACTCCGTAACGCGGAGCGGCGGCGCCGCTGGTATAGCCGCGATCGTGGATCTGCTGGGCCGCGGCGGATCGTCCGATCCGGTCCACGACGTCCACGGAGACGATCTCGCCGCGCCGCGGTCCGTGGTCGGCGGCAGCGAAGCTTGGGGTGGCCGTGGTGGCGGCGAGGACGCTCAGCGCGCCGAATACGATGAATCGGCGGCGGACACGGGACTTGGCATCGATTGGCATGCCCTCCATCCTGTCGCCGTTCCGCGCCCGGCCATCGGGGAACACCCCTGAGAAACACCTGAGTTGACCCCGAGTCGAAGGCCGGGGTCCGACTCGGGGTTCGGATCCTCGGGGGAGGCGGTGCGCGCGCTCCACGGAACGGATGCGGACGGTCTGTTGCACACAGCGACCCAGTTCGGCTCGGCGGTCGGCATCTCTCGGCGGTGACCGTGGTATACGACCTGGCGTCCGGCGGGGGGAGCGGGCCAACTCGCCGCGTATCGCGCTGCGTTGGCCGTATCCGTCGTGATGGTGGTGCTCGGCGGGCTCGTCACCTCCTCGGGGCTCCTCCGTGCCCGGTCGTGCACGGAGCCCGTCGCCGTCAGCGCTCCGGAGCCCCGGAGTGGAACTCCGGCCGGTCGCTTGTAAAGGAGGGCCGCGAAGCGGTGGTCGTGCGAGACAGCGGTCGTGACACCCGTTGGCACACCGCGGAGAGTCGTGCAGGCGAGGCGGGTCGTCCTCGTAGGCTGGCCGGTGTCGTCAGCAGGTTGTGGGAGAGGGCCAATGGACTGGGAGAAGTCGCTCGACGTCGCCGTTGCCGCTGCCGGAGCCGCGGCGGATGTGCTGCTCCAGCAACACGGAGGGGATGCGGAGGTGCGGTACAAGGAAGACGGCACTCCGGTCAGCCGGGCCGATGCCGCCGCAGAGGTGGCCGTCCGGTCGGTGATCTCGGAGGCATTTCCCGATGACCGCATCCTCGGTGAAGAATTCGGGTCAGTTGGGGGCGGCAGCCGCTGCTGGGTGGTTGACCCATTGGACAACACCGCGTGCTACCTGCGGAGTTCGAGCGAGTACGCGGTCATCGTCGGGCTCGTCGAGGAATCCCGTCCGGTGATCGGAGTCGTGGTGACTCCGCACGACGGAGCGGTCTGGCGGGCAGTTTCCGGGCAAGGCGCATGGGGGCCGGACGGGAGGCGTCTTCGCTGCTCGGGGACCGATCGCCTTGAAGATGCCACGGTTACTTTCGCATCGCTGCGGCGATGGCGGGAGATTGGATTGGCCGATCCGCTCGGGAGGATCACTGATACCGCCTTTCACGAGAGTCTTCATGGCGGATTCCGGGGGATGCTGGCTGTTGCCGCCGGGACGGTCGATCTGAATCTCGACCCGTGGGGGAGTCTGTGGGATCACGCCGGGCTGGTGCCGTTGCTTGAGGAGAGCGGGGCAGTATGCCGGCGGGTGGCGCTCGACGCACGCCAGGTCGGGCTGGTCGCCGGGCCCGAACCACTGGTGCGCGCCGCCGCGGAAGCCGGACTGCCGCTGAGTGAAGGGGCCTGGGATCCCCGGTCGTACGGGAAGGGGGTCGGCGCCTGAGAGTCAAGAAGTGAAAGCGCCATTCTGAGGATGCCTCGATCCCTGCACCCGGCATGGAAATCCCTTGCGACGCGCGGACAGCGATCCATAGATTCTTGAGCCTCGACTTCCGGTTTCGGAGGCCTGCCCTGCGCCCACGTGCAAAGGAAGGCACATGGTACGAGAATCCTTGCTCGTTACTCGGTTGAAACAGCTGGATGCCGACGGCCTGGAGAGGTCGGTCGGCGGTGGCGGCAAAAGTAACCCGCTGGCTGGACTCTTCCACCGGAGCGACGGCTCCCTGGACGCCATCGCCTGTGCGGAGACACTGATTTCGGTCGGCCCCGACGCCGGCCGCGAAGAAATTGCCGAATTTCTGCTTCGCTCACTTGGAGAAGCTGGTTTCGCAGCCTCTCGGGACCAGCTTTCCGGAATCGCTCGACATCTCGCCGACGAAATTGCCGGAACCGCCATCACGCTGACCGGAGCTGAATCCGTCGCTCTCCTTCTGGAGCACGCCGGAACATACGCGGTCTTCGCCTACGCCGGCACTTCTGAACTGGCATTGTGCGACAGTTGCGACCGGGCGGCAGCCT
Organism: Streptomyces sp. NPDC094147; assembly: GCF_044764265.1. Lineage (NCBI taxonomy): Bacteria > Bacillati > Actinomycetota > Actinomycetes > Kitasatosporales > Streptomycetaceae > Streptomyces > Streptomyces sp. NPDC094147. Next base: position 151,957 of record NZ_JBIWHT010000011.1, on the reverse strand, counting down.
TGCGGCTGATGAACGGGCGGGGCGACAAGGAGTCGGCGTTCATGGCCGCGGGGGCCTCCCTTCTCCAACCCCGTCGAGGCGCGGCGATCCTGCACGGAGCCCGAGGCCTGACCAACGCCGCGGGAGCGGTCGCGGACGCCCGGCGCAACGAGGCGGGCACCGTCTTCATCGTCGGCCTGCCCTCTACCGGGTCGGCGGCCTTCTTGCCCCCGCACGGCGAGGCCGGGCTGTTGCCCGCCATCGGCACTTTCACCGACTGGTGGTGGCAGGCGCCCGCCGTCCCCGAGGACGGACAGGCTCGCGCGAGGGCTGCGTACACCTTCGTGAACAAGTTCACCGAGGCGCTCGCCGCGTCCGCCCGGTTGCCCGCCCGGCCCGCCATGTTCGGCATTCCGCAAGACGTCGCGGAGCGGCGCTGGATACCCTTCGACGCGGTACTCTCCGCCCCAACTGGCCAGCCCGTGCAGGGAGTTGGGAAGGACGCACCGGCCGAGGCGGTCGACCTGCTGCGGCAGGCACGGCGCCCCCTGTTCCTCGTCGACGACTACGCTCTGCGCTTCCCGGAGTTCGCCCCGGCTCTCGACGGGCTGACCAGGGCTCTGGGCGCGCCGGTGCTGCAACTGCGCTACCGGCGCGGGCCCATGCTGTTCGAGCGGCTCCGCCCGGAACACGTCGCCAACTTCATCGGGTGGTACAACCAGTTCAGTACCGCCCACGCGGCCCTGCTGAACGAGTGCGACCTGCTGGTCACCGTGGAGGACCGCAACATCTACCGGCGCGTCGTCGGTGACCTGCCGCCGTGTCGGAAGATCGCCCTGACCGGTGACGGGCCCAAGGCGCGCAAGAACGGATACCTCACCGAGGACGACCTTCTGGTCGAAGGAGACGTCACCGCGCTGCTGCGTTCGTTGACCGAGGGGCTCAAGAGGGGCAGCGACGGCCGGCGTTGGTTCGCCGACAGCACGGCGAAGGCCTCGTGCGTGACCCCGGAGCCGGCCGGCGAACTCGTGGAGCACATGCGGACCCGGGTGGTCGACGAGCTCGCCCGGACCCTGCGCGGCTGGGACCGCCCCGTGCTGATCGACGACAGCCAGATGTTCGGCGGCCTCATCAGCGAACGCTACGACCTCCTCCCGCCGGAGCTGCGAGTCTTCGGCGGACACGGCGGCTTCGTCGGTGGCGGACTGGCCTGCGCCGTGGGCCTGGCCGTCGCCGACCCCGGATGCCGAGTCCTGTGCACACTCGGCGACCAGGGGTTCACCAACGCCTTCCAGGGACTCGTCGCCGCCGTACAGGAAAAAGCGCGTGTGCTCTTCGTCGTCTGCAACAACGGCGAATCCGTCTCGCTGAAGAAGCAGGCATCGGCCTCGGATCCCACCTGGTTCGGCGGTGGCACACGACCGTACCTGACCAACCCGCCCACCATGGACTACACCCTCGTCGCGGAGGCACTGGGCGTTCCCTCGCAGAAGGTACGGATCGTCTGCGGTCCGAACGAACCGGCCATCGACCAGACGGCCGAGGCCATGGGGAAGGCGCTGGCCGAGGCCGCACAGACCGACGGCCCCGCGCTGGTCGAACTGCTGCTGCCGGCCGAACCCGAGGCATGGCTGGGCATCTGGCTCACGCAGGGATTCGAGCAGCAGGCGCCGGAGAGGAACTGACGTGACACTGTTCCTCGACTCGGCGGACACCAGCCGGATCAGTGACCTCGCGAAGACGGGCGCGATCACCGGTGTGACCATGAACCCGGCCCTCATGCGGCCGCACACCGACGACCCCCTCGCCCACCTGATCCGCGTGCTGAAGGCGGCGGGCGGCGACCGGACGGTGATGTACCAGCCGACCAACGCCTACGGCACGGCCCGGGACGAAGCACTGCGGGCCCACGAGACCGATCCGCGCAGGGTGGTCGTGAAGATCCCTGCCGTACGGGCCTCTCTTCCTCTGGCCGAGGAGCTGGCCCGCCAGGGTGTGCCGGTCGCACTGACCGCCGCGCTCGGCCCCGCGCACATGATGCTGGCCGAGACCGTGGGTGCCAAGTACCTCATTCCCTACGTCGACCGCTCGGAGCGGGACATCCGGGGCTGCCCGGATCTGGTGCGCGAACTCGTACGCCTGCGCACCGGACCGGTGGTGATCGTGGCGGCGTCGCTCAAGAACCTCGGACAGGCGCTGCGCGCCCGTGCCGACGGCGCCGACGCGGTCTCCGTCCCCGCCGAGGTGATCGACACCATCCTCGACCACCCCATGAGCACCGAAGCCGCCCTCGCCTTCGACAGCGAGTACGCGCACCGGCGTCTCCCGGACGGCACGGTGGGGTGACGACGTGGCTCCAGCCCCCCACGGCCCGGACACCCCCGTTCCGGGCACCGTCGTGCCCCAGGACGTCCGCGCCCTCGATGTGGATGGCTGCCAGCGCCTCGCGGCGGACGTCCGTGCGTTCCTCATCGACACCGTGCCGAAGACCGGCGGCCATCTGGGCGCCAATCTGGGGACGGTCGAGCTCACCATCGCTCTCCACCGGCACTTCGACTCCCCGCAGGAACGGATCGTCTTCGACACCGGGCACCAGGCGTACACGCACAAGATCCTCACCGGCCGGGCCGCGCGGTTCGGCACCCTCCGCGCGCGCCACGGGCTCTCCGGATTTCCCTCGCGGGCAGAGTCCGAACACGACACCGTCGAGAACAGCCACGCCTCCACCGGACTGGCCTGGGCGCTCGGCATGGTGCTGGGCGGAGCGCGGCGCTCCGTCGCGATCGTCGGGGACGGCGCGCTGACCGGGGGCGTCGCCTTCGAGGCGCTGCACGCGATCGGCGACCGCCGCGCACCGGTGACCGTCGTCTACAACGACAACGGACGCTCGTACGCACCTACACCCGGCCGCCTCACCTTGGGCGAGCCGGGTTCCGAATCCGGCGCGGACGGCTGTGTGTCGACCGCTCCCGGCATGTTCTTCACCGCACTCGGGCTCGCCTACATCGGCCCCGTCGACGGGCACGATTTCACCGCACTCGACGACGCGTTCGGGGCCGCGGCCGCGATCCGCGGCCCGGTCGTCGTACACGTGCGGACCCGCAAGGGTCAGGGCTGGCAGCCCGCGCTGCGGGACGGTGTGAAGCGCCTGCACGACGTGTCCATCCCGGCCGGCCCGACCGGACGCGGATGGGGATCGGTGTTCGGCGACGCGCTCTGCGACCTCGCGGCACGGGACGGCAGGATCCACGCCATCACCGCGGCCATGCCCGACACCCTCGGTCTGCTGGGCTTCCGCGAGCGCTTCCCCGACCGCTACCACGACGTCGGCATCTGCGAGCAGTTGGCGGTCAGCCTTGCGGCCGGCCTCGCCGTGGAAGGCATGCGCCCCGTTTTCGCGGTCGTCTCGACCTTCCTCACCCGGGCCGTCGACCAGGTCCTCTTCGATGTAGCGCTGCACGGGCTGCCCGTCACCTTCGTCGTGGACCGTGCGGGCGTGACCGGCCCCGACGGCCCGTCGCACCACGGGATCTTCGACGTTGGGCTGCTGCGCCTGGTGCCCGGACTCCGGATCTTCTCCCCGGTGACGGAGGACCAGTTGAGGTCGTTGCTCCGCGACGCCGTCGCGCGGGAGTCCGGCCCCGTCGTGATCCGCTACCCCAAGGGAGGGCCGTCGGCGACCCTGCCGGTGGTGCGAGCCACACCCGCCGCCACGCTGTGCCGCCGCGGGACGGACGTCTGCCTGCTGGCACACGGCTCCACGGTGACCACGGCGCTGCGGGCGGCCGAGTTGCTGGACCACCAGCACCACCTGTCCGTTTCCGTGTGGCAGGCCACGCAGATCCACCCCTGCCCCGACGACATCCTCGCCGACTCCGCGCGCTACAAGGTCGTGGCGACCGTGGAAGAACTGATCGCCGGATCAGGACTCGCGGCAGGCATCTACCCGTTCCTCATGCAACGCCCGCAACAGGCGCCCCGAGTCGTCGAGATCGCCCTGCCACCCCGGTTCCTGCCCTGGGGTTCACGGGAGGAGATCCTCGCCGAGTTCGGACCCGGGGTGGACGAAGTGGTCCGCCGGGTGACGAACGCGATGGAAGCGGTGGGACGGTGATGGTGCGGAAGGCGCCCACGGACGAGCCACACCACCCGAGAAAGCCAGGAGCGCACATGCCGGACCTCACCCCGCCAGCCCCCTTCGAAGCGCTCATCTTCGACTGTGACGGAACGCTCGCCGACACGCTGACGGCGCATCAGATGTCCTGGCAGCAGGCGTTCAGCGAGTTCGGCATCGCGATGACGCCCGAGTGGTACCAGGCCCGCGTCGCCCTGAGCGCCGAGGCGCTGGTAGCGGACATGGCACAGGAAACGGGCCGGCGATTGACCTTCCCGGACGTCCTGGCCCGCCAGATCACCTCGTTCACAGAACTCCGCCACCTCGTACGCGGCATTGACCCCGTCATCGCCGTGGCGCGCGCCCACCACGGCCAGGTCCCGCTGGCGGTGGCCTCCAGCGGCACCGCCCAGCTGGTCGCCGCCACGCTGGAGGCCACCGGCGTCGCCGAGCTGTTCGACATTGTGATCACTGCCAGCGATGTGCGGAACAGCAAACCGGCTCCCGACCCCTATCTGACCGCCTGCGCCCGTCTGTCCGTGCGACCGGAGGCGTGCATCGCCTACGAAGACAGCGACGGCGGTATCCAGGCAGCCTCGGCCGCCGGACTGCGCACGATCGACGTCCGGTCCGCTCTGCGAGCCGCCGGCTACCTGCCCGCGCCCAGGCACATATGACGGGTTTCCGGGCAAGGGCTGCGGACGGGACGGGACCCGTCCGCGTGCCGGGCGCACCCGCGGCCGCTCTCGTCCGGCTGCGGATCGCCATCAGCGTCTTCTTCGCGCTGGACGGCTTCCTCTTCGCCGGGTGGGTGGTCCGCATTCCGGCGATCAAGGACCAGACCTCGGCGTCCGCGAGCGCGCTCGGACTGGCGCTGCTCGGCGTGCCGGTCGGCTCGGTCACGACCATGCTGCTGACCGGACGCCTCTGCAGACGGTACGGAAGCCATTCGGTGACCGTCGCCTGCGCCACCTCCATGGCCCTGTCGATCAACCTGCCCCCGCTGACGCACTCGGCCGCCTTGCTCGGCCTCACCCTGCTCGTCTTCGGCGCGGCATACGGAGGGCTGACCGTGGCCTTCAACGCCGCCGCCGTCGACATCGTCGCTGCCTACGGCCGCCCCATCATGCCCACGTTCCACGCCGCCTTCAGCGCGGGCGGACTGATCGGCTCCGGCCTCGGCGCCCTCCTCGCCCCGCACTTGGGGCCGCAGCCGCACCTCGCCGTCCTCTCGCTGCTCGGCCTGGCCGTCACGGCCCTGGCCGGACCCGCGCTGATACGCACCGCGCCCCCGACCGTGGTGCGCGCGGACCCGGCACCGACCGACGGCGGCCCCGCCGGGCAGCGCGGACAAGTTCGGCTGCTCGTCGGTGCCTTCGGCCTCATCGCGCTGTGCACCGCCTACGGTGAGGGAGCCATGGCCGACTGGGGCGCGCTCCACATCCGGCAGGACCTCGGCACGGGGGCCGCCACCGCGGCTGCCGGCTACACGGTGTTCTCGTTCGCGATGATGTCCGCTCGCATCGTCGGCGCCCGCGTGCTGGAGTGGCTGGGACCCGGCGCCGTGGTCTGCGCAGGCGGTCTCGCCGCGACCGCCGGCATGCTCCTCGGCGCCCTGGCACCTGAACTCTGGCTGGTCGCCTGCGGGTACGCCCTCACGGGGCTCGGGCTCGCGAACATCTTCCCCATCGCCGTGGCCGGCGCCGGACGCCTGTCCGGCGCCCAGGGCGTCGCCGTCGCCTCCACACTCGGCTATCTGGGATTCCTGCTCGGTCCACCGGCCATCGGGCTCCTCGCCGATGCCTTCGGGCTTCCCCACGCGCTCACCACGGTGGTGGCTCTGGCCGCTGTGGCGGCACTGCTCGGCGCGACGGTGATGCGATCCGCCAGGTGAACGGGGCGGGCGCGTGGTTCCACCACAGGATGGCCGACAACCGGGGATCACCGGCCTCGGGCGGCGAATTCGCTGCGGGGAAGGGGGGAGGTCAGACGTCGTGCTGCCGGGCAATGGCTCGGGCCGTGCGTGCAGCCTTCTCCTCCGTGTCGGTGAGGGCGCCGCCTCCCACTCCGAACAGGCCCTGGCGAAGGAATACGGCGAGGCCGTGCGCGGCACCGGCAATGCGGAGCAGCAGGTCGTACGCGTCGTCTGCGTCCGAGGTCAACTGTCGGGCGACCGGAAGCAGCAGCCCGGCCACCTCGTCGCCGGCCGAAGCCAGCTCGGCGAACCTGGACTTGTCGAGGCCCGCGTTGAAGGTGATGTCGAACAGGGCCGGCTCCTCAGCGGCGAAGCGGACGTAGGCGGACGCGAAGGACGCCAGTTGCTCCACGGGCTCCTCGCTGCTGCCCACAGCCACCGCGAAGCGGATCCGCTGCTCGCGGTAGCCCCTCGTGGCGAGTTCGGCCAGCAATGTCTCCCGGTCGGCGAAGTGCTTGTACGGCGCCGCGACGCTCACACCCGCCCGGCGGCTCGCCTCGGCCAGGGTGAAACCGTGCGGGCCGCGTTCGGCGACCAGTTCGAGGGCTGCTCGCAGCAGGACATTGCGCAGGTCCCCGTGGTGCCGGCCGCTGGGTCGCCGCTTGACGGGAGAACTCATGGCGCTAAGGTTAACATCACTTACCAGGTGAGAGGTGTTAACCATGGGGGTTGCCATGACCGCTGCCCGTTTCCACCACGTCAGCCTTTCGGTCGCCGACCTGACTGCTCAGGAAGCCTGGTACGGCAACGCTTTCGGGCTCATTCACGTGGACGAGCGCTTGGAGCTGCCCGAGGCGGGCGTCCGTACCGTCGTTCTGAGCGATGCGGCCGGCCTGCGTGTGGAGCTCGTGGAACGACCCGGTTCGAGCCCTGCCGCACACGCTGATCCCTTTGCCGCCACGGCCGTGCAGACCTTCACGCACCTCGCACTTCAAGTCCCGGACCTCGACGCCGCATTCGGCCGTCTGACCGGTGAATGCGGCGCCGCCCCGGTGTCGTTCCCCGCGCCCGGCGCAACCGAAGGCATGCGGTACGCGTACGTCTCCGACCCGGAAGGCAACCTCCTCGAACTGATCGAAACGTCAGGTGACTGACCCTCTGGCCGCACCGTCGCGCAGCGATGATGAGGCCGCCGATCACCTCGTGCCGCTCGGCGTGCAGATCGGCGAACCCCTCGAACACGCCCTCGCAGTCGCCGCTCCGTCCTGAGCGGTGACTGCCCTGTGCCCTGTACGGCGCTGTCCTGTAACTGGTGCACGAAGTGCCGTATCAACTGGTGAGGAAATGACAGCACTTCACCGAGGTGCCGACGGTGCTGACGACCCTGTCACCGGCCGAGGGCGAAGCTGCCCTCGATGACCCAGGTATCGGGCTTGGTGGGAGCGCACTTGGTGGCTTTGGCCGGGGCGGAGAAGTCCTGGGCGTTGGCGCCCGCCCAGCCGACCCGGCGCTCGCCCTGTTCGTCGGAGGGGTAGAAGGTGAGACCGGTCTCCGGGTGCCAGGTGCTTGGCGGTGTGGGCGGGGGATTCTCGCCTGCGGGGACGGTGTAGTGGATGGAGCCGAGGGGCCCGGTCACGGTGACGGCGCCGCCGCCGTCGGTGGTGAGGCAGTCGACGCTCATGTCGACCCGCACGATGTGACCCCCGGGAAACACGTGCTGGACGGTGGCATGCCCGCGGGCCTGCCGGCCGTTGGTGGTACGAGCGTCGACCCGGGCGGTGAGCCGCTCGCCAGGGTTGGGGCCCGGACCGTGCTCGTTGAGGAGGGTCCAGGCGTGCAGGCTCTGATGGCGGGTGATTTCGGCGGCCGGGGCCGCTGAGGCTGTGGTGGTGGTGAGGGCGGTCACGGCGGTGGTGAGCGCGATACCGGCGATGAGCTTTCGCATGGTCGTTCCTCAGGTGGGCCGATGGAGGTTGGCGACGGCGGGTGTGCTCCCTCCGCTGCCGCTGCCTCAAAGATCGCAGTCGGCCCGGGTCCGGACGTCCCCCGCGAGGAGGGACCGGCTCCCCCGCGCGGGGGAGCCGGTTTGAGCAGGGCAGATTGATGACGGCCCGCTGCTGTGGAGCCGGTTCGTGGGTTCCCCGATGAGCAGCCCGGCCCGTGCCGGGGCCGAGTTCATGTCCGGGGCGCCTGCCGCCGATCGGCCTCGGGGTCCTCGACGGGGCCCGGCGTGCCGAAGACGGTGCGCCGGGCCCCAGCGGCCCGCGAGTTACCAGGTGACGGGAATCCCCGCCGACATGATCGCCATCCGGTGGGGGTGCCAGGGCACCTCCGCCGCCGGAACCGCGAGCCGGATGCCGGGCAGACGGTCGAGGAGGACCCGGAAAGCGGTCTCGGAGTGGCGGCGCACCAGATGCGCACCGGGGCAGTGGTGACGGCCGTACCCGAACCGCAGATGCGGATTGGGGGAGCGGGCGGGGTCGAACGCCTCCGGGTCGCGGAACGTGGCCGGGTCGAAGTTGGCCGCGTCCAGCGACAGCAGCACCAGCTCGCCCTCCTTGACGGACGCCTCACCGAGCTCGGCGTCCCGGGTGACGTAGCGCGGGATCGCGTTGCCCAGCACGACGCTGCACCGCAGCAGTTCCTCCACGCACTGCGGCATCGTCTCCGGACGCCCCCGCACCGCGCTCATCACCTCCGGCTTCTGGAGGAGGTTGAACGCCGCCACCCCCAGGAAACTCGCGAAGTCCTCGTAGCCGCTGACGAAGAGGACGGCCACGATGTTCGACAACTGACGCACCGTCAGCCCCTGGTGGCGCTCGTTGAGGTCGGCGAGCCGGTCGATCAGACCGCGCGGTTCGCCGGGGCGGCGGGCGGCCATGTGCTCCTGCATGTAGCGGCGGATCTCCTCCCAGTTGCGGGCGAGTTCCTCCGGTGAGTACGTGACCATCGTCAGATCGACGTCGGCCCGGTGGGCCAGCCAGGCCCGGTCCGCGAAGGGGAGGCCAAGGAGCCGACACATGCACTTCGCGGCGACCCACTCCGCGAAGTGGCGCTGCAGGTCGCCCGGCGCGCCTTCCCGGACCATGGCGTCCAGGCCTTCCCGGGTGGCCTCGGCGACCCAGTTGTCGGGCAGTTCCGGCTGATTGCGGCCGAGCGCCTGGAGCACCTCGTCGCGCAGCCCGGCCTTCTGCAGGTGGTTCATGGCGTCCAGCAGCTCGGGCGCCAGGATCGGCGTGTCCTGCGCCGGGCTGTCGGATTCGCCCAGTACGGAACGGGCGAACGCCCGGTCGCGCAACACGTGTTGAGCCAGCTCGTAGCCGGTCACCAGCCACGCCTCGTCGCCGGAGTTGGTGCTGACCCGGGCCACGGGACAGCGGCCGCGCAGCTCCGCGAGCTCGGGGGCGAGACGGTCGCCGTTGGTGCTGAACGGATAGCGCGGAAGCGGCTCCTCCTGCGGGGTGTCGTCGGTCACGGGTGCCTGCGGTGAGGTCACGGGGTGGGGTCCTCTCTCCTGGGGTCGGGTGCGGCGGAACGGCGTGGTCACCAGCGCACGGGCAGGCATGCCGGGGCGCGCAGCGGGGTCGACTCGTCCCACGGCACCGATTCCGCCGGCACCGCGAGCTCGATGCCGGGCAGCCGATCGAGGAGCACCTCGATCGCGGTGGCGAGCTGCAACCGCGTCAGGTGCCCGCCGGTGCAGGCGTGCGGGCCGTGCCCGAACGCCACGTGCGCGTTGGGCGACCGGGTCAGATCGAGCCGGTCGGGGTCGGTGAACGCCTCCGGGTCTCGGTTGGCCGACGCCGGTACGGGGACGACGGCGTCACCGGCCCGGATGTGCTGCCCGTGCAGCGTGAAGTCCTCCTTGGCAACGAGGATGTTGATGGCGTTCATCAACGGCACGTAGCGCAGCAGCTCCTCCACCGCGGTGCCGAGCCCCGCCGGTTCCTCCCGCAGCCGCCGCAGCTGATCGGGGTGGGTGAGCAGGGCGAGGAAGGCATTGCCGGTGTGCTGCATGTTGGTCTTGTAGCCGGCCATGAGCATGGTGACGATGAAGCTGACGACGTCGTCCCGGGTCAGCTCGCTCCCCGGCCGGCGGCTCTCCGCCAGCAGCAGGTGTACGTAGTCGGTGCCGCCCTCGCCCTCCCGCTCCTTGCGGGAGACGAGCTCCGAGGCGTAGTCCTGCAGCGCGTACAGGGAGGCCAGCACGTCCTCCATCGTCAGCCCCGAGGCGCCGAGCAGGGCGAGGGTGTGCGGCAGGTAGATGTCGCGGTCCTCGTGCGGCAGCCCGACGGTCTCGCACAGCACCCGCAGCGGCAGCGGCTCGACGTACGCGGCGACGAGGTCCGCCGTGTTGTCCCGCGCCCCGGCCACCATGCCGTCGATCAGATCCTCCGCCATGGCCCGGATCCGGGGAGCCATGAATTCCAGCCGCCGCCGTCCGAACAGCGGCAGGACGGCGCGGCGCACCCGCTCGTGGTGCGCCCCGGTCATCTCTAGGAACGTCGGCAGGCACGGTGGCGGCGCGTCGTCCCCCTCGCGGGGCGGCCAGGCCGACAGCAGCGGCCGCTCAAGGCGGGGATCGGCGAACGCGGCGCGCGCGTCCTCGTACCGGCTGAGCAGCCAGGCCGTCTCGCCGTTGGGCAACTGCGCCTTGGCGACGGGCTGTTGGGTGCGCAGCCGGGCGTAGCCACAGGGCGGTCCGGCGGTGCCGGGCTCCACGGCCGGGACCTGGATGACGGTTTCGAGCTCGCTCATGCGGTCGCCTCCGAGAGGCCGGCAGCGGGACGGGGCAGGTAGCCGGAGGTGAAGAAGTACTCCAGGTAGCGGTCGAGGAGGGCGGAGTCGACCGGCGGGCAGTCAAGACCGCTGCCGGCCAGCGCCGCCTCGGCGTTGCGCCGGCCAAGGACCGGGAACGTGTCCTTGAGATACATCTCCTTGACGGACATGTCCGCCGTACGGCTGCGGTCCACGCACAGCGACACGAAGGGCGCCGTGGCGCTCGTCGGATTCCGGGCGACATGGCGCACCAGCTCGCCGACCCACTGCGCGTACGGCAGCGTCCGCAGGGCGAAGCCCGCCGCGCGCATCCGGCCCAGGACGTCCGACAGCATCGCCGGGTGCGGGTTGGTGAGGTGGTAGGTGCGGCCGTCGGCCTGCCGACGGGTGGCGATGTGGACGATCGAGGCGGCGAGGTGGTCCACGGGGACGAAGTCCATCGGCAGCTCGATGTCGGGGGCCAGTCCGGTCTCGGCGATCGTCTTGAACAGGGAGCAGATGGCCGTCTCCGTGTTGCACGTGCCGCGCGTCCGGTCACCCGTCACCTCGTACGGCCGGTACACCGCCACCGGCAGGCCCTGCTCCGCCGCCTGCCGCAGCACCCCTTCGGCGACCCACTTGCTCTCCGCGTAACCCATGGTGAGCCCGTCGGCGTGGGCGAGCGGCCGGTCCTCGTCCACCTCGCGGACCCCGGCCGCGCCCAGCCCGGCGACGACGGCGACGGTCGAGACGAAGTGCACCGGGACCCGGCGCGGTGCGGCGATCCGGACGACCTCCCGGGTGCCGTCCACGTTCGCCGCACGCAACTCCTCGTACGGATAGAGGAAGTTGACCCGGGCGCCGTTGTGGACGACGAGGTCCAGGGTGCGGGACAGTTCGGCGGCGTGGCCGCTCGACAGCCCCAGCGCGGGCTCGGTCAGGTCGCCGGGGAAGCACTCCACCCGCCGCCACGCGGCCTCGTCCGGACGGAGCCCGTAACGTAAGAGCGCGGTGCGCACCCGCCGCTCGGCGTGCGCCCGGTTCGACGCCCGCACCGGGCAGTGGACGCGTGCCTGTGTCGAGCGCAGCAGTCGGTCCAGGAGGAAGGCGCCGACGAACCCCGAGGCGCCCGTGAGCAGGACGTGCCGCGGCTCCTCCGGGTGCGCGGCCGGACCCTCGGCGGGCGGGAGGTCGAAGCCGAGCTCGGCCTCCTTGACGAAGTCGACGGCGGGCTCCGCCGGCTCCACGCCCCCGCGGCGCGCCGCGCGCACGGCCGCCGCGAAGCCCTCCAGCGTGGGCGCGGCCAGCAGCGCCCTGATCAGGCCCGAGCCCAACGCGGCGTCCAGGTCCAGGACGGCGAGGGTGCGGGTGACGGCCTCGGAGGCGAGCAGGGAGTCGCCGCCGAGGTGGAAGAAGTCGTCCCGCGGCGCGGGCCGGACGCGCAGCACCTGCTGCCACACCTCGGCGAGGACGCCGAGCAGGCCCTCCACCTTGACCTCTTCTCCAACTGGGGCCGGGGCCGCCGCTTTGAGCCGGGTGCGGTCGACCTTGCCGCCGCTGGTCACCGGGAAGTGGTCCATCGGCACGAGCACCGGGACGGCCTGCGGCGGCAGCCACTGAGTGCAGTACGCCCGCAGATCCGGCAGTTGCAGGGGCCGGCCGGGCTCGGCGGCGGTGACGTACGCGGTCAGCGCCCCCTCCTCGGCCTCGACGACGGCCTCGCCGACCTCCGGGTGGGACCGCAACCTGGCCTCCACCTCATCCAGTTCGATACGTGCGCCACGCAGCTTCACCTGGCGGTCCAGCCTGCCGCGGTACTCCAGCAGGCCGTCCGCCGTGCGTATCGCGCGGTCGCCGGTCCGGTACAGCAGCCCGCCGGACTCCACCGCGGGCAGCGGGACGAACCGTTCCGCGGTCAGTCGCGGGTCACCGAGGTAGCCCAGGGCCAGACCGTCACCGCCGACGTACAGTTCGCCCTCCTCGCCGGGCGCCGCGACCGAGCCGTCGGCCCGCAGGACATGGCAGGTGGAGGCGCCGAAGGGGCGGCCCAGCGGGACGGCTTCGGCGTCCTCGGGCAGCGGGCGCAGCACATGGGCGGTGGAGACCACCGAATTCTCGGTCGGGCCGTAGAAGTTGACCACCGTGGTGCCCGGACAGGCCGCGAGGACGGCGTTTGCCAGCCGCGGGTCCATCGCCTCGCCGCCGGCCGAGACGAACCGCAGCCCGGACAGCGCCTCGGGGCGGGTGCGGGCGACGAGGTGGAAGACGCTCGTCGTCAGGTACGCGACTGTCACCTCCCGGGCGCTCAGCAGTTGCTCCAGGGCGGTGGGCGAGAGCACTTCCTCCCGGTCGGCGATGACCAGGCACGCACCGGTGAGCAGCGCGCCCCAGATCTCGATCGTCGAGGCGTCGGATGACAGCCCGTAGGCGTGCAGGACCCGGTCGCCCGGCCCCGGCGGCGGCAGCTCCGGCTCGGACAGCACGAGGCGGACCACACCCCGGTGCGGTAACGCCACCGGCTTGGGGCGACCGGTGGTTCCGGAGGTGAACACCACATAGGCGCGGTCGGTCGCGGAGGGGGTGTGAACCGGGGCGGAGCGCCGCGCCGGGGCACTGCTCCCCTCGTCGCCGAGGGCGATGCTCACGCGCAGCCCGCGCACCGGGCGTGCGCTGTCCGGCAGGGTGACGGCGGCACGCAGACCGGCGTCCTCGGCCATGGCCCGCAGCCGGGCCGGCGGCAGGTCCTCGTCGAGCGGTACGTACGCGCAACCGGCCTTGAGGATGCCGAGCAGCGCGACCAGCGCCTCCAGCGAGCGGCTGCCGCACACGCCCACCAGCTCGCCCGGCTCGACGCCCCGCGCGTGCAGGCGCGCCGCCAAGGCATCGGAGCGGGCGTCGAGTTGTTCGTAGGTCAGGGTGCGCTCCGCGTGCCGGGCCGCGAGGGCGGCCGGCCGGGCGGCGGCCTGCGCCGCGAACAGCTCGGGTATGCACCGGTCCCGCGGGTAGCCGGCCGCGGCGGTGCCCTCCGCCGGGATCACGGGGCGGGGGAGCGGCTGTAACGAAACGTCCATGTCGGTCATCAGGTCCTTCTGACTCGTGCTGCGTGCGGCTTGCGCTTCTCGACTCCGTGCGGTCAGCCGGCGTCGGCTCCTGCGTTCGCCGCGGGGTTGGCGAAGTCGGCCGCGAAGGCGGCGAAGTCGGCGGTGCGCCAGCGCTGCGGGCGCATGCGGAACGCGATGTCGTCCTTGAGCTGGTCCACGGTGCTCGCCAGGTAGTCGCGGGCCTCCTCGGGGTCCAGATAGCGCTGGGCCAGGGCCTCGCGGACGGCCGGGTCGAGGGGGTCCTCGATCGCGGTGACCGGGCCCTCGACGCTGACGTAGCGGTACGGCCGCCGCTCGTCCTGCACGCAGAGGCTGAACCGCCCTGCGGCGCGCAGTAATTGGGCCTTGACCGTCTCGCGGCCGGTCTGGACGACGATCTCGCCCCCGGGCTCGTAGGCGTACCAGACCGGCACCACCAAGGGCGCGCGGTCGCCGCGCCGGGGATCGGTGACGCCCAGGACGCCGATGCGCGGGGCGGCCAGGAATTGTTCGCGCTCGTCGTGCGGCATGGCGGGCAGCATGCGGTGGCTCCTGTTCGGGTGGTGATGAGGCGCTGTTGCGCAGGTGTCTCCGGCAGAACAATCTTGGAAACGAAGGCATCACTCCCCGGCGGAATGCCCAACGAACCCATGTTTTGCGCCGACTTGGGGGGTGGCGCGACCGGTGTGGACCGGCCACTTTGGGTGGGTGGGAGGCCAGGGGTTACCGGCGGTTGATCAAGAACGGAGCGGTCCCTGAACGTTGGCGGGTGTGCGGCCGGGGGAGGGGATCGAGCCGTCGCCAACTGGCCGATGATCACTACTTGTCAGTACGCGTGACGCTGTGCGCCGGGAGGGTGCGCCGGTTCACACCAGGTGGCTCAGGTGCTTGAGGTGGCGCAGCGGAGACGGGGCGTCCAGCAAGCCCGTTCACCGGCCGGAGGTGAATGGAGCTGGTGTCCTTCCGCAGCGGCCGACGCTGCACGTGCTGCACACCCGTACCGGCCGACCGGTCCGCCCGAATTCCGCGCACCACACATGTGGTTGCACCGCGACGGCGAGAGACTGTCCTCCGTGGACCTGTTGGACTGCGGCTGCGTGTCGCTGCCCGGGACAGTGGGTGGTTGGGTTTCTGGTCCGGCGTTGCCGACGATGTCGCCGCGCGTCTCGGTACCACTGTGCGAACCCACACGATGGGTGCCGGACCTGGCCGATACCGCGGGCAAGCCACAGCCTGCACTCTCATGCCGCTGAGCGAATGCAGTCGTGACGGACTCGTGGTGGAGCCGCACCGGGTTCCCTGCGAGCGCGCCACACGGCGGACGTTCAACTGCGACAGCCGGGGAGTTACCTGATCGTGAAGGCCGGGGTCGGCCCTGCCTGTCACCGGCCGGATGGATCTCCGTGGGCCCGCCGTCGGACGTCCTTGAGGCGGCCGGTCACCACCAGGTTGCCGTCCGGGGTGCGCCGGGCGAGGTCGCCGGTGCGGAAGTAGCCGTCGGTGGTGAAGGAGCGTGCGTTGTGGTCGGGCGCCCGGTAGTAGCCCCGGGGGGTGTACGGACCACGGGCGAGGAGTTCGCCGGACTCCCCGTCGGGCACGTCCTTGCCGTCGACGTCGACAATGAGGATCTCATCGTCGGGCGAGAGCGGGCGGCCCTGCGTGGTGAGCACGGTCTCGTCCGGATCGTCGGGCCGGGTGAGAGTGAGCAACCCCTCAGCCACGCCGAAGACCTGTTGCAGACGACAGCCGAGTTCGGGGCCGATCCGTTCGGCGGTCACCCGGTGCAAGGGTGCGCCGCCGGTCTGCAGGAGACGCAGACTGCTCAAGTCGGCCTGGACCGTGGGAAGTACGTCGAGCCAGAGCTGGGCGACGGCGGGCACCACCGATGTGATGGTGACCCGCTCCCGTTCGATGACAGGAAGGCATTCGGCGGGTCCCGGGTCCTCGACCAGGACGACGGTGCCGCCGACGGAGAGGGTACCGACGATGCCGGGGCAGCCGAAGGTGAAGTTGAACTCGGCGGGCAGCGCGGCGAGATACACGTCGGTCTCGGTGAGCGACACCATCTCGGCGGTGGCCCGCGCCTGGTAGGCGTAGTCGTTGTGGGTGCGCGGAATGAGCTTGGGCGCATCGGTGGTACGGCCGGAGAGCAGGAGGAACGCCACCTGGTCGGCGCTCTGTGCAAGCGCCGGCACGGGCGGGGCGTCGATGGAGCCCAGTGGGAAGTAGTGGCAGCCCGACGGGTCGGTCGTCATGCCGCCGTACGGGGACGAGGCGCCGGGCTCCTCATGGGTGAACACCCGCCGCAGGAAGGGCCCTTGGGCCGCGATGTCCGCGGCCATCGCCATGTGGTCGAAGCCCTGGTACGCCGAGGGACCGACGTAGCCGACGGCCTGGGTGACCCGCACGAGGTCGGACACCTCGGACGCGCGGTGCGAGAGGGGGCAGAACACGGGGACCGCGCCGAGGCGCATCAACGCGAACACGGTGATGACGAACTCGGGGACGTTCGGTAGCTGGACGACGACCCGTTGCCCTGGCCGGAGGCCGCGCAGCCGGAATCCGGCGGCCGTGCGGTCCACGCGCCGGTTCAGCGCCGCGTACGTGATGCGGGTGCCGCCGTGCACGAGCGCGGTGCGCGGTCCGTACTGCAGGGCCCAGCCGCGCAGCAGATTGTCCAGCGTATGGCCACGCCAGTGCCCGGCCGCCCAGTAGCGGCCGACGAACTCCTCGGGCCAGGGAGTGCAGCCGTCGAGCATGGATGTCATTCGCTTCCTTCTGTACCGGTTCCTGGACTGACAGCCGTGCGGGGCGTGTCTCGCCGTGACGGGGCGGGGGTGGCGCTGATCTCAACGACCGCCGTGTCGACCTGGCCAACCCAATCTGTCAACACCCCTTATACGCAATGCGCTTTCCAAACCATGAATGCTGATCCCCCTCAGCAGAAGGCCCAAGGAGCGCCGCTGACCTGGAGGAATGGCCGGGCATAATCCCACCGGGCCTCGCGCCATGGCGAAACCTCGTTGACGTTGCGGCCCTGACCGGGCGCGTCACATAGGTAGAGGTCTGGATACGCGACCCCTCGGACATGCCCTGGACCCGTCGGGTTGGACGACGGGGTTCGGGAGGCCCTGATATGCGCGCCGCTCCCGCCATGGGACAGCGGCAGCGACTGGAACGGTTGCGGTGCAGCCCAGAGCTTTGGTGGCCCAGGGCCACGAGCGAGCCCGACGAACGGGGCCTGGCACATGCCCGTGGCCGCCCGCAGTCGGTCAATGACACGTGGGCAGCGACGCATCGGATGCCTGCCCACCTGCTCCCGTGTCCTGATGATGAGTAGACAACGAACACGTCACTGAACACGACGGGCACCCCGGGGAGCGCGCAGCGCAGGGCGTTGTCAGTGGGCACGGCGATGATGGCCTGATGGATGATCTCGCTGTACTGCGCTTTTGCGGTTGTTGCGGCGCGAAGAGAGCGGCGCGTGAATGGTTCGCGGTTCCGGCCGCAGGCTGTAGGGGTCGGCGGCCGGGATCCGGATTACTGGGCCTTGCTCAACGCCTTGCGCACCGCCGCGGCGACCGCCTTGTTGCTGGTGATAACCGGGATGCGGGCCGCCGATTCGATCTCGTCAACCGCCTCCAGCGCCCGGAAGTTCGTACACGAGATGAAGAGCACCTCGGGACGGGCTCGCTCGATCAGTTTCAGTGCGCGGTCAGCGATCTCCCGCGGAGTCGGCTCGGCGAGGCGGAAGCAGTCCTCGATGCCGAAGCCCTCGACATCCAGGATCTCCAGGCCACCGCTGCTCAGGCTGCTCCGAATGTTGGCGTTGAGCTCGTCCACGTACGGCGTCAGCACCGCGACACGGTGACGACCGGTCGCGGAGATCGCGGCGCTCACCGACGCGATCGTGCTGACCGCACGGCTTTGAGTGCGATCCGCAATCCTCGCGCAGAGGTCCCGGTCGTAGTCCGGCCCGCGCAGCGCACCGGCGCTGGTGCAGCCGAATACGGTGACGGCCGGCCGCAGCGACGCGATGTCCTCGATGGCCTGGGGCAGATAGGTGTCGAGCATCGCAGCCTCGGCGTCCTTGCTCGTCTCGACGAGGTGCATCCGCGCGGAGTGCAGGTCGGCGACGTCCGCGAGGCTGCTCCGCAGGTCTCGCTCCATGACCGTGTTCGAGGACGGGATGAGCAGGCCCACGCGGGGCAGAGAGGGCGTTTCGGTGGTCGGCATCGTGCTGTCCTTTCGCAGAGCGTGGCAGAGCGTGTTGGCGCGTCCCCCTGATGCGCCAGTGTCCGGGGCGGAGCAGGCGAGTCAAGGGGTGTGTGCTGCTCCGCTCAGCATGCGCGGACCGCAGTTGTTGAGCCGGAACCCGTTCTCGCGTACGCGGCAACGGTGGCGGCCTGGGCTCATGTGGGTGTCATGAGCACCTTGTATTCGGTGCGCTGCATGCTGTGCTGGAGGGCCGGGGCTGCGATGGACGCGGACTGCCCCTGGCGCCGGTCCTTCAGGCTGGTGCCGAGCACATGCGCACGGCGCATCCGGACGCCAGAGTGGGCAGCCCTGCCAGGTGAGTTCTGGGGTTCTGAAGCACGGGGTCGAAGGTGAGAGGCCGCCGCCATGCCGGGCGACGGCCTCTCTCGGTTTCGGCGCAGCGGCCGGGTCCTACGGCTGCGGCCAGGCAACGCTGGTCTCGGCGGGCTGGTCGTAGTCGACGCCCTCAATACCCCAGCCGTACAGTTCGCGGATTTGGTTGATGAACCAGTTGGCTCCGGCCGCCGAGCGTGCGAGCCCGTTCTGCGGGTCGGACCACAGTTCGCGGACTTGGTCCTGCACGTGCGGGTCGAGTTCCCAGCGGTCGAGGCGGATTCGGCCCTCGTCGTCCGTGACGAGAGGGGTGGTGTCGGTGAGCTGGTCCCACAGGTCCTGCGCCTGTTGGGCGGTGGTGCGGAAGTCCTCTCCCAGGACGGTGCGGAGGAAGGTGGTGTACAGGGCGATGGAGGGGATGGCGCTGGAGGCCTGGGTGACGGCGGCACCGGCGACGACGGTGAAGGCCCGGCCCCTGTCGGCGAGTACGCCGGTATTCAGGTCCCGGCCGGTGCGCTCCAGGTGTTCCTTGGCGGCGCCGATGGTGCCCTGGCGGTAGATCGGGGCGGTCAGCTCGGAGCCGATGTAGGTCAGTGCGGCGGTGGTGAAGCCGTCTGCGAGCAGGTCCCGTTCGGCGAGGGCCTCGACCCACAGCTGCCAGTCGGCGCCGCCCATGACCTGCTCGGTCGCATGCTTCTCCGGTGCGGTGGCGGGCTCCAGGTGGACGCTGGTGACCTGGGGGGTGTCGTCGCTGAAGTCCAGTGCCGGTGCCTCGTAGGGCCGGCCGAGGGGTTTGATCACCGAGTGGTGGACGGTGCCGGTCGCCGGGTCGGTACGGCGTGGGGCGGCCAGGCTGTAGATGAGGTAGTCGACCTTCCCGTACCGCTCCTGCATCAGGTCCAGCACCTCGTCCTTGCCCTTGTCGGAGAAGGCGTCGGTGTTGACGAACACGAAGTCGCGTGCGGTCTCGTCGGCGAGGCGGGCCGCGGCGGCGGTGCGGTACCAGCCGGCGCCGGCGGTGCGCCGCCCGGTCTCAGGGGCCTCGTAGGCGACGCCGACGCCGCGGATGCCGTGCTGGCGCAGCCCGGTCAGGAGTGTGGCCAGGCCGTAGCCCGCGCTGTGGCCGAGCAGCAGCACTACGGGGCTGCTGCCGTCGGGGCGTGCGGGGATCTGCTCCCACATCCGGGCGACCGTCGTGGCGGAGCCGGTGGGGTGGGAGTTGACGATCAGAAAGCCGCGCTGCTTCGGGTCTATCTGCCGGAGGCTCACGGGGTGGGGTCCGTTCCGCTGGAGGAGGTGAGGCGGGCGAGGAGGTGGCGTACGTCGGCCACGGTGTGCGGGCGGCCGGTCTCCTCGTCCGGGATGGTGAGGGCCAGGCCCTGTTCCAGGGTGGTGACGAGCTCGGCCAGGGCCAGGCTGTCGATACCGAGGTCGCGTTCCAGATGTCCGTTGCCCATGATCGTATCGGGCGCTCGTGGTGGTGGCAGTTGCGAGCGCGGTACGGAGAATCTGCTCGGTGGTTGTTGTATCCGGCATTGACGGCTCCCCGTGGTCAGTGGGCGGTCGGGGCGTGGCTGGGCGCATGACGGACCTCACTGACCGCCAGGTGCGCATCCTGCGGTCCGCCCGTGAATGGGCTCGCGATGGGTTGCGGAGCAACGGGTGTCCCCCCGCTCCGCGAGCTCGGCACTGTGGTCGGCGGTTCCAACTCCTCGTCGATTTGTCCCGCCAGTGAACTGCCGAGCGTGCTGCTCATGGACGTCGTGTCCACGCTGGTCGACAGAGCAGGGCTCCAACAGGCCTGTGCATCAGAGGTGTTGTCCACCCGAAGCGGCTGTAGCCGACTTCCGGGTGTGTGCTCGATGCGGTTCGAGCTTGAGGGATCGGAGGTCGGCGCGGCAGGTGGTGGTGCGTCGTCTGCTACCGAGGCCAGGGTTCTGGAGACGCTGCCCGGGTTGTTTCCCACGAACACTCGGCGTTTCCGAAGACCCGGCCGGGAGGGGACCGTAATTTGGGTGACTCGTCGAACAACTTCGCTCCGGCGCCGGGCCCATGGGGCGAGGCTGGGGAGTCCGCTCCCTGGGCACGCTCCCAAGGCCCCTGCGGCCGCACCAGAGTGGCCGTGGTTTCCGGGGCGCGACGGACGACTGTGTCAACCGGAGGTCATCATCGGTATGTCACGAATCAGCAGGCGCCTCGCCGTGGCCGGTGCGGTACTGACGGCGGTGGCCGTCGTCGCGTCCCCGGCGGGGGCGGGTTCGGCGCTGGCGGGGACGGGGTGTTTCGACCGGGCGAGAGAGCCCTACACCTCGCAGGTCGACAGCCATCTGCACTTCCGCCCGTTCGGCGGGCAGGCGATTCCGTTCGAGGAACTCACCGGGTATCTGCACAAGAGCGGTGTGCGGCACGCGAGCATGTACGGCATCGGGCAGATGTTGCCGGTGACCTCCAACTGCACGTACTACCTGGACTGTCCCGGCACTCCTGTGGTGCCGAGCATGAAGAACGACTTCGCCAACGCCGAGAATTATGTGGAGACCAAGCCCAAGGACCCCGAACTCGCGGTTTCCATGACCTTCATGGACCTGAACCACCCGGAGACCATCCCACCCGGAATCGCCCTCTACGACAAGGAGTTCCCGGGGGTGTTCCGGTGGGCGGGGGAGGTGAACCTCGTCAAGCAGGCGCTGTTCCCCAACCACCACACGCCCGCGACGAGTGAGAACATCAAGAACTGGGCGCCCTTCATGAAGGTGCTGCGCGACCGCGGGATTCCGATCACCATCCACTCGGATCTCGGGAGCAATGCGGACCAGACGAAGTATCTCCATCTGATGGAGGAGACCCTTCGGCTGTACCCGGGGAACAAGATCGTGTGGGCGCATATGGGCCTGTCCAAGGAGCTCACCACCATGGATCCCGACCGGCACATCGGGATCATGAAGAGGCTCCTGGACGAGGACCCCGATCTCACGCTGGACCTCAGCTGGCGGGTGCTGGAAGACAGCTACTTCAGCAAGCCGGGAGTCAGGCAGAAGTACGCCGAGTTCTTCGACCGGTATCCGACCAGGGCCATTCCCGGGACGGACTTCGTGGCCTCGCGCGACAAGGACTTCCACGTCTATGAGCAAGAGCTTGAGGTCACCAGCCGGATCAACAAGGCATTGGGCGATCGGGCCTTCCGTGACATTGCCCTCGGGGAGAACTACTACCGCCTGCTCGGCCTGAAGGAGAGCGCGCCGGAGGTGTGCAGGCCGAGGTGACTCGGGGGACCGACAACTGGCCTTGGGCGGCCGGGTGTTGAAGGCCATCGGCGGAAGGCGAGGCGATGGACGCCTTCCGCCGCGCGGCAACCGACCTGGCTGAGTGCTTCACCGTGTGATTCGTGTTGGGTCCAGGGTTGGGTTCGGGGCCGGTTTGGGTGGCTTCGCCGGCGAGGCGGCGGGCCATGAGGCCGATCATCGCGAGGCGGGTCATGGCCTCGGAGCGGTGCGGATGGGTCTCGTAGTAACGGGTGAGTCTGCGGTGGTGCATGAGCCCGCCGATGCTTCGCTCGCTGGTCCAGCAGGGCCTGGATGATGCTGTTCGGAGCTGGAGCTGGAGGTGGTCGAACAGCATGGCACGGACCTGGACACCGCGTCGCTCGCTGTGGCGGGCGGTGGAGCAAGTCGCGCCCCGGGCCGTAGTGATGAGCGCGGCCGCGCTGGTGGCGTCGCCCGCCCGGCCTACTCGCCGAGCACCTCAAGGCAATCATGCCCATCAGGGCCGCCAAGCCCGCCGAGATCCGCGAAGCACTGCGCGGTGGCAGGACCATCCACCGCGGGCAGGGGGGCGGGGGCGCCGAGCACGCGCTCCACCCCCTGGTTAGAACACCTCTAGCGTCTTGTCGCCGCCGGGAACGGGTAACGGTAACGAAGGTAGAAGCCCGCCCCGGGAACACCGGCTGCGTCGCCGTGCAGGCGCCTGCGTCTGCCGGAATGCCAATGCGCGGCAGAGTCGAACATTCGGTCGAGGCTAAATCGAGCCGGAAGGGGCGGGCCCGGCGGCGCTGGGGGCCACGGGACCGCAGTTCCGGACACCTCGCGCGCCCGGACGCGCCGACGGCCGCGGCACCGCGCCTGTGGATCTTGGCCCCAAAGATCAAGGAACGGTGCCCCGGGGACGTGGGGCGCCCCGGGAACGCGCCCGCCAGGATGAGATCAAAACGCCTGGTCAGCGGCGTCTGTCCGGTTCTCACCAGGTGGCGAGTTCGGCTCGGTGATCATTTGCCGCCGGATGCGTAGCGTCACCGGTCTGCGACGCAGGGAGGGTCTGAAGAGCATGGGAAATGCCAGCGCCAGGAACGATGTGGGAACGGCCTACATCAACGACGTATTCATGCGGCATCCGCTGACCACGCGGAATCAAGAGGAACTCGAAATCGCCGCCAGGGCCGCCGGCATCCTGCAGCGGAACCAACTGCGGAACGTACTCAAGCGGACCCCCCAGAAGGGGGGTAAGCAGATCGACCCGATCGGGTTCTCCCTGAACAAGGTGCGCTACGGCGACTTCCCATCGGAAGAGCCGACCGCGCACGAGCGGGGCTGGCTCGCCTACATGAATGTCGGCGTACCGGTCGTCGAAGAACGCGGCGATATCCAGCAGCCGCCTCCCGACATGATCTCCAAGCAGACGTACATCAATGGCACCGACCCGATCAAAATCACTGTGACGGACACGGTCGAATTCTCGATTTCGAACACGATCAGCTGGTCGCTCCAAGGGGAGGTGAAGCTCACCTTCGGGGCGAAGTCCACCGCATCGCTCCAGCAGCAGCTCCAGAAGAGCATGGAGATGAAGCAGTACCAGAAGACCACCCTGCTCAACAGCAAGGACAACCAGGGCGTCAACACGGAGTCCCAGACGGAAGCGACGAGCAACACCCAAGCCACGAGTTCCGTCACCGGCACCGGGGAGTTGTGGGGAGAGCTGCTGCTCGGGATCACCGGCTCCGTCAGCGGCTCGCTGACCACCGAATGGAAGCACCAGTCGTCGGTCAGCTTCGAAATCGCCAGCCGGGCGGACGTCATGGCCACGACGCGGCGTCAGATTCGCCAGTTCGACTATGAATTCCCCGTCACTTTCGGCGGCTGGGTCGCTTTGTACTATCCCGAGCCGGTGGAGGTCAAGGAGACTGCGAAGCAGGGCGCCGACCCGAAGTACTCCCGGGTCATCGCGTGGAAACTCGGCGAGGCCTCCGCCGATAACAGCCGCTTCGACCTGGCTGACCAAGGAAAGCGGTTCCTGCAGAAGGGGACGGCCGAAATCGTCGCTGTCCGTACCGGAGAACACCGGGTTTTCCAGCCGGAAGTACTCGACTACCAGAACCAGAAGCAGCCCCTCTAAGGGGTCGGGAGGAAAGCCCATGTCCTTCAAGAACATCTTCGACAACGGCGGAGACCAAGCCGGTTCCGCCGACAAGTCCGCCGAGGCGCTCAACAAAGACACCCCGGGAGCCGGTGACATCTCGGACGCCGTGCGCAAGCTGGAGAGCGAGCGCGACCCGTGGCTCGTGCGCCAGACCGCGCACGGGGCGTTCGACGTCATGGGTTTCCTCAACCCGCTCTTCCAGAACGCCCAGGGCGCGGCCGCCGCGCAGCGCCAGGTCTCCGAAGACCCCGGTTCGACGTCCACCATGGCTTCGTCGACCACTAAGGCGTTCGGACCTCCGAAGGTGAGCATCGGCGACGACGACATGCCGAAGCTCGAAGACCTGTCGAAGCTCATCGGCAACAGCAGGGGCTACGCCCTCATCGCGACGGGTCTGGGAACGTCCGAAGGCCTGGCGGTCGACCCGTCGCTCAACACGGCGTATGTCGCCGACCGGGGCGGCAAGAAGCTGTCCGCGGTGAAGGTCGGCACCGGCGCCCAGCGCCCGGCCGCGAGCACCCTGGGCGACATCGGCGATGTGGAGCTGGACGGCCAGGGCACGGCCTACACCACCGACTGCGACGGCGGGCGCCTGCTCGCGGTGGACCTGTCCAGCGGCTCCTCCCGCAAGATCGCCGACGTGCCGGGCGCGTACGGCGTCGCGCTCGACGCGGCGGGCAAGGCCCACGTCGCCAGCTGGCGCGACGGGCAGCTGATCGTCGTCGACCTGCCGGGCGGGCAGAAGACCACGATCGCCACCGGCCTGGGGAAAGGCATCGGCGGAGTGGCGCTGGACGGGCAGGGCAAGGCGTACATCGGCCAGAAGGAAGGCAGCGGCAAGCTGTACGAGGTCGACCTGGCCAACGGCACCAACCGCGTCGTGACCAGCCTTTCCGGGGCGAGCACGATCCGCGTGGCCCTCGACGGCGCCGGCCGGGCGTACACCATCGACCACTTGAACGGGCGCCTGTACGAGATCACTCTCGCGGACGGCGCGCAGCGCGTGGTGGCCACCGGTCTGGGGACGTGCGAGGGCCTCGCGCTGGACACCGTCAACGGCTGGATCTACGTCAGCAACCGTGAAGGTCAGCTGTGGCAGATCAACCAGCGTGCCACCCAGGTCCAGGGCGGCGTCGGCAAGGTCATGGCCTAAAGGAGGTACCGCGGCTACCTCCGGGCGTGGTCACCGGCGAGTTCGCACGTGAGCTTCGTTGCGGCGCTTGTAGATCTCTGGGCCGAAGCCAGTGGGCCAACCTCCGTTGCTGCGGCGGTGTTTGCGGTTGGCCCGCTGGCCCTTCGGCTCGGGAATCGTCTGCTTGATCCGGCGTCTCCGCAGGTAGCGGCGGCGGTTTCGCCGCGAACGTTCGCGACAGCAGGGGCCGGTGCCGTCACAGGGCCGTTCAGTCCGGACGAGTGACGGCGGAACTCGCCCGCCCGAGAAAGAGGCTTGTCTTCACCCTCACCCGCATGCTTCCACCCTGTTCGTCCACCATGCGGGCCATGTCCCCGAAGATCCGCTCCCGTGCCTGGGACGGAAGTGCCCGGTAGCCCGAGTAGGAGGCGAACAGGTCGATCAGTGCGGACGGGGATCGGTCGTGTACGGATTCGTACAGGCGGTGGTCCAGATCGACGAAGCCGGCAGCCGTCATATCGCGCCACTGGCGCGCGTCGGTGCCGTGGTGTGTGGGGCGGGGGCGTGGATCCAGGATGGTGTGCTCGGGTATGTCGATGCCGTGTCGGGCGTGGGCGTCGGCCAACTGGGCTGCCAGTTCGCCGGATTCCAGAAACCAGTGGTTCCAGAAGAGGGCGATCGCTCCGCTCGGGGACAGCGCGGCTTTGGCTCTGGTCCAGCGTACGGCTGGGTCGACCCAGTGCCATGCCTGGGCGCAGTACAGCAGGCCGTATCGCTGCGCGGGGCGCCATGTCTCGAAGTCGGCGATCTCGGCGGTTACATGGGGCAGCCCCATGCAGCGGCGTTGCAGCACTCGCGCCATGCGGACGTCGGGTTCGACGCAGGTTACCGGTATGCCGCACTCTGCGAAGGCCAGCGTCGCGATGCCTGTCCCCGCGCCTATTTCCAGGGCGGGCGCGCCGTCATCCAGCGCGGAGAAGTCCAGGACCTCATCGATCAGTTGCCTGGGATAACCGGGCCGGGCGGCGTCGTACTGCTCGGCGTCGTCTCCGAAGATGTGGCGGAGCGACTGCGCCGACGTGAGAGCGTCGTGCGGAGTCCGGTACGTCATGGATGCACGCTACGCGACGAGTTCCCTGGCCGACAGGGTGCGCCTGCGCCGGCCTGGTGGTGGGGGGACTGGGCCGACCACCAGCTTGACATCGGCCTGAATGAGACGGTGAGAGCCGACATGGCACCCGAACGCCTGCTCCCGCGCAAGATCGCCGAGCTGCGCGAGTTCCTTGTCGGCGCATCAGCTGCACCTTCTCCATCAGTTCCAACTGCCGGACGGTGGCTCGTGACGAGGCAGGGCTCCTGATCGTCCGGGTTGGCGATGCCACTCATCAACGTCCGGACGCAGGAGCGCTGTTGGTTGATGGGCGTCGTGTGTTGTGCATGGTGAGCGCGATGAGCACCAGGCGCCCGTCCTTCCGGCGTACCGCCATGGACCGGCCACTTCCGTCAGCCCGGCGAAGACATTGTTCGCCGGTACTCACTCACTCACGCTCCTGCGAGACGCTCTATGCGGGGTGGAGAGCTACGGACCCATGTGAACCAGTACGCGATGAAGCATCTCACCCGAGAGCTCATCGACGAGTTACTGACCTTGTTGGCGAGATGCTGTGGCTGACGAGCAGTAGGTACTGCGGGCTTCGACGCTGGCCCAGTTGGTCTGAATGAGTACAACTTGTGACGTGTTGTGAATGGTTCTCGTTGCAGGTATGGCAGGTTTCCCGCGTGGCGGGTCTTGCACCCTCATCGATCCATCGAATGGGAGCACAACTGTGATCAAGCAGGTTCTGGCCGGGGCGGTTTTCGCCACTGCCGCGACGATGGCCGTCGCCGTGCCCGCCTCGGCCGCGACGGGGCCTCAGGCCCAGAACACCCCCACCAACGCGCACGAGATGATCCGGGCCGCCCGTGTCGTGTCGGGCTCGACCGTGAGCGGCACCGGTGCCACGGACTTCGGCACCCGGAACGGCAACACCGCCATCACCGGCGACTCGGGCGGCATCGGCAACACCTACGGCGCCCCGCTCATCAACGTCGACCTCCGCTGCGCGGTGCCGATGCCCGAGGGCGAGGGCATCGGCGGCCACCTCCTCGGCGGCCCCAAGACCGCGTGCAACGTCGCGCCCGTCGACCAGTTCCAGGGCCCGCAGAAGCTGCTCTGACCCTGCAGTTGCTGACCTTGTCCCGCAATCCCCTGCCGCGCAGGGGATTGCGGGACAAGCGCGTCCGGGGGTTGTGGGCAGCAGCATGAAGTGTGCGGGTATGTCACCGGGCTGACAGCGTGGCCGTGAGCGCGGCGGCGTCCTGCTGAGTGTGGACGTGTCGTTCCTGGCGTCTGGGGGACAGGGCGCGGGAGGCGAGCCGTTGGCCCGCTGGGTCACGGAATCGCGGCCGGTGGGTATTGGCCATGGGCCATGGGGGGCCAGTTTCACCGGCGATGAGGGGCATCGGCGGAAAGCGGTGCACAATCGCAGGCTGCGGCGTGACATTCCGAAGGTAGGTGACGACGTGATCTACGGACGTCACCACGGTGAGGGCAACACCCCGGTTCTGGGTGCCGCTCGGTCCGGTGAGTTGGGTCCCTTCGGCGTGTACGGGGCACGGAGCCTGAACCGGATGACGCGCCGCCGACTCCGGGGGCCGGTCCGGCTAGGGGGCGCAGTGTCGGTGCGGGCCGGTCCATCCGGTGTTCTGGAGTCGGCCGCCCCACGTGACGCACTGGGTCTTGGCGTAGGTGAATACCGGGCCGGCGTGGTCGGCGGTGGCGCTCGTTCCGGTGTCCTGGGGATGGTCCCCGGTTTGCAGGAAGACACTCATGGGGGCGGCAGCGCTGTGGTCGGCGCGCACGGTGACGGCGCAGTAGGACCTACTGGCGCTGCTGTAGCCGAGGTAGACGGTGGCTGAGGTGTCTCCCGTTTTGATCCGGTGTTGGTCGACAACGGGGTAGTCCTTGCCGCACAACTGCTGGCCGGTGTAGTCGGGCGGTGTGTGGGCGGGCGTGGTGGCCTGCTGGGCCAGGTAGAGCACGGCGGCGAGGGTGACCAGCACGGTGGTGTAACCCAGGATGCGGCGAGTGCGCATGCGGCTGCGTCTGCCTCCTTCTTTGGGGGTGGGCGGGCGGCCGGAAGTCGTCAACGGCGGCCCGCCCACAGCTGTGTCAGCGTCCGAGCGTGGTGTTCACGCGCTCAGTGACGCGGTCGGTGAATGCCTTGGCTTCGGTGATGGCCTTCGGGTTCTGGGCGATGAGCTTGTTCTGCCAGTCGACTTCGACCTGGTGCATGGTTTCGGCCACCTTGTGCTCCGTACGGCAGGCGACATCCGCGGTGGCGGTGGCGATGGCCGCCTTGGACCGGCCCGCCGACGCTGTCCACTTGGGGTCGTTGTTGGCGGCCCAGGGATCGGCGTAGTTGTAGCCCTTGCCCTTCATACACACCGACCATGCGCCCCAGGCGGCCGTCACCCGGGGGTCGGCCTGGGACCTCTTCCAGCCCTCGGCCGCCAGACGCGAGATCGCGTCCTGGGTCATGTCGGTGCCGGCACCGTTGTATTCGCGGATCTCCTGCTGTGCCTGGCCCAGGCAGCCGTACTCCGGGACGGTCTTGCCGCTGAGGGTGCGCGGGGCTGCCGCCAGGGCCTCGCCGGTGACCGGGTCCTTCCAGCCGGTGAGCGCAGCCTGGACTTCCGGGGTGATGTCGGCTTCCTCGCGCAGCACTCGCCGTTCGCCGCTGCTTTGGTCGCTGCCGGGCCGGCCGTAGCCGTAGGTCGCGGCCTTCATGGCGTCGTGGATGCCATGGCGGCCGTCCATCGCGTTCCTGGGTCCGGTGGTCGGCTTCGTGCGGGCCTCTTCCCAGGAAGTGGCCACGTGGTGCGGGTAGTTCAGCCCGAGGTCCTTGACGCACGCGGCGGCCTTCTTGTCGATGGCGGCCTGGGCCAGGATCCCCGAGGGCTGTGTGCCAGAGATCTGGTAGGGGTCCATCGGCAGCGTCCAGGTCGACGGATCGTGGGCGACGTATCGCACTTCGGGCACCTTCCAGGCGTCCTTGCCCGTCACCGCCGCAGCACCACGGGCGATGGCCTGTCCGTCCGGAACGGGCTGGCCCTGCGTGAGGGACCACACCACCGCGCCCGTGGCCGCGGCGACCGCCACGGTGATGCCCATCCGGCGCACCGCGGGGCGCTTGAGGCGCCGTCCGGCCGCGCGGGCGACCTTCTTCGCATCGTCGGTCAGCATCCCGCCCCCTGCCACTGGAACGAGGCGTTCTCGTTGTAGGTGTTGTAGAGGTTGCGTCCGGTGTTGGTGTCGATCAGGTCGGCCGGGCCCTGGTACCAGCTGTTGTAGTAGGTGTAGGCCCAGCACTGGCTGGTCTTGTAGTTCCGGGCGGACGCGGCATTGTTCTTCACCTTCTGGCCCGAGCCGTCACCGGTGTCCTTGCAGTAGTGGTAGATGAGGTAACCGGACGACCCGTCACCTGCGCCGAAGTTCTGCTCGGAGTACCCGAACCGAATCCAGGCGTTCTTCTGTCCGGAGTTGTAGAACAGCCGGAACTTGAACGTGTTGCCCGTGGAGCACTGGTACGCCGACACATTGGCGTCGTTGCGTGTCTCCACATTCCCGTCGGCCTTCGCCGGGGTGGCCTGCGCCGTTCCGGCAGCGAGGGTCAGGGCCGACGCCGCTGCCAGGGTGGCCAGAACCGGTCTGGCCTTCGTCATTCGCATGCTGTCACTCCGTCGTTCCGTCGACGGCCAGGGGGAGTTGCCCAGGGCGCTCAAAGGGTCATGGACGAGTGTTCATGTGAACCACAGGGACGAAAGTCAGGAGTTCGTGATCTTTGGTTGCGACTCATGCTTCCCTACGGCCCGGCTCCGGTTGTTCGGCATCCGTTTCGGGGCGAGGGCGGGGGCGTTCAGGTGGGTGTGCCAGCGCCGCGCCGCGCGGGGCGTGGACCACACGGCCTTCCGTGCTCGCAGCCGCCGGGCACTGGCCCCAGCCGGTTGCCTGTCGCGCCGGAGCGGTGGGTAGAGAGCCGTTATGTTGGGCCCCAACAGGCATACCCGGGGAGTTCCGATGCCCGTATCCACGCTGCCGCTCAACCCCGTCCACGGCCCGCGCGGCTTGCCGCCACTGGGTAACCTCCTCGCTTTCGGGAAGGACCCCCTGAGTTTTCTGACGCGCCTGCGCGACGACTTCGGCGACGCCGTGACCTGGTCCCTGGGCCCCCGGCGCAGCCTGTTCATCTCCCAGCCCCGGCACATCATGGAACTGCTCGCGGCGCGGGAGAACACCTACGAGATCCTCGAAATCGGCTGGGCGCTCAAACAGATCACGGGGCAGAGCGTCATTCTCAGCAAGGGCGGCGACTGGCGGCGCAAACGCTCCCTGGTCCAGCCCACCGTCCGCCCGCGCCAGGTCCGCACGTACGCCGAGGCCATGGTCGACTCCGCCGGAGCGGCGGCCGACGGATGGCGCGACGGTGCGCGGGTCGACGTCCGCCAGGAGATGGCGCTGATCACCCAGCGGATCGTCCTGCGCACCCTGTTCGGCAGCGACCTCGGGCGACAGACGAAGGCCCTGGGTGATGCGATGGACGTCGCGGAGCGCGCGGTGGGGGCGGAGCTGCGCGGCATCGGCCTCTTTCTGCCCGCCTGGGTACGGACCCCGTCCCGGCGACGCCTGCTGGCGGCCGTTGCCACGATCGACGGCGAAGTACACCGGCTCATCAAGGAACGGCGAGACCCGGCCCACGCCGCCGAAGAGCGCGACGACCTGCTCGACAGGCTCCTCGCGGCCCGCGACGAAGAGGGCCGTCCGCTCTCGCCCAGGGAGGTGCGCGACGAAGCCGTCACCCTTTGGGCCGCCGGCCACGAAACCACCTCCACGGCCTTGACCTGGGCCGTGTACCTGCTCTCCCGCGCACCCGAGGCCCGCGCGCGGCTCGAAGCGGAGTTGGAGCACGTGCTGGCCGGCCGACCGCCCACCATCGACGACTACGAGCGCCTCACCTGGACCCAGCAGATCGTCAAAGAGGCCATGCGCCTCTACCCGCCCGTGTGGCTCATCCCCGCGGTCGCCCGCGAAGGCGCCACGCTGGGCGGCACCCGCATCCCGGCCGGAACCATCGTCTGGTGCAGCCAGTGGACCACCCACCGAGACCCCCGCTGGTTCCCCGGCCCCGAACAATTCCGTCCCGAGCGCTGGGCGGCCGACGCCCCGGACGCGGTACCCGACCACGCCTGGTACCCCTTCGGCGGCGGCCAGCGCACGTGCCTCGGTGCGCGCTTCGCCCAAGTCGAGGCCGTCCTCGTACTCGCCACCCTCGCCCAGCGCTTCCGTCTCGACCTGCCCGGCACCGAGGTGGCACCACGCGCCGGACTGCTCCTGCAACCCGCCACCCCACTCCACGCGACCCTGCGCAGAAGGAGCGCCGCGACGGACCGTCCAGGTGACAACTGAAGGGTGTTGCAGAAGCCCTGGTTCGGGGCATTTCCCTTGTGTGGGTGGGGTGTTGCGGGGCCGGTGCTCTCCGGGCGAGGCGGCCGCCCTTGTTCCCCAGCGCGCTGAGAGTGGTCAAGGACCGTCCGCAGTATGTCTGCCGACTGGACGTCAAGACCTGGGATCCGGTGCCGGGTTACGGGCGGTGGTGATGGCCGACGGCGTGGACCAGACCCGTTCCGGCCGTGCCGAAAACCGCTCCTTGACGACGCCTTCGCACCGGTAAATCGTGTGATGGCCGCGCTCACCAGGAGAGCGGCGCAGGTCAGCGCGGCCGTTCGGCCGCCGTGCCCGCCCCCGTCGTTCTCTTGAGGAGACGTCTTGCCCAGCTCCGCCGAGCAGCACCTCTTAAAGGTCTACAGCGACCGCGCCTACGTTCACACCACCACGGTGCGCCATCAGGGCACGACCGTGGCGCTCGCCATGGACGATCAGCGGCGGCTGGTCTACACCGTGCTCGACCTCGCGCGGCACGACGAGGCCAAGGGCGAGCTGGACGCGGCCTATTGGTCGGAGAATCCGCTGCCGTTGCGCTTCCCGGGTGAGTTGTCCGACGTGGGGTACGGAGCCGTCGGCGCCACCGCGCTGCCGGTCGTCAAACGCGGCGGCAGGGTCGAGGCCGCGCCCGGTGAGCGCCTGGACGACGAGGAGGTGGACCCCTTCCTGTCCACCACGGCCCGGCTCACGGCCGAGGCGCCCTTCCACGCGCTGTCCGACGGCACCCACATCGTGGTGCTGCGCCAGTCGCTGGGCGCGGACCACCCGGACGCCGTCCACACGTTGGCGAGCGGCGGCTCCTCCGGCGACCCGGACCGCGCGGACTACGTCAAGGACCGTTCCGGCGCCAAGGTGCCGCTGGTCGCGGACACGCTGTTGTGCGACCGGTTCCTGCTGGTCGGCGGGGAGCTGAAACCCGTACTGGAGGCCCGCTACCGCCGCAGCCGGCACCGGACCCGCCCCGACTCGGCCAAGGACAGCCTCGGCACGACGGACATGGAAGGGCGCCCCTTCCACGAACCGACGCAGGAGTTGGCGTTCGTGCGGCACCTGTCGGGCGGGCGGTTCACCGCCCTGCTCGTGCCCACCGCCGTACACGGGCAGCAGCGCTGGCAGATCTTCGCGCACAACGACGCCACCGGCCGGATCGACTCCTTCAACATGGAGCAGGGCCGCGACGGGCTGTTCAACCTCCAGGGCACACAGGCGTGGACGAGCCCGGACCCGGCCTACCGCGACGCGGTGTACGAGAGCGGGCCGGGCACCTGCCCGTTCACCGGACAGCCGCTCGTACCGGTGGTCAGCACCAGTGGGTACGCGGAGACGGCGCTGGCGTTCGGCGAGGGAGACTCGCATGTGCGCGTCGCCGAGGGACCGGCACTCGCGGGCAGCGACTTCACCGTCGAGTTCTGGGCGCGGCGCACGGGAACGGGCCGTCAGGAGTTCCTCGTCGGCCACGGTGACCAGAGCGGCAGCGCCCTCAAGTCCCTGCACATCGGCTTCCGCGAGGACGACCGCTTCACCTTCGCGTTCTACGCCGACGACCTCAACTCCGACGTCACGACCGCGGACACCGGGTGGCACCACTGGGCCTGCGTCCACGACCACGCGGCCCGCCGCCAGACCGTCTACCGCGACGGCGAGTCCGTCGGCACCCGCACCACCGGCGGCGACTACACCGGCGCCGGCCCCCTGCTGCTGGGCCGCGCCCTCGGCCAGGGTGCCCGCGCCGAACTGGACGAGGTACGGATCTGGAACCGCGCCCGCACCGCGGGCGAGATCGAGCGGGACAAGGGCATCCGCCTCATCGGCAACGACCCCGGTCTCGTCGCCTACTACCGCTTCGACGAGGGCTCCGGCACTCGCCTGTACGACCAGACCGACAGCGCGCTGCACGGCGACCTCGTCGGCGCACCGAAGTGGGTGGTCTCCGAGGCACCCGTCGGCGACCACCCCGGCGTGCGCCGCGACAGCTTCGCGGTGACCGGCCGGACGACCGCCTCCGGGCTCTCCGCCGTGCTCTACCACCAGCAGGAGGACACCGGCACGGGCTACGGGCAGGAGCCGAAACCCGCCAAACGCCAGGCCCGTGTGCTGCTGTCGTACGCGACCGGTGGCCCCGACCCGAAGACCGGCGCGGCCACCGCGGAGTCCTACCTCGCCACGCTCGACCTCGGCGTGGGCCGCGACGGACGCCTCGCCCAGATCCCGGACGAGCTGGCGCTGCCGGTGCTCACCGCACCGGAGGGCAGTGCGGACGTCGAGGCGATCAGCGAACTGGACGGCCGGATCCGGGAGTTGGTCGGGGAGATCACGGCCAAGGAGGCCGAGATCGCCGACCTCACCCGGAAGACCGCCGACATTCCGGAGCTTGAGCGCCTCCGCGAGGGCTTCTACTACAGGTCGCAGGACATCACCGGCTGGGCGTGCCGACTGCGCCTGAAGAACCCCCGGGACGGCAAGCCGCAGTACCTCGCGGTGAAGGGAGACGGCCAGGGGCAGGGCGATTGGCCCATGCTGATCCGGACCGCCGACAAGGACGCGAAGTCGGCGCTGTGGGCCGTCGTGATGCCGCCCGGGTCTTCCTGGAACGGCTCCATGCTCTACCACCTGCAGAATCTGCACACCGGCAGGGACATGAACGTCTCGGGTGAGAGCCGGGACAACGACGCCGATCTCATCGTCTACCCGAGGAAGTCCGGCGCGTGGAACACGCTGTTCGGCATCTACGAACGCGGTGACGGCTACTCCACCCTGGTCAACCGGTACAGCGAGAAGGCCGTCTGCGCCCCCGACCGGCTCGGCGACCGCGTGGTGCAGTACGACACCGCCGTGGTGACCGAGAGCGGCGAAGCGCTGATCGCCTTCGAGCGGGTCGCCCTCCACGACCTCGGTCACTCCGACATCCGCGACGCGGGTCAGCGGGTGGAGAAGCTCGACGCCCAGCTCGCCGAACTCCGGCCCCAGCGCGAGTTGTTGGAGCGTCGGCAGCGGGAGATCACCGACCATCAGGTCGAGCTGGCGGCCAAGCGCGACGACCTCGCCCGGCTCACCGGCGGTCTCAAGGGCGCCGACGACATCGCGCTGCCCGTACCGCAGTTGTCCGTCGACCCCACCGGCCTGAGCTGCTCGGGCGCCCTGCTGGCCTTCGCCCGCTCGGCGGACCGGCCGTATCTGCTGGACAGTGCCACCGGGAACGTCGTGCTCTACTTCCGGGGCACCGACGGCCAGTTCTTCGCCTCGTACTACGACACCTCGGTGGTCCGCTCGTCCCGGCGGCTGACGGCGGGCGACGGCAAGGCCCTCACCTTCACCGCCCGGGACGCGGGCACCGACCTGTGTGACGTACGGATCCAGGTCACGGCGGGCGACGGCCCCGGCCTGTGCAACCTCACCGTCCGGCGGGGCGAGGAGAGCGAGACCTGGGAACGGCTGCCGCGCCGGGCCGCCGACTTCGCCGCCATCGTCAACGGCGCCCCGGAGCAACCCGCCGCGGTGGGTGCGGTCAAGGACTTCGACGCCACCGCGAGACTCCTGTCCGGCGGCAAGGCCGGAGACATCGTCGGCGGCGTCCTCCGGCTCGCCGAGGCCGCCCCGGCCCCGCTGCCCGGCGGCACCCCCGTCACCGTCGGCGGTCACCTCTACCTCGTCGACGGCGATCACGCGTCCGGCGCCACCAGGCTCAGGCTGACGGACGGCGAGGGCGGCCCGCAGCCGCAGCCGGGCGACGCGGTCCAGCGGCTGCGTCACGACCACCGCCGGTCCCGCTCCGAACCCACCGGGGCGACGCTGTCCAACGGATCCCGGCTGGTGTTCGCCGAGCCCGGCACGGCCGGGGAGGTCCCGCTGGGCGACGCCCCGGACCTGGTCTCCGGGCACGGTTGCCGCTGGCGCGCCGACAAGCCCGGCCGGGCGTACGCCTTCGACGGGGAGCAGCACCACCTCACCCTGCCCGCCGACCGGCTCGACCGCGTGGCCGCCACCCGGGACCTCACCCTGGAGGCGTGGATCAACCCCGAGCGGGTGTCCGGCGAGGCCAGGATCGTGCACGCCGGCACGGCGGAGGCCCCGTACACGCTCGGCCTCCTCGCCCCGGCCGCCCCCGTCGTGCCCGCGCTGGACTTCGACGGCAAGAGCGGCGTGGCCATGACCGAGAGCGGCTTCAGCCTCGCCGACAAGAGCTTCACGGTGGAGTTCTGGGCCCGGCGGAAGGTGGGATGGCAGGCGCACCGCGCGCACTACGTCGTCGGCCACGGGGCATCGCAGGGCAGTACGCGGAACGCCCTGCACATCGGCTTCCGTGACACCGGGTCCTTCACGTTCGCGTTCTACGGCGACGACCTCAGCACCAACTACGGTTATGTGGACACCGATTGGCACCACTGGGCCTGTGTGTTCAACGCCGCCACCCGGGAGCAGGTGATCTACCGGGACGGCGCCGAGGAGGCCAGGCGCGTCGCGTCGGGCACCTACAACGGGGACGGCCTCTTCAGCTTCGGCAGCCACTTCGCCAGTTGGGTGCCCGACTACGCCGCGGTGGAGATGGACGAGGTCCGTCTCTGGGGCACCGCCCGCGCCGCCGCCGAAGTCCGGGAGCTGAAGAACCGCCGGCTGACCGGCAAGGAGTCCGGGCTCATGGGCTACTGGCCGTACACCGACCCGGCCGCCCGGGTCGGCGGCAAGCCGGGCGTCCTGGACCGCTCGGGTCAGGGCCGGCACGTGTACCTGCGCGGCGGCGTCACCACCACGGCCGCGCCCGCCGCCCTCGACCAGGCCGCGGAGGCCACGTACCGCGTCGTCGCCGGAGCCGGCCACGGCCTCGTCGCCACCCGTGCCACGTTCCCCCTGCACGAGTGGTCCCATATCGCGGCCGCGTACGAGCAGTCGTGGGCCGTCGAACTCACCGACGGCGCCTATCTGGAGGCCCCCGACAACGACGCCCTCGACATCCCCGACGACCTCACGATCGAGGTCTTCTGCCGCGTCGACGCCCTCGGGGAGAAGCAGGGTCTGCTCTCCAAGGGCCGCGCCGCCGACGGATCCGGCGACAGCGTCCCGTACCGGCTGCTCGTCCTGCCCGACGGCAAGCTGGAGTTCGCCTTCGAGGAGCCGGACGGCAGGCTCGTACGCCTCACCTCCACCGAGGCCCTGAGCGCCGGGGCGTTCCACCGGATCGGTGTCGTCCGCAAGGGCGGCAGGTCGATGCAGGAGCGCAAGGGCTCCAAGGAGATCACCGCCACGGGCGCGGACGGCAAGCCGGCCAAGCAGACCGTGGAGCTCGTCGAGTCCGTCGACGTGCAGGAGTGGCAGGAGATCCGCTTCTACGTCGACGGGCGTGAGGCGGGCACCGCCCGCTACGAGGGGCCCGGCCCCAAGGGCAACACCGGCACCCTCGACATCGGGCGGGCGCGGGAGGGCCTGGAGACGTACGTCGCCACCGGTGTCATCGCGGAGGTCCGGCTGTGGGGCGCCGCGCGCGACGCCGCGCAGCTCGGCACGCCCGTATCGGTGCGCGACCGCGGGCTGGTCGCGCACTGGAGGTTCGAGGAGAACGCGGGCAACACCGCCGCCGACGCCACCGGAACGCACACCGCCCGGCTGCGCGGCGCCCGTTGGACGCGCAACCCCGACCCGCGAGGCAGCTCCCTGCGGATCTACCGCAACGGCGTGTCCGTGGCCTGCGACCCGCTCGACTCGGCCGGTTTCGCCGACCAGGGCGACGCCCAACTCACCCTCGGCGCCCGACTGAAGGACGGTCGGCCCGGCCAGACGTTCCACGGAACGCTGGAGGAAGTACGGATCTGGCGCACCGCCCGCACCCAGGAGCAGATCCTCGACAACCTCTTCACGCGGCTCAAGGGCGAGAAGGAAGACCTGGTCGCCTACTGGCCGTTCGACCGCGACTCCACCGACGCGACGGCTTCCTCCGTACGGGACGAGGGGCTGCGCGGCAACCACCTCGCGCTGCCCGACGGCACCGCCCGCCCCGCCGCCGTCCTGTCCACCGCGCCC
This sequence comes from Streptomyces sp. NPDC094147, assembly GCF_044764265.1. Classification (NCBI taxonomy): domain Bacteria; kingdom Bacillati; phylum Actinomycetota; class Actinomycetes; order Kitasatosporales; family Streptomycetaceae; genus Streptomyces; species Streptomyces sp. NPDC094147. Next base: position 114,427 of record NZ_JBIWHT010000011.1, on the reverse strand, counting down.
GTCTCCAGTGACACCGCCCAGGTGCGTTCGGCGCTGGCCGCGATGCGCACCCCCTTCCATGAGACGGTCACCGGTTCGCCGGCCGTCGCGGAGTACGCGGACATGCAGTACTCCGCGAAGGGCGAGGCGTTCGGCGTATTGAAGCGGGCGTACGGATACCTGCGGGACGGCCGCTGGCACCTGGTGACCGGCTACAAGGTCGGCGACCTGGTCAGCGAGTGGGTCAGCCAGGTGCAGTTCGACCCGCAGCTGATCGGTTACGTGGAGGGCGCGCCGCCCGTGCCCTCGGAGAACCTCACCCCCAACACCGTCGACCCGGAGCGCTCCACCTACGACGGCATCGCGTCGGTGGAGCTCACCCAGGCCGAGGAGGTCGTCCACTCACTGTCCTCGGCCAAGGAGCGGAGCGTCGACGCGGCGTTCGGCTTCGCCCTGTCGAACGAGATCGACGTCGACGTCTGGATGATCACGGCGCCGCTCGGCTTCGGCATCGCCAAGTCCATGGCGAAGGCGAAGGTGTCGGTGGGGGTCCGGGGCAGCCTGGAGTTCTCCAACAGCTGGGCCGAGGAAACGGCCGTCTCGCAGGGCGAGAACACCACCCGCGCCATGAAGGTCGACCTCTCGGGCAGTTGGGAGGACCCGCTCAAGCCGCTCAACCCCGCCCTCGGCCGCCGCTACATCCCCGTCAACACCGGATTCGCGGTGGTCCAGTCCCAGACCGCCGACGTCTTCGCGCTGCGGCTCGCCCACAGCGCCGCCCTGGTCGCCTACCGCATCCAGCCCAACCCCGACATCCCCAAGGACTGGAACGTCATCCCGTTCCCGCTCAACCCCCGCTACACCAAGCAGGGCACGCTGGACGGCACGGTCGGCTTCGACGAGCGGGGCAAGGTCCTCGATCCCGACTTCGCCAACGCCCGCGACCACGGCGAATACAGCTACTACAAGCCGCGCGAGGCCTACGCCGTCAAGCGGCGCATCCAGCGCGAGCAGCAGCGGCGGCGCGGCTACTACGAGTCCGTCTCCACAGAGACCCACGCCCCCGATCCCACCGCCGAGCGGGCGGGCCGCGTCCTGGGCGGCGCGATCGGCGGCGACACCGGGCCCGGCCGGGCGCGCGACACGGCAGGCAACGCGACCGGGGACGGGTTCTCCCGCCGCGACCTGGTCAACACCTATGTGTGGACGGCGGACGGCGGATTCTTCGCCGAGACGACGGAGACGACCGACGTCGTCACCGAGACGACCTCTGGCTCGTACTCACTGACCGGTTCGGTGGGCACCTCCGTCGGTACGTCCTTCGACGTCATGGGGATCGGCGTCAGCGCCCAGCTCGACGCCTCCATCGGCGGCGGCATGTCCGCCACCCGGGCGCGGGGCAAGGAGGCGACCCGCTCCTTCGGACTGAACGTCGCCTGCGCGCCGTCCGGCAACCTCCAGCGGTACGACGCGGGCCGCAAGCCCGTCTACGACGCGGACGGCCGACCGGTCAACGCACCGGGCAAGGTGGACGCGTACCGGTTCCTCAGCTTCTACCTCGGCGAGGACACCGAGCACTTCGACACCTTCTTCCACAAGGTCGTCGACCCGGCCTGGCTGGACGGCGCGCACGATCCGAACGCGGCCGCGCTGCGCCAGGCCCGTCAGTCGGACCGCAAGCCGCCGTGCTGGCGCGTGATGCACCGCGTCACCTTCGTCAGCCGGCTCCTGCCGCCGGTGGCGGCGCCGGACGCGGCGCCGCTGGAGCGGACCATGCGGCAGCTGGACGTGGAGAGCAACTACGAGCTCGTCCGGCGCCTCGATCCGTACGTCAAGGGCGCGGCCACCGGCCTGCCCGAGCTCTCGGCGGCGGTACGCGACGCACTGGCCGCCCACCTGCCGGAACTGCTCCCGCACGCGGACGAAGTGATCGGATTCCTCGCGCAGTACTACGGCGTGGAGGGCTGACCCGAGCGTGAAGGGGGGGCACGCCCGGCACGGGCGTGCCCCCCCTTCCGCGAACCGGAAATCCCCTGCCCCTCACAGCCCGTTGCGTGCACGCTGGGCAGGAGTGCCCGGGGGCGTACGAGTCTGCGGCGTTGAACAGGGCAGGAGACACGGGGGTGTTGGTGAGGACAGGTGGCGGCGCGGTGGTGTGGCGAGCCTGGGAGGCGAGTGGGCCGGTCGTGGCTCGGCGGCCCGCGCATGCGCGGCTGGCCGGTCTTGTCGACGGGTACTTCGGCTATGAGCGGGCAGGCGGCGGCTCGGTCACCCAACGGGTGCTTCCTTCCGGCGCCGTGGTGGTGATGGTCGACTTCGAGTCGGCGGACCGGCGGACGGTGGGCCCGGACGGCACGCGCTCTCCGCACTGCGGCATGCTCTCGCCCAGCACGGGACTCCTGGACCGCCCCGTGGACGCCGAGACGATCGGGGCGGTCTTCGGCGCCGGAATCGTTCTGACCCCGCCGGGAGCCTTCGCGCTGCTCGGCATGGCCATGCATGAAGTCACCAACACCAGGATCCCGCTCGCACAGGCCCTGGGACACACGCGCAGCGACCACCTCAGTGAACGGCTGGCGGGCACACCGGCGTGGGAGGCGCGCTTCGCCCACCTGGACTCCGTGCTGCTCTCCGTGCTGACGGGCGTCCGCCGTCCGGCCGCCGCCGGCACTGCCGCAGTCGCCTGGCATCGGCTGCGCCGCACTGCGGGCCGGGTCTCCGTCACCACCCTCGCCGACGACCTCGGGCTGAGTCGGCGGCGCATCGAGGAGGTGTTCCACGAACAGATCGGTCTGCCGCCCAAGCGGGCCGCCCGCATCCTGCGCTTCCACCACGCGGTCCGCATGCTCGCCCGTCCACAGGGCCTGCCCCTGTCGGACATCGCGCTCGACTGCGGGTACGCCGATCACGCACACCTGAGCCGGGAGGTCAAGGCCATGTCCGGCCTCAGCCCGCGCGAGATCCGCACACTGATCCGTCCCGCCGCCCTTCCGTCTCTCGGACAGAACGGTGGCACCGCGCATTCCTTCAAGACCCGGCCCCACGGCTCCTCCTAACGTCAGCAGTGCTCCGCGGCACCGGGCCGCGGGAACCGGAGGGACCAGTCATGTACTGGATGAGGAGAACCACCGCAGCGCTCGCGGTCACCGCTGCAGCGCTGATAACACCTGGTGTCGCCCACGCGCAGGTCACCGACGACTACCAGGGATGCCCGTCCGGGTACGTGTGCATCTACCCGAACGCGTCCTGGAACAACGGTGTTCCGGAGCACCTTTACTACAACTACCGGCCGTACAACTTGACCAACGAGTTCGGCGTGCACCGCATCTTCAACAACCAGACCGGCGGGGCGACCGTGCAGACCTGCACGGGCTACGACGGCAACAACTGCGGCGACAAGATGCAGCCGTGGAACTACCGCGACGAGGACCTGACACCGATCAACTCGATCCTCCTGCAGCCCTGAACGGCTCCGCCCGCGCCTGCCGGGCGCCGATGGTTCGCGGAACGTGCTGTAGGGCTGCCGTTCACGGCTGTTGGCGTCCTGCCGTGGCCGGGGTCAGGGGACGGGGAGGGTGGCGTTGAGTGTCTTGCCTCCCGCGTCGCCGTGGACGGTGGCCGGGGTGCGCGTGGCGAGCGTGTTCCATGCGGCATGGATGGTGGCGAGTGGCTGTCCGTTGGTAGGGCTCACCGTCAGCGCGGCGCTTACGGTTCCGGTGTCTTGGTTCCATGTGGCGGTGCCGCTGACGGTGGCGTCCGTCACCCAGCCGACGGAGTTGAAGGTGAAGGTCACTGCGGGAGTGCCGGTGGTGCAGGTCCAGGTGCCGCCGCGCAGTCCGGTGTCGGTCTGGCCGGTGACGTATCGGCTGCGAGTGATGGCGTCCCCTACCACAGAGACTCCGACTTGGGCTGCGCGCAACGTAGTTGGGCTGGATTGGTCGCCAGGTGCGGGGATGGCCGGGGCAGCGTCGTCCAGTGTGAGGGGGTAGCTGCCGAGAACGGGGATGGGTGGTGTGGTTCGGCTGCAGGAGGTGTCCAGTCGGGGCAGGGCCTTAGGGTCGTCGATGAACCGGCGGTAGAGGGACGCGCCGCAGGCATTGAGGCCCGGCCATCTGGTGTCCGGCATGGCCGTGACGTGGGTGACACCTGTGATCTCGACGAATCGTGCCGAGGGGCCGATCTGGGCGGCGACGGTGCGGCCTCCTTGGGGCGGGGTGAGCAAGTCGAGATCGCCGCTCAGGAGAAGCACGGGGACGGTGGGAGGCACCATCGGCGGGGTGGCAGTGATGGGTGGGTCGGCCGGGTGTGTCGGGGCAGGCCAGTCGAGGCAGGCGTCGTAGGCGTTGGTGTAGGCGTCGACCGCCAGCCATTCGGGCACCCGGAAAGGCTCGAAGACGCCCGGTGGCTCCTGGTCGATGCCGTGTGCCAGTTGCCGGCGGCGTTGCTCCGGCCCGCTGGTCATGGAGAACAACTGCGGATAGTCGGTGCAGGCCACGGCGAAGTACAGGCCGCGCGAGTAGCTCTCGGGCAGGGATTCACCAGGGGCGACGGACTGCGCGGCCAGGCGGAGCAAGGGCTGGTCGTCACCGGAGACGGCCGCTTGGGCGGCGGCGCCCAGCGCCTTGTAGATTCCGGGATCCGACGCGGCGTTGTTGACGATGTCGACCAGCGTCGTCACGGTGACCGTTTCGCTTACTGCCCTGCCGTTGGGGCCGGGGGTGGTGCCGGTGACGGGTGCGGTGCGCAGCCTGTCTGCGAGCTTCTGGACCACTGCCCAGGTATGGGTGCGGGGACAGGCCGGCGAGCGCTCGCAAGTTCGGTCGAATGCGGTTCGTGCGCTGGTGACGGTGGAGGTGTACCACGGATCCAGACCCAGCACCTCGTAGGTGGCGTCCAGGACGACCGAGCGCAGTGCGGCGGGGTAGCGGGAGGCGAAGGCCTGGGCGAACCAGCTTCCGTAGGAGTCGCCGTAGAGGTCGACCTTCCCCTGGCCGAGCCTGTGCAGCACTGTATCGAGATCACGGGCCGCATTGGCGGTGCCGAACAGGTCTGCGGCCTGTACGGGTGTGCCGTCGGAGTATTGCCAAGTGTCGTTCAGCATGGTGCCGCAGGCGCCGACCGCCTGCGCGAATGCGGGCCCGGAGGCCTGACCGGAGTAGGCGCTCAGCCCTGGGCAGTTCAGTGCCTGGGACCGGCCGGTGCCGCGCAGATCGTAGAGCAGCAGGTTGCGGTGTGCCTGCAAGGGCCCGAGCATGGCCTGGTACTGGGTTCGGGAGGTATCGCCCGTCGTGGGGTAGCCGGGGCCGCCTTCGATGGCGACGATTGTGCCCTGCGCCCGGCCGTCGCGGGCCGGAAACCATGCGAACCCGACATCGATCGTCGGGCTCTTGGGGCTGGTGCGGTCAAGTGGCACAGGGACGCTTCCGCACCAGCCGGATCCCTCGCACGGCGTCAGCCGCACCGTACCGACCGTCAGTGTTGCGGGACCGCCGGACCGGGCTGCTCCAGGAATCGCCAACAGCATGGCCACGATGAGGACGATGACGCCGCGACGCGCTTCTCGGACCGGCGTCCAGACCCTGCGGTGGTTCACGTCTCTGCTCCAAACCCCGCAGTATTGAACACGGTCAGGCCCCTGAGGCCCGCGACCGTGGTGGTCAGGCAGGTCCGACACCTCCCGTGCCGACCCCGCTGCAGCCCAGACCCAAGGCAAGCAGACCGGCAATGATCCATACAAGGGCATCCCGGACGTTTGCCGTCGGCGGCCGTAGCGGTTCGGAGCACGAAACATCTCCAGCCCAACCCCAGGTGAGAGCCGCCTTCAAAAGGCGGGCGGTCTACCGACCACCCGTCCGAGCGACGAACTGATCGATTGCTGGAAGACAAGGCGAGTGTCGGGAGATGCCGACCGTTGGCCTTCGTGATCACCCGGGCAATGAGGGATGCCCCGCAACTGGCCCCGGTCCTGGACCGTATCCGTGTCCCGCGCCCTGCCGGGGGGGCACCCAAGGACTCGCCCGGAGCATGTCTGCGGCGGCAAAGCGTACAGCTCACGCCGTAACCGCCGATACATGCGGTGCAGACAGATCAAGCACACCATTCCGGAACGGAGGGGCCAGCGGGCCAACCGCCGGCGCCGTGGCAGTCACGGCGGCGGGCCCACCAAATTCGTCCCCTTCACGGTATGCGCGCAGCAACGAGGTCGAGCGGACAAAAAATCAACGCGCTCAAGGCATTCCGGGCCGTGTCGACGAGGTGCGACGGAAAAACCTACGTCTTTCATGGCACGGTCACCCTCGCTTCCGTCCGGCTGTGGCTGCGGTGATGACCTTGCCGGATGGGCTGTAGCCCCAGACCTGCCTGTTACCGGCCGATGATGCCCCGGTCGGGTCAGGCGAGAAGGCTGGTGATCCGGTCAACGGGGGAACGGGTGTCGGTCGGCCCTCAACGCAGGCCGGCGAGGTTACTCACGGTAGTAATCGTGCCGTCGGTGAAGGCACGCACGGCATTAATCGTGCCGTCGGTGCCGCCAAGACCAGTGGCGTTGGCTGACGGGCCCGTGAGTCCGATGAGCGCGGCGGCCCCGATGGCGATGGCTGCGGCGCGGAGAATGCGGCGTTCCATGATTACCCTTTCTCTCATGGCTGGTTGGGAGCTGTGCAACGTCACGTCGGGTCACGCAGCAACGTGCACACGCACCCCACCACCCAATTGGGCGCGATAAAACGATCAGCTCCTGCGTCCACCTTGTTGTTCCACCGATCGCCCCGGAGGCGCCCGGCGTTCAACCACCGGCCCGCCCCTGTCGGCGCCGCTAGCTGCGGTGCCGGCCATTGACGTTCGGCTCGCGCTGCTCCCCGAGGACGGCCCCGGAATCCACGCGCCCTGATGAGCCACCGCCGGGGGCAGACGTGCTGCGTTGGTGGATTCCCGATGGTGCCGGTCGGAGTGTGGCGGCGAGGGGGCTGAGCAGGGCGAGGGCCTGGGCGCTGGGGCTCCCCGGTTCCGCGTGGTAGATGACCAACTGCTGCCCCATTGCGCCACGTACGTCGAAGGTTTGGTAGGTCAGCGACAGTGGGCCCACGTCAGGGTGGTGGAGCTGTTTGTCGCTGTAGCTCTTGCAGTGGACTGAGTGTGAGCGCCAGAGCGCCAGGAACTCCTCGCTCGACTCGCTGAGCATCCGCACCAGTTCGTGGAGCCGGGGGTAGCGCGGGGTGAGGCCGGTGGCCTGGCGCAGGCTGGCCACCGTCGCCTCGGCCGCCCGGTCCCAGTGGGGGAAGAAGGCGGATGCGACCGGGTCGAGGAACGCCATGCGGGCGAGGTTGTCCGCGTGCTGGAACGGGGAGAACAGCGCATCGGCCAGGGCATTGGACGCCAGCAGGTCCAGGGCCGGGTTGACGACGAATGCCGGGGTGTGCGCATAGCCGTCCAGGAGTTGCCGCAGCATGGGAGTGACCGTCTCCTGCGGCTGTTCCCCAGGGCCGTCGGGCGCGGCTCCCGCGAGCCGGTACAGGTGGTTGCGCCCCTCGTCGTCCAACTGGAGCGCCCGGCAGATCGCGTCGAGGAGTTGGGGTGAGGGGTTGCGCTCGCGTCCTTGCTCCAGGCGCGCGTAGTAGTCGGCGTTCATCCCCGCCAGCACCGCGACCTCCTCGCGGCGCAGACCCGCCACCCGGCGCTGCCCGTAGGAGGCGAGCCCCACGTCGTCAGGCCGCAGACGCGCGCGGCGCGCCCGCAAGAAGTCTCCGAGGCCGGTGTTTGTCATCCATCCAGGCTATGTCGGGTGTTTGCGGGTTGCCTGGGTGTGCCGTACCCAGGCAGAAGCTGTCCTGGCCGCAGTGCGCGACGCCGTCCATCGTTTCTGTCAACCGCCCTTGAACACGGGGGAGTTGAGGTGCAGATCAAGAGATGCGAGGAGAGGCAACATGACGCAGCCCGCCAGCAGGAGCAAGGTCGTACTCATCACGGGTGCGAGCAGCGGTATCGGTGCGGCGACGGCACGCCTGCTGTCCGCCGAAGGACACCAGGTCTATCTCGGTGCTCGCCGCGCCGACCGTCTGGAGGAACTGACCAAGGAGATAGCCGGGTCGGGCGGAAGCGCCGCTTTCCGGCGCGTTGACGTGACCGACGCGGCGGACATGCGTGCGTTCGCCGCGGCCGCTCGCTCCGAGTTCGGCCGCATCGACGTCCTGGTGAACAACGCGGGTGTGATCGCCCTGTCCCGGTTGGAAGCCGTGAGAGCCGATGAGTGGGACCGCATGATCGACGTGAACCTCCGTGGTGTGCTGCACGGTATCGCCGCGGCCCTGCCCGTGATGCGGGAACAAGGGGGCGGCCAGTTCGTGAACATCGCCTCCGTCGGCGCGTACGAGGTCACGCCCACCGCAGTCGTCTACTGCGCCACGAAGTTCGCGGTGCGCGCGATCTCCGAGGGACTGCGGCAGGAGTTGGACGGGAGCATCCGGATCACCGTCGTCTCCCCGGGCGTGACCGAGTCCGAACTCGTCGACCACCTCACGGACCCCGAAGCCCGCCGGATCATGATGGCCTACCGTGCTGCCTCCCTCCCCGCGGAGTCGATCGCCGACGCCGTCGCGTACGCCATCGCCCAGCCGCCCGAGGTCGACGTGAACGAGATCGTCGTACGCCCCGCCGCCAGCGCGCAGTAGTTGGCCCCCATGACACCGCCCCGCTCGCAGCATCCGCCGGAACCGGCACCGATGCCTCTTCGAACAGGAGCCGTTGTGCCCCCGACCCCAGCCGACTTCGACCGCCTGGCGCGCCGAGTGAGGGACTTGGAGGACAGGGACGAGCTGCGTGCGCTCGTCAGACGGAACCTAACCGGCCCCTGGTCTGCCTCCCCGGGTGCCCGGAGAGGCGGACCCGCCGCCTACGGGGTGATGATCACCTGGTACCACTCACTGTCGAGGATGCGGTCGGCCTGCACCGCCCGCCCCAGCTCGCCACCCGCAGCGGTGTTGTCTTTATTGTCGACATGGGCCCGGATGCAGGGCGCGTTGGGCGGGGTGCCCCGGTCGACGGTGACACCCGCGACGTCCCATACACCGCCGATCTGGCGCGGGGTGATGTCAATACACTGCTCACCGTCATTCCCGCCCTGCCAGGACCTGGCGAAGGGGTACTCGTCACAGGAGTCGTTGGGGACACCGGTGGCGCCCCGGGGGAATTTGTACGGCCCACGGTCACAGGTCTTGGCACGCCTCTTTTCGGCGTCTGGGTCAAGAGGGTCGATAAACCGCGACAGCAGATGGTCGGCGTCGCCGAATCTGCCCGTGAGGTTCTTCTGCGCCCACTCGTAGGCGACGGCCGCCCCCCGGTATTTCGACTTCGAGAAGGTCACATTGGGCGTGTGCCCCATGACGATGCAGCCGGGGATGGGGCTGGTGTCGCCGATCGTCGCGTCACAGCGCACGGTGGGGCCGTCGAAGATCGCGCTGTCATACCCGGGAACGCCGGTGGCACCGAGGGCGGCGCCGTCCAAATAATAGGTGACATCGATGTGGGAGATGTCCGTCTTGGCGGCGACACTGGACCTGTACGTGATGGTGCCCTGCACAATGTCACCCCCCTTTTCCACGACCGCGTGCGCGCCGCCCCAGGCCGGCCCCGCCGTGCTGCACATGCCGCTGCACGTGGCATTCACGGCCACATCCACGGCGGACACCTTGTCGTCCATGTCGCCGGGGACAGCGATGATGTCCTCGGTCCACTGCCCCGCGTAGGAGTCGAGCGTGCCCACGGCATCGACCACGATGTGGGCTTCGCCGATCTTCACGTTCTTGTCGTCGAGGAGAATGTATTTGAGGGGCATCCTCGTGCAGTACGCGTGCCGGTTGGAGATGACACGGTTACTGGAGTGGTCGAGGCAGAGCTTGAGCGCCTCCCCCGGATCGGAGGGGGCGAAGGAGGGGGCGGGGGCGAGGTCGGCGACGGGGTCCGCCTCGACACAGGTCCACGCCGCGCCTTGGCTGCGCGCGGCGGATCCGTCGGCCGCGGCCGTGCAGTGGCCCTGGGGGGTCACCCGGCTCGCGGGGGAGGCTGTGGCCGGTGAGGTGCCCAGGGCACACAGGGCTGCGACGAGGGCGAGCGAGGCTATCGCCGCCAGGCCGCGTCTGACGTGTTTCAAAAGGTGGTCCCTTCCTTCGGTGGCCCCTTTGCGGGCATACCGAAGGTATGGAACCGGTCAACTCCCGTTCATGCCAAGGTAAGGAACGGGACAGTTTTTGATCACGTTTGGCCAGTTGCGGTCTAGACCTGCCGCCCCCGGCGGCGCTAGTTTCACTCACACTCACCTCACAGACCACACACAGGGGGAAACAACGATGCGCCGCACAAGAACCCGCCTGGGCAGAGGGCTCGGAGCGCTCATAGCCACCGCGACGGCGGCCGTGGGCCTGGCCGCCACCCCGGCCGCCGCCGCCCCGGCCGCGCCCGCCTCCGGGCAGACGGTCCAGCCCGGCCAGACCTGTACCGCAGCCGATCTCGGTACCCGCCACCCGATCATCAAGAGCGCCGAAGTCGCCCCCACCATCACGCACTTCAAGGGCTGGTACGTCACCGAAGGCTCGACCGGCAACCAGAGCGTCAGCACGAACACCACGGAGACCATCTCCGTCTCCGTCGGTCTCAACGGCACCGTTCAGGGCAGTTTCGCCGTCGAGGCCCTCGGCTCCGTCGGCGCGAGCCTTGGCCTGAACGTCCAGGTCAACTACACCCACACATCCAGCACCTCCCAGTCGATCTCGTGGAACTTCCGCCAGCCCGGCTACTACGGCCTGTACGAGGGAACGAAGAAGGTCACCGGCACCTACGGCAGCCTCAACTGCAACCGCTCGGATGCGGGCGGCCTGAAGTGGACCGAGGGCCCCGACACCGGCAGCTACACCACCTACACCACCCTCGAAGAAGGCGCGGTGCGCTGCGAGGACAAGGTCCCCGCCAACAGCATCATGGCCAAGGCCCAGGGCCTGTTGGACTGCGGCTCCCCCGCCGCCACCGCGAAGCACCCGGCAGGCCCCGTCCCCTCGGCCAAGGCCGACCAGGCCAAGCACGACGCCGACAACGCCGCAACAGCCGCCAAGGCCGCGCAAAGCATGAAGGCCACCCAGGCCGCCAAGCCCGCCCCGCGCGCCGCCCTGAACTGCCAACCCGGCGCCTACAAGATCGACGTTCCCGGCAAGCCCCTGAACTGGAGCGCACCGCTCCTGGCCAACGACGGCATCCGCCTGCGCGAATCCACATTCTTCAGCGCCCACCTGGACAACTGGCGCCTGTGCAACGTGACGGAGAACAACGGAGTCCTTGAGGCGTCCCTGTGGAACTGGGGCAACGGCGGATGCGCCACCATCCCGGCGGACATCGCCAACCAGGAACAGGCCTACCTGACAACGGCCAACTGCGGGGAGGACGACCTCCAGCGGTTCTACATCTACCGCGACGTACCCGGCAGCACGAAGATCGGTCTTCAGAACAAGTACACCGGCTCCATGATGGGCCACGACCGGTACGCGGACGGGGAACTCATCCGCCAGTACTCCAGCGGCAGGCAGGACGGCACGGGTACGTACACCCTGACCGCAGTCTGACAGCCCCCACCCCGTGAGCGCGGCCCCGCACGTGAACCCCCGGCCTCCCGGTTCCGTGCGGGGCCTTCCGCGTCTCCACTCCGAGCCCAGCCTTGGGGGACCGGTGCCCGCGGCCGAACGTCCCCTGGGGCATGCGGCGAACCCCTGCCAGGGTGGTGCGCGCTTCAACCCGACGACAGAAACGACGTCAGCGCATGCGTATGCGAGGCCTGTTGACGGTGGCCAACGAGTTCTCGTCTCGGTTCGTCACCGACCATCAGACAGCCCCTAGTAATTGCTGGACGCGCTGGACACGTTCGCCGGTGACAGCCTGACCTTCCGTCTGCCGCTGGTCGTCGACAAGCAAGGCCAACACTCCGTCCGGGTGGTTTGGCGGACGGATCCCTGTCAGGCGCGGCCCTGCCGGGAGAGGATGGCTTGCTCTCGTGTGCTTCAGGTCGTGTGCTTCAGGAACCACAGTCCGGAACTCGGGAACAAGGGGACTCGTGACATCACCGCGTACGCGACTGGCGCTGCTCGTCGCAGGACTGCTCACGGCCCTCGTGGCCGCCGCGCCGGGCTCCGACGCCGCCCCGAGGGCTGCTGCTCCTCTGCCGCCAGGCGCAGTGGGCCCGTTCCAGGTCCGGAACCAGGGCACGGGCCGTTGCATGGGCTACCCCGCGGGCGATGACCGCGTACGGGTGTGGGACTGCACCACGGAGACGTACCAGCTCTGGTACCTGGTTCCGGACAGCCGGGGGAGATACCAGCTGGCGAACGGGATCGACGGCCGCTGCCTGGCGGGCTGGACGCAGGGGCCGAACGGCTGGTCGTTGTGGAAGGCGGCGTGCGACGGCTCGTTCACCGACATCGATCAGTTGTGGTACGTCTACCCGGCCGACCACTCCGGTCCCGGGCCGATCTCCAACCTCAACGGCCGCGTGCTCGAACCCGACCGCGGCGCAGGCGGTGCCAACGGGGCCCGGATCGCCATCTGGGACAACCAAGGTCTGCCCACCCAGCAGTGGGGCCTCACCTACGTACGGTGAAAGCGTTCGTCTGCTGATTCGTGTCGGCGTGAGCTCGGCTGCGCACTTTGCGCATGCGCAATGGAAGACAGTCATGCCTGCTCTTATACGGCCCCGGCCCCACCCACGTAGTCGTCACTCCGGGCGGAGGGCAGAGGGGCGGGTTGAGCCGCTGTGTGGGTATACCCGGTCGCCAAGCCTCCTCGCCCTTATGCGCAACATGCGCGGACCAGTCAGGGCTCCAGCGAGTAGGACGGTCTGCCCTGGCCGCCCAACCCGCCCCGCACTCCAGGCGGACGGCTCGACGGTTGCGCTTGGCCGTATCGGTCCTCGCTCGTGTCCGCCGGATCTCGCGCCAGTTGTGCGAGCCGCACGCCCACGAACAGGCCCGGTTCTCAGCCTCATCGGCGCGGAGAAGTTCAAGGCACGCTACGCGACACTCGGGTTCAGCGACCAGGTCAAGCTGGCCGACGGCACGATGTGGGTGGCCGGCTTCGCCGTGACCGGGGTGACGGCCGAGACCCGGATCGGCGCGCTCGTGAAGCAAGCGGTGAGCTGACACACCTGCCCGGTCAACAGGCTGCTGCCCGCGGCATCCGTATGTGCTCAGAGAGCCTGGCGCTCGTTCCGGCGGTGCACCGGAAGGGCAGCGGCTCCGGCTCGGCGGCTGTACGGGCGAACCGCGGCGGGCAAGGGTGCCTTGCCTTCTGATGAGGCCTGGCGATGCGGCTCACGAAGCGGGCTTTCCGGGCTCGTCGTGGGTCGAGCAGTGGATCCCGCCGCCGCCCGAGGCGATGGTGTCGATCTTCAACGACACGACCTCTCGGCCCGGGAAGTGGTCGCGGAGCATCTGCCGGGCACGGTCGTCGGCCTTGGCATCGCCGAACTTGGGCAGGAACACGGACTGGTTGGCCACGTAGAAGTTGGCGTAGGTGGTGACCATCTTCGGGTCACGGCCGGTGATGGCATTCGGGTCGGGCTGCGGCAGCTCGATGACCTGGAGCTTCTTGCCCCGGGCGTCGGTCGCGTCCTTGAGCACCTTTTTGGCCTGGTCGGCGGAGCGGGACCAGGAGTTGGCGGGTTCGCCCGGGAACGCCTGGTCCAGGAGGACGACGCCAGGCGCGACGAACCGGGCCAGCGAGTCGACGTGTGCGTCGGTGATGTCCTCGCCGCGTACGCCGTCGAACCAGATCACCTTCTGGACGCCGAGCACCCGCTTCAACTCGTCCTCGATCTGCTGCCGGGACTTGCCGGGGTTGCGGTTCTTGTTGACCACCGAGCTCTCGGTGACCATCAACGTGCCCTCGCCGTCGGTCTCGAACGAACCGCCCTCGGCGACGATCCAGGTCTGGTCGCGGGGAATGCCGTATTTCGACAGGACCGCGCGGCCGACTTTGGCATCGGCGGTGTGCTGCTGCTTGCCGCCCCAGCCGCTGAAGTTGAAGTCGACGCCCCGGACCTGCTTGCCCTCCTCCACGAACACCGGCACGGTGTCCCGGGCCCACAGATCGTTCACTGAGATCGGTACGACCTCGACGTCCGCCCCGACTGCTTTCTGCGCCGCGTCGACCTGGTCGGGGCGCGCGAGCATGATCACCGGCTCATGAGCCCCGACGGCTCGCGCGATCCCGGCGATGTCCTGGCGGACGGGTGCCAGGTGCTCACCCCAGATGTCCTGAGAGGCGGGCCATGACATGAACGTTCGCGCGTGGCTTTCCCACTCCGCCCCCAGCCGACGGCCCGAGGCCTCGCCCGAGGGATTTCCGGAGGGCGCCGAGGACGGGTCGTCCGGCCCGGCCGCCACGTCCTTGGGGGAACAGGCGGCTGCGCCGAGGGCGACGGCGCCGGCCGCGGCCATGGTGCGCAGGACGGTGCGGCGGGCGTGGAGGAAACCGGACACGTAGTACTCCAGAGTTCACTTGCAGGGGGATTCGGTCGTGCGGACGAGCGGGTGCCTTCGGCGCGGGCACCGGCTAGTCGTTGCTGTACGGAAGGCGCAGCCGGGCCTGATATCCGCCGTCCGGGGTGGGCCCGGACGAGAACTGGCCGTGGAGGTGTTCGGCGCGTTCCTTGAGGCCGATGAGGCCATGGTGGGCGCTGGGGAGCCGGAGGGTGGGCCGGGTCGACGGCGTGTTGGTGACGGTGGCGCCGAACTCACCGGCGGCCTGCCAGAGTTGGATGGTCGCGGTGGCGCCGGGGGCGTGTTTGCGGACGTTGGTGAGGGCTTCCTGGACGGTGCGGTAGACGGCCCGCTGTGCGGTGGCGCCGACGTCGGCGGGCAGCTCTCCCTCCAGGCGGGCCTCGATGCCGCTGGTGGTGACGAGTCGGCGCAGGTCGGCCAGGGTGGGCTGGGGGGTGAGTTCGGTGGTGTGGCCGCCCGAGGCGCGCAGCAGGCTCACCATGTGCCGCAGTTCGTCGAGCGTGTCGACGCTCAGCCCTCGAATCGTGCGGGCCGCCTCCCGGCTGTCCCGGTCCTTGGCCGCGACCTGCAGCGCCCCGGCCCGTACCGCGATCAGACTCACCTGGTGGGAGACGACGTCGTGCATCTCCCGGGCCAGTTGGGCACGTTCGCGGGCGAGCACCGTCTGGGCGTGCAGTTGGCGCTCGTGTTCGCGCACCTCTTCGATCTCGGCCAGCCGCAGGGCCAAGTCCCGGCGGGCCAGGACCAGTTGGCCGAGCAGTACGGGAGCGGCCGACGTCGCGAGAAGGTAGATGAAGTCCACGAACGTCCACGTCTGGTCGTCCGACAGGAATCGGAACAGCGGCCAGGGCGCGGCGGCGGCCGCGAACGCGGTACCGCATCCGATGAGGAGCCTGCGGTCGCGCGTGCGCTCGGCCAGTGAGTACAGGGCGACCAGGGGTGCGACCAGGATGGCCATCAGCGCGGTCGCCGGGAGGGTGAGCAGGAAGACCGGCAGCGGAAAACGTCGTCGGAAGGCGAGGGCGGCGCAGCCGAGGGCCGTGACCGCCAGGACCAGCGGAGGCTCGCCGTCGTAGCTGATCCACACATCGACGGCCGCGGCGGCGACGAAAGACGCGTCAACGAGCGGGGCGGGTACGGAGCGCCGTTTCATCGCGGGTCCTGCCGCCGCTTCAGGAGGCCGGCCTGCTGGGCAAGGAGGGCCGCCTGCACCCGGCTGCTCACCCGCAGCTTGCCGAGGATCGCGCTGACGTGGTCTTTGACGGTGGCCGCGCTGAGGTGGATCCGGGTCCCGATCTCGGCGTTCGAAAGGCCCTCCGCGATCAGGACGAGCACCTCCCGCTCGCGGCCGGTGAGCCGCCCGACGCGCTCGGCTTCCGCTGCGTCGACGGTGCCCTGGTCGGGGTAGCCGCGCAGGACGGCGTGCGAAGCCTTCGGGGACAGCACCACACCGCCTGCCGCCAACGTCCTGACGAGTTGGGCGAGTTGGTCGGGCTCGGTGTCCTTGAGGATGAAGCCGGCCGCGCCGGATCGCAGTGCGGTCACCACGTACTCGTCGGTGTCAAAGGTCGTCAGCATGGCCACGACCGGTACGTCCGGCAGGGTGCGGACCTCGCGCAGAACGGTCAGACCGTCGACGTCCGGCATCCGGATGTCCAGGAGCACGACGTCCGGGCGCTCCCGGCGCACCGCGTCGACCGCATCCGCACCTCCCGAGGTGCCGACGACCTGGATGTCGTCGGCCGCGCTCAGGATCAGTTCGAAGCCGGAGCGGATCAGCGCCTCGTCGTCCACCACCATTACCCGGATCACTCGCACTGCGCCTTTCTGTCCTGGTCATGGCTCGTCCTCGCTGTCCGGCCACGTTGTGACCCTAGAGTCATCCGCCCTCTTCGCGGAGCCCGCAGCGGCACGGGCAGTCGTGCGGCGGGCCGGTTCCAGTCGTTCGGAGGGGCCGCACCCCCGCCGAGTGGCGGGGGTGCGGCCTGCTTCCTCCCCCCCCCCGCTGCTCACCGCCCGGGAGAACCTTGTGGACGTACTGGTTGGTGTCATAGAGGTACGGAGAAACGTGCCCAGGCTGGTGGGCTGAACTGGTCCAGTGCGACCCTGCGCGCATGAGCCTTGACGACAACGATTACTGGCAGCGCTGGATAGTGAGGTTGCTGGCCATCCTTGCTGGTGGGCGAATAGCGTCTGCCACCGGCACGCCGCGTGCCGCCGCAACACACCGATGACTGAGCACGTTCGTCTGTATCCCGACAGACCTCGCCGAAACCATTACTGACTGCCCTACGAATTCGCCCTTCGCCGATGGCTGTGAGGATCTCGGGACGCGGAAGCGGAGGGAGCGCAGGTGATGCGGTGGAGAACGGTCAGCGGCGTGCGGTGCGCAGCAGGCGGTCGGCGAGGGTCAGGAAGACGAACAGGTTGGGGACGACGGACACGGAGCGGTTGCTGAGCGTCAGCCACCGTCCGGTGACCTTGATCTTCAGGTACCCGTTGACGACCTCGACCGCCTGGATCTGCTGCCACGGCAGGGACTCCTTCTGGGAGCCGATCTGTTCCGCGGTCATCCAGAGGTGACCGAAGTCGAGTCGTTCCCCCGCCTGGAGCGCCGCCACGGCCCTCGGTAACCGGGCGTCGGTGACGGCCCGTTGTATCGCCTTGCCTCATGCGTCGGAGCCTTCCAGCACGCCGCGCACCACCGTCTGGTCCGAGCGGCCGCGCAGGACGACCTTCGCCCCGGCGACGTCGATGAGGGTGTACTTGTAATCCGTGTGGCCGAACGCGCCCGTGTGCCGCACGTTGTTCTGCCAGACCGAGGTGGTGTCGTACCGTACGACGTTCACGCCCCCGTCGCGGCAGGTGACGCAGCCGTTCTGGTAGAGGTCGAGCCTCAGGTCCCCGTTCCGCCGCGAGCCGGCCCGCTCCCACGAGCGGCCCAGCAACGCGAGACCGGCCAGTACGACCAGGACGACCGCCCCGGCCACCGCGCCGACCACCAGCAGGACGAGTGCGACCACCCCGAGCAGGATCGCCAGGATCGTCATGCACCCCAGACCGCTCGGATCCTGCCGCCCACCGTACGCGGCCACATGGGCACCGAGCCGTCCCCGGTCCGCGGCTTCCGCGACCGGGCCAGGTACGGGCATGGCCTCCGGCCCATTGCTGTGGGTTCCCTGATCGCTCAACTCCGGCCCCCTCCGGTTCACAGGTGTCACGGTGACGTTCCACCACACACGAGCGCACGACGCTAGCGACGGCCGGTGAACCCCAGTCTGTGCCTTGAACGCGGCCAGCGGGAGAGTGCCGGGCGTCCGCCGACGCACCTCCAACACCGTGAAGGGAGTCGGCGGCGCCGTGCCGCAACTCCTCGACAAGGGCTGTCGGTTCGTGTGCCTGTCGGATGCCGTCACGGCCTGACCCACTGGACTGCGGCGGGGGCGGTCAGCTGCTGCTGATGTCCGCCGAGCGCATGCTGGTGACCGCGTCGCGGACGGTGTCGCGGTACAGGCCCAGCTTCGGGTGCCGGGTGACGGTGGCTCCTTCGTCCATCGGGAAATTGTGGATCTCGGCGTTCGGGAACCGCTCGTCCGCGAGGACGTTGATCTCGTCGATGCCGCCGTTCCCGCCCTTCGCGCCGCCGGGGTCGGTGTCGAGGACGGCGTAGACGGTGTGCCCCGCGTACACGGGAACGGCCGGGGCGCCGCCGAGGCCGCTGGGGACGAGGGGGTGGGTGCTCTTGGACCGGTCGACGGCGTTCTTGGGGCTGAGGGCGACGAGCGGGTAGTACGAGGAAATGCCGCAGGCGGCTTGGCCCCGGTTGGTCACGGTGATGACGTACTGGTCGGGGTTTGAGTCCAACTCCTTTGCATTGATGGCGAGTTGGCTGGCGGCGCACAAGTGCTTGTACGCGTAGGCGTCGCTGGCGGCGTCCCGGCCGCCGCCCGTCGGTGTGCCCGTGGACGAGCCGGGCTTGGCCCCGGACGACGGGCCGCCCTTGGCACCGCCGTTCGCCCCGCCCGACCCCGGTGCGGCCGTGGCCGTGTCCGTGGCGCTCGGCGTACCCGAACCCTTACCGGGTGGTGTGGCGGATCCGCCGTCCGAGTCGCTGCCGCCGCCACAGGCGGTCAGGGCCATGGACGCGGTGGCGGCGACGAGAGCGAGTGGAACCATGTGCCGACGGACAATCATGCTGAACTCCCCGTTTCGCTGTCTCACTGTGCCGAGCAGGCTTCGTTGTCTCGCCGTGCTCAGCGGGTCCGTGTTTCACTGCGCTGATCAGCGGTGGCGGCCCGCCCCGCAGCTGCGTGGGACGTACAAGCACCACCGCACAACTGTGTACACGAGGCGTGGCGGGCCGAGGTTGCTCCCGTCGGTGTCACAGTCGCCGTGGCCGTTCGGTGACATGAACCGGACACTCCGGAACCGGGACGCCACTGTTCACCGGCGGAGCGCCGCGCACGCTGGTGCAGCGGAGCGTGACGTCGACATCGACCGCGACACACCTGACCTACGACGTCCTCGGATGACGCCGTTGCGGAACTCCACATCGAGCGGGCCGGTGGGTTCCGGTCGAGTCCGACTTCCGCTGCCGGGTGCAGGCCCACTCAATGCCCAACTCCGTGAATGCAGTGCGCTGTTCGGGGTTGAGCCTGTCGCGGCGGGTTTTGGTGCAGGAGATCCGTATGCCCAGCTTCCCGGTCACGGTCACGGTCACGGACACGTTCATGGTCACGGACGCGGCTTCGCCCTCGACCGTGATGTGTTCTGTGCGGCCGCCTGGTGTACCGGCGGCTGCCTCATCCTGCGGGGTGCGAGGTGCGCGTGGTGACGGAGGTGCAGTTGGCCGTGGTCATAACTGCCGCTGTGGGGTGTTGCTGCGCAGGCCGTCGATGAGACGCCCACCATGCGCGTGCTGTGGTCGGTGCCTTCGCAAGGTACGGCAGGCATAGATGGGCGATGGCCAACAGCAGGTCGCGGGTGCTCGTCGTTCAGACCGGAGGCAGCGACGGCAGTGTGACCGGGAGGCCGACACTCGACAGCAGGTTGGTCACGGTCGACAGCCCGCTGCTCAGCAAGGCCGTCACTGCCCCGGCCTCAGGCAGCGAGGACGGCGTCGGGGGCGAGGGTGCGGCCGGTGCATCCGAGGGCCCGGACACCCCTGGCGTCACTGGTGCGGCTGCCCGGGGAGCCTGGGGTTGGTGAAGTGGTACGGCTGCGGTCGCAGCAGCAACCGGTATAAGGCTCAGTGCTACGGCGAGCGCGGGAGCCACCCGGAAAGCGCGCATGAGGACACCTCTCCCGTTCAGGGCCAGACCCTTGCACGCGGAGCGGAACCGCTCCACTCCAGACAGTAGGCGGGTTGGAGTGTTCCGGCCACTGCGCCGAGCTCGAACGTATGAGTGGCAGAGTCCTCAACGCCGAGGGGTGGCGGGGGTGGCTGGGCGGGGCGTGTCGGCGGAGGTGGTGCTGCGCGGGCTGGGCTGGTTGGGGGCGTCGGGTTGGTGGCCGGCCGCGACGGTGCGGGGGAGGGCCCGGCGTTCTCGGGAGAGGCATCCGGATGCGCGTCAGGCCCTCGCGGGCGGATGTCCGCAGGGGCCTGACGGTGTGCACCTGCTGGGGTTGAGGCGGTCTGTTCAGCGAGTGCGGGGCTGGTGGCTTCCAGGCAAGGAGCCCGTGTGGCTCTGGGCAAGATCCTGGCGGGCTTGGGCGACGTGTGCCCCGCGGCGCGGGCAAAGGAAGTCCAGCTGCTGGGCAAGGACCACGCTCTCCTCTGTACCCCCTGGAGGCGATGCCACCGGCGCGGTTGCCCTCAGTGGTCCGACTCCTGAACAGGTCACGCTGGCCCGGGACTTGGGACACGGTGGCGGCATGGACAACAAGATCTGGGTCTTCTTCTGGGTATTCACCACGAATGGCGAGTGACAGCAGGTGGCGAGTGGCAGCAGGCCGAGGACCCGCTCTATCGGTGGCCCTCCAGCCCGGCGCTGCTCGTGCTCCTGCGCCGTCCTGGCTGCGGCCTGTACGTTCTTCTTCAGCCAGATGCTCACCGCTGCGCCTTGGTAGGTGGCGTCCAGCGGCGCCAGGAGGTGGCCGTGTTCGGCTTGTCCTGCTGCGGGCAGAGGCGGCCCCCGAGGGCATCCGCTCCAACCGTCGAAGACCGCCCCCAGTGTCCGGGCTCCCGGACCGTGCTCCGTATCACCGCACGTCGACGGTGACCTTCCACTGCAGGACGGCTTGGGAACACAGGGACCCGGGGTTCGGGACGCATCGCCGGGCGGAGGTGATGTCACTCTCGCCGTTCTTCACGGCGAGGAACACCGCGGTGGCATCGCCGTTCGGTGACGTGGCGCCCCGGGTACGGCGCAGGGTGGCGGGCGCGCTGGTCACCGGCTCGCTCCACACCCAGGTGACGCCCTGCCCGCGGCCGCCGGTCAGTCGGACCCTGATCTCGTCACCGGCCCGTACGACCACGGTGCGGCCGTTGTCGGCGTTGGTGAGCGAGACGGAGCCCGTGGAAAGAGCGCGTCGAGGCGCTGCGGTCGCGGTTGCGGTGATAACGGCCGCCGCCAGCGCCAACACGATCCCGGTCCCCATTTTCATGGCTTTCACGGTGGCCTCCACAGATGGATCACGGACGCGTGGTTGAACGCCCAGTCCACCCGCGACGTAATGTCCACCAGTGAAATCCACCCGAAATAGCGCCTGTTGGCCGCAAGCCGTGGGTCGTGCGTCGACGCGGGAGCGGTCGAGGGTTGCGGCAGAGCTGGTGATGAATTCCTTGCGGAAGGTGACTTTCGTTTGCCCAGGGCTTTGGCAGGACGGGCACGATGGCGAGTGACGCGACGGGAGGGGGGAAGGCGCGGTATTCCGGTCCCGATTCCGTTTGCATCCCGGGCATCATCTGCACGAGAAGAGGGCCCTGCAGTGGGACGACACCCTCGCCGCCCTCACAGCCGTCCCGAAGACGTCACTGGAGCAGTACGCGGACGGTGGGTCAACACCGCTGTGCTTCAGGACGAGTATCACGACTACGTGATAGCTGGACGACCGGCGCACAGCTCACCCGATGGCGATCCCTGGCCCGTGCCGCCGCCCAGATCTTGACGATCAATCCGGATCACGGAACTGACACCGATGGTGATGTCGCCGTCCGGCCACGGAACGATCACATCGGCGGGCGCTGTGTAGGCCCCTGCATGCGCATAGCACCTGCATGCGCCTGCGGACCGCGCAGACCACTTTGCGGCAACCACCCTGGCAGGCCCGTGAGTTCAAAACTGGCAGTGGGGAAGCGTGTTGCCTCAGTGATCGGTCCTCGGCGTACAACGCCTCCGACACGCCATGTCGTGACCTACTGGTCGGTTACCGCCTGGGAGGCACTGGAGCCTCCCGCGTCGCCACCGAAGACGTCATCCGCGCCGCCTGGGGCCTGCTGCCCGACCGGTCCGCTCGATCACCTCGATCACCTCGACCACCTCGATCGCGAAACTGCTCGCTGTCTGACCGGGCCCGCGCTACCACACCACATCTCCGACCCTAAGGAGCTGCGGGCCGAAACCGTGCCCCGCCACCCGAATGGATCTGTACTTATTGCGGCGGACCGTATGCCCGGAGATCGTGCTTAAGAGATCAACCGCACTCTCATTGGAGGCACAAATGCACATTCGACTCACTGTCACGGCTCTCGGCCTGGCCGCACTCGCCCTGCTGGGTTCGGCAGCCACCGCCACAGCGGCGGCCGCCTCGCCCGACGTACGCACCGCAGCCCAGAGCCAGCTGGCACCGATGGACAACGACCACGGGTCTGTCGACCAGTCGGTTGGCACCATGACCGGCTGATGTTCTGAGCGCTTGTCCCCGCCGCCTCGCCCCGACCGAGAAGTCAGGGCGAGGCGGCGGGCCGTATCGGTCTCGGAGATGGTGGCCTCGCAACCTGCTCTGAGCGCATAGCGTTTGCGGCATGGATCGGTCTTCTGCTCTGCGCGGACCAGAGTCTGGATCTCTTGCTGAGGCCGTGGCAGTAGACAGATGTGCCGCCCTTTGCCCTCGACATTGCCGGTGCACTTGAGCCGGTCGTCGCGCTCTCGGCATGCTTTACGGGGGAGCAGGACCGACAGGCGGGGGTGTCCTCGCCGAGCGTGGGCTTCCGTAGCGGGCTGGTAACGCCGCGCGGGCAGGTCAGTGTGCGGTGGTCCCAGTAGATGTGAAAGTCCTCCTTGGCGAATCCGGGCCGCTCTGGGGCTCGCGGATCGTCGCGGACCGGTCCCAGAGGGTGATGCCCCATCGTTGATCGGCGTGATGGATGCTGTCCGGGCTGGCCGGTCGACCATCACCGTCAGGAGACGGTCCGCCCGGTCTTCCTCAGCCAGCCAGTCCCGCACCCACATCGCGGCCGTGCCCCCCGGGGATTACTCGCCCTCGCCATCCGCACCGTCAGCGGCGGGATCACTCGACCCCCGAACCTGAACCATCGACATCGCGGTCACCCCTCCGACCGCCGGAACCGCTCCGCTCCGACCAGGGGAGCACCGCAAGGACATCAACAGGGCCCCAGCCGCCAGACTTCGGCCAGCCATCAGCGCCGCCAGACTTCGGTCTACCATCGGCGGTCGAGTCGTCGCGGGGCTCCGGGCGGCCAAGTGTCACGGCCTTGAGGACAGCAACAGCTTCTGAGCCATAGCCGAAGCCCCTGGGTCTCACCGATTCTACGAACGACCGGCTCAGGCCCGCCCCTAACACGTAGGACAGCTTCTGACAGTGTCCAGGCGAGTGGCCGCGCTGCTTGCTCCCGGCTGGTCGTCGGCTTCCCTCTTGGTCGGGCGTTGAGGCCCGCACGTACGGCAACGAGTCCGCCGTCTCTCGATCACGGGTCGACGGCCCGTCGTCAGTAAACCGTGCCGACCCGGGCCGCAGGGCGGTGTGGCGTGACGTCCCGCGGCGCGGTGCGTTGATCAGGAGATTGCGGTCCGCTGCCATGCACGATCGCGAAACTGCCATCAACTCGAAGGGGAGGTCTCATGGAGGCCAGGAACCTGCACCACCGCTACGGCCGCCGCACGGTCCTGAGCGGGGTCGACATGCATCTGCACGGCGGCGTTCTTGCCGGAGTCGTCGGCGAGAACGGCGCCGGTAAGTCGACCCTGCTGAAGATCCTCGCCGGTGAACTGCGGCCCGACCACGGCACCGTCCACCACCACGGCGGGTTCGGCTATTGCCCGCAAAGCGTCGTTCTCAACGGTTCCTTGACGGTCCGCCATCATCTCGAACTGTTCCGGACCGCCTACGGACTGCCCGACTTACACCGCGCCAGGGAGATCATGGAGCGCCTGCACTTCGCTGACTACCTCGACGAACGCGCCGAGGTGCTCAGTGGAGGCACCCAGCAGAAGCTCAATCTGACCCTGGCCCTGATGCACGACCCGCAGACGTTGCTGCTGGACGAGCCCTACCAGGGCTTCGACTGGGACACCTACCTGTGCTTCTGGGACCTCGCCAACCACCTGCGCGATGCCGGGCGTTCCGTGCTCGTCGTCTCCCACCTCGCGCACGACACGGACCGCCTCGACGAACTCTGGCATCTGGACGAAGGCGTGCTGCGCGCGCACCGGAAGGCGTCGGTGTGAAACGGCACCTGATCCTCTTCGGCACCGCCAGCCGGTATGAGCTCGTTGTCCACGCCAACAACCGGTTCGCGATGTTCCTGGTGGCCGCCTACGTGCCCACCTGGAGCGCAGTGGCCCACTTCGTCATCCCGAGCGCACAGGTCCACTTCCGGCTGCGGGCCACCGGCAGCGTCCTGACCCCCGCCGGCAACCAGCTCACCCAGGTCACCGGCGCCATCAACGCCGTCACACTGATCACCGGCTTCATGATGTTCGCCGCGACCTTCGCCAGCGGCCGCTTCGACCGCCGCCTCGCACTGGCCGGTTACCCGCGCATCCACCTCGTACTGGCCAAGACCGCCGCACTCGCCGTCGCCTCGGTGGCGATCGCTGCCTATGCCACCGCCATCGCCTACTTGTTCTGGACGCCGCAGCAGCCCCTGTTGCTGGCCGCCGCACTGTTCTGCGCGGCGAAGACCTACGGCGCCCTCGGCGTCGTCTTCGGAGCCTTGCTGCGGCGCGAGGTCGAGGGAATGTTCGCGCTGGTCATGACCAGCGTCCTCGACATCGCCCTGCAGAACCCCATCGTCAGCGCCGGCGCCAACAGTTGGGCCATCGCCTACCTCCCCTCCTACGGTGCCGTCCAGGCCGCCACCGCCGCCGGGTTCACCGGCACACCTCTGCTCTCCTGCCTCGCCCTCCAGCTCACCTGGTTCGCCGGGGCGGCGATCCTCGGCCTGCTCGCCTTCCACCGACGCACGCGCAACGCCCTGTCCGGCACCCCGTGTGCTGCAGCACTCATCGGGTCCCCAAGCGGTGCTGGACAAGCCCGCCGAGGCGCGACCTGACTCGCAACCAAGCACGAAGGGTTCGGGGCTGGTCCGTATGGGCGTGGAAGGACAGCGAGTTGAGCTGGGGGCCGGGCCGCTACGGCCCTGACCACCGATCCACGCCCTCACCGGCACCGGACACCAGTAGTGTGGTCGCCACCGAGTCCGCCCCCGCGGTAGTCCCAGCGCGTCGGCGGCGTCGGAGTCTTCTCAGGATCAGGTCTTTGCGGCGGTCACTCTCCCGTCCCCGCTGGCCTTCCGAGATGTGTGGAAAGCTGGGTTGGGCGCACTGGACGGCCTGGACCGGTGCGTCGTGACGTCGGCGAGGGAGCCTGCTGTGATGGAGAAGATGACGTTGTCGGCGTGGCCCACGCCGATGGAGTCGGCCCCGCGGCTGGCCGCGGCGATCGGCCTGCACCCCTACGACCTGTGGATCAAACGCGATGACCTGACCGGGCTCGGCGGAGGCGGCAACAAGGTACGCAAACTGGAGTGGCTGATCGCCGACGCACTACGGCACGGCGCCGACACCCTGGTCACCACGGGCGGCCCGCAGAGCAACCATGCCCGCCTCACCGCAGCCGCGGGCGCCCGAGCGGGACTGGCCGTGGTGCTGGTGATGCCGGGCTCGGGCCGACCGGACCACCTCAGCGGAAACCTGCTCCTGGACGCCGTCTTCGGCGCCCGGATCGTCTGGGCGGGCGACGTCTCGGGGCCCGCCGCGCTGAGCGACCGAGCCGAGCAGACCTGCGCCGACCTGCGCGGCACGGGCGTTGTGCCGTACCTGGTGCCCTTCGGCGGCTCCAACGCGCTGGGCGCCCGCGGCTACCAGGAGGCGGGCGAAGAGATCCTTGCCCAGCAGCCCGGCATCCAGCATGTCGTCACCGCCCTGGGCTCCGGCGCCACGATGGCAGGACTGGTCGCCGCCCTGGGCCCCGAACGGGTCCTGGGCATCGATGTCGGCGCGCTCCCCGATCCCGCCCATGTCGCCGCCGCCTTCGCCTCGGAGCTCACCGGCCGGCACCTGACAGCAGATCATCTGCGGGTCCGGGACGACCAGGTGGGCCGGGGATACGGAGTGCTGCACGAACCGGTCCTCGACGCCATCACCACCGTCGCCACCACGCAGGGCGTGATCCTGGACCCGGTGTACACGGGCCGCGCCGCCGCAGGGCTCGCGGCCGCGGTGAGGGACGGCACCATCCGGCCCGGGGAGCGCACCGTCCTGCTGCACACCGGGGGTCTGCCGGGACTGTTCGGCCACGACGAGGCGACACGTCGAATCAGCGAGGTGTCGCGTGCCCAGCAGTGACACCGACGGGTACGAACGGGGACACCGTGACCGCGCGGAGGGCGGATCGGAGAAGAAGCCAACCATGGCCTGACTGGCGCGGAGGAGCTGGAGGACTCGTCAGCGCCGAGTTCTGCCCCGTCGTTCGCCCTCGGTTGTCACGAGGCGGTCCCGGCCCGACGGTGGACTGGCAACCCGGCCCGGGGCGTGAATCCCGCCATGATCACCTCCTTCCGGCCGGACTGTGTGGAGGCGATCCCCGGCGTGTACCGCTCCGCCCTCGGCGTCGTACGGCAGGCGGACAACACCCTCTTCGCCTCCATCCACGCCAGCGCCAGCGGAGATATGGATGCCGCGTCCCTGGTACGCCGCGTCGCCTCCCGCGCCGGGCAACTGGCCCTGGGGAACTGGGTGAGGCGGTCGGGCGGGCCCGCTTGGCGGCCTGCTGAGGCGCGGGCTGGACGCCGAGGGTGCTCAGGCGAGCTGGGCGGCGCGGGTTGTGGTGGTGTCGTTGTCCTTGCCGAGGCCGCCGGTGCGCCGCAGGTTGGCCATCAGTTGGCCGATCACCGTCTGTTCGCCGTCTCCGCCCCGTACGGCGTCCTGCTCGGGGCCGAGGTGGCCGTGGGCGTGCCGGTAGGAGTGGAGCAGGGCGAGATTGCTCTCCCAGGCTTCCTCGCCGGGCTTCCCGCACCATTCCTTCCTTGTCCACCTGTCTCTTGCGACGGTCCTTCAGTTGTTTCGTCCGCAGGGCCTCACGCTGGCGTAGACCCGGCGGACGAGCGGGAACGTCTTCGTGGTGCCGACCTCGGTGTCGTACGGGACGGGGGCAGAGGCCGGTGATGTGGTGTGGGGTGCGCCAGCGGCGCAGTGTCGCAACCCGTCCAGCCACACCATCCCCGTTGAGCGGCAACTTTCAAGAGGAAACGGCTTCACTGCGGCCTCCGGCAAGCCTGCCCGCCGGAGGCCGGGCGGCAGCGCTCGACTGGCACTGGCAGGGCGTCTTGCCGACAAATGATGGCTTGCCGGCCGGCCCCGGGCCGCCTGCGCCTCCCGCCCTCCGGCCTCGATGCACCGGCGCTTAGGGTGGGGCGCCATGGCGACTCGAACACGGCTTTACCGCAACGGCACCCTGGCGTTGGAAGACTTCCCCGTAGAGGATATATCCGAATATGTAACAGAACCGGATGTGGCGGTCTGGCTCGACCTCTGCGCACCTGGCCCGGCCGACTTCGCCATGATCAGTGAAGAGTTCGGACTGCACGAACTGGCGGTTGAAGACGCCCGCAATGAGCACCAGCGTCCCAAACTCGACCGCTACCGGACCCATGCCTTCCTCAGCGCCTACGCGGTCGGCACAGACCCTGCCAGCGGTCGGCTGACCGCCAGCGAACTGTCAGTTTTCATCACCCAGACCGCGCTCATCACCATCCGTCCCGACGACCGCTTCGACATCGAGGAGGTCGTCGAACGCTGGGACAACAACTCGGATCTGGCCAAGTACGGTGTCGGGTACCTCCTGCACGGGCTGCTCGACCACATCGTCGACGGGCACTTCGCCGCCGTTCAGGACCTCGACGACCGCATCGAAACCGTCGAAGACCTCCTCTTCGAGGAGGGCCGCCAGCAGATCGACACCGTCCAGCGAAGCTCGTACGAGCTGCGCAAAAGCCTCTCCAGACTCCGGCGCGTCGTCCTGCCCATGCGTGAAGTCGTCAACAGTCTTCTGCGCCGGGACCTGCACATCGTGTCCGAGCCGCTGGTGCCCTACTACCAGGACGTCTACGACCACGTTCTGCGGGCCGGCGAATGGACCGAGTCCTTGCGCGACATGATCGGTTCGATCATGGAGACCAACCTGACGGTGCAGGGCAACCGCATGAACCTCATCATGAAGAAGGTCACCAGCTGGGCCTCCATCATCGCTGTGCCAACCGCCATCACCGGCTTCTACGGCCAAAACGTCCCTTATCCCGGTTTCAGCACCCAGGCGGGCTTCGTCACCTCGACCGCTGCCATCATCATCCTGTCCGTCGTCCTGTACGCCGCCTTCAAGCGCAAGGACTGGATCTGACGAAGCCCCGCACTCCGGTTGGACAAAGGGGGCCGACAACGAACATCCCCGAGAATCGGCCGGGGCATGGCCGCCGCGGTGACCTGCCACTCCGCGCCGGTCGTGTCCGAGGTGCGGCGGCGGGGCCGTGGGCAGGTGCCGGGCCCCCAGCGGCAGGCCACCCGGAGGCACGACGATTCCGCGCGCCGCCGTGACGGCAGGTGCAGACGGGGGTGGGTTTTGAGGTGCACGAGAATCGAAGCCTGCCCATCGGCGCCTGATCCAGGGCGGCGAGGCAGTTCGAGGCCAGGAGGCGGAGGAGACGGGATGCTGACCGAGGCGGAGTTCCGAACGGAAGACCTACCCGCTGCGGACCGGTTCGACTTCTGGTGCGAGCGCATCGGGCGAACCCATGCGCCGCTGGACCTTCACAGCGAATACGCGGCGGATTACCAGGCGCATCAGCGAGTACTGGAGCTCGGCGCGGTTCATGTCTGGCCCACCACCCACCAGGCGCTTCGATTTCGCCGCACCCCGAAGCTCATCCGCCAGTCCGATCCCGAGCAATACCACATCGGGATTCCGCTGCATGGGACCAACCGAATCACCTGGGCCGACCAGAAGGCCGTGTACGGGCCCTACGAGATACAGGTCTTCGACAGCTCACGGGCATTCGAAGTCAACTCTTCCAACGGAACCGACCTGTTCTCGGGGATGGGGATCGAAGTCCCCAGGGCGCTACTGCACCTGCCCCGGAACAGGATGGACCGACTGTTCGCCCACCGAATGCCGGGACGGGAAGGGATTGGCGCCCTGCTCGTACAGTTCCTCACTCAGATGACCGCGGACACCAGCCCCTATCAGCCGTCCGACGGCCCTCGCCTGGGAACGGTCGTGGTCGACCTGCTGTCCGCGCTGTTCGCTCACGCTCTGGACGCCGACCGTTCCCTGCCGCCGGAATCCCGTAGCCGGACTCTGGTGCTGCGCATTCGGGCCTACGTCCAACAGAACCTGCACGACCCGCGGTTGACCCCGCGTGCAATTGCCGCCGCCCACAACATCTCCGCCAGCTATCTGCACCGCCTTTTCCAGACCGAGCACGAGACCATCGCGGCCTGGATCCGCCACCAGCGCCTTGAACGTGCCCGCCGCGACCTCGCCGACCCAGCGATGTGCTCCACCGCCATCCACTGCATCGCCGCCCGCTGGGGTTTCACCCGCGCCGCCGACTTCACGCGTGCCTTCCGCACCGCCTACGGCATGCCACCCAAGGGCTACCGACACCAAGCCCTCCGCAGCCACGAGCCGACCGAGTGGACCCATCGCCAAGAACTGTGGACTCACGGCTAACGACTTCCTGCTGCATCCCGGCAATCCTCGTAGATGTCCGTTGACGAGGCATGGATGAGTCGCCTCGATGACTCACGGCCGGGGTGGACTCGGCCGTTCAGCAACCACGGGGGCAGTACCTGATGGCACGCCAGTTCAAGCGCTCAGTGACTCTAGCGGCAACAGTATCCCTGGCTTTGGGAGGAGTTTTGATTACCGGGCCCCAAGCCCAAGCCGCACAGGCCGCACAGAAGGCTCTCCAACTGGACTGCGGAGACAAGGAGAAGACCCTCCACGCCCATGTGTCCCTCGTCGGCAGCGGGGCACCCACCGCTCGGTACGACGTCAAGATTTCCGTCGTTGACCTAGGCGCTGGGAATCCCCCCAAGGCCCGCCTGATCACAGCCAACCAAGACGGCTCGCGAACCATCTATCCCTGGTATGTCGGCGACGTGGGCAAGTACGTCCAGTCGTACTGGGACACCACCCTGCAGCAGCCCAAGGGCCTGAAATATGTGATTCTGGAGGCGCACACTTATGAGGGTGTCGGCACCAGCGGCTACGCATGCAGCGACTACGGCCCGAAGTAGCCGCTGACGCCAGCGGCCCTACCTCCAGGGGGTGCCCGGCGGGCCCAGTGACTGACCCGTCGGACACCACCAAGGGGGTCGAGCGGCGACAGCCGCGAGTAGAGACGCTTATGGCTGGAGTCGCAACACCGTGAACTTGGAACCGGCCCAGGCCTGAAGACGTCGGCCTGGTCTTCCTGCCGACATACGGCTCGTGGCTGGACTGGATCGAGTCCGAGGTCGCCGCCTTGCGCTGCTTCGCTCTCAATGGCACCGATCACCGCAGCCACCAGGAGCAGAACACCGCCATCCCGCGCGGGGCATGCCACGCGCTGCACGGCGGCTCCAGACGGTTGCCGGGATCGCTCTGCGTGGCATGGCTCTCAGGCCGACGAGGCGCTGGATAGGGCGTCTTGGCTGTTTCACGACGCCTGTGGTACGGCGATGTCAGTGTCTGCTGGTAGATGACGGTCCATGAGGATCGGGATGAGGATGCCGACTGCCCGCTGGGCTGTTCTCTTCGACAGCCTCGGGATCAGGTGGTCTCCGGAGGGAGGTCCGGCTGGATCCGTCTCGCAGGGTCAGGCAGAACGGACCCGTCGGGTTGCGAGGAACATTGCCACTGCCCACCCGGCAAGCGTTGCCCCCAGGACGATGTTGATGAACAGCACCGCCGAGCGGTTGTGCACGTGTCGGCGGAAGGCGATGTAGGACGGCAGCATGTAGAGCGCGAAGGCCAGTGCGATGAGCGGAACCACCTCGACGGGCCCTATGTCTGCGGCCATCTGCTGCCTCCCAAGTTGATCAAGTAGTGGCTCCAGCTTAACGAGCTGGTCAGGTCCCCTTGGGCTTGCGGGCTTGCCGGTGTGGTTCTCGGGGCGCTGGTTCGGCCCGTAGTTGGGTCGTTCATGACGACCTGGTGGCTGGTGTTGATCGGCCGATGCCGGAGGGATGCGGCGACCACGGGGGTTGGGGTAAAGCGGATACCAGTCGCTGGGGGCCTGTTGCCGGTGGTGATCAGGGACCGGTCCTGCCGTTCGCTGACCGACTCGTAGAGGTCGTCAGCCTGGGCGGTGGAGAGCTGGTGGGCATGGCGAAGTCGTCGAGGACGAGGACGAGGACGAGGACGTCGGGGCGGACGAGTTCGCGGATGTGCTTCTCTCGGGTGCGGTCCGCGTGGCTGCTGGCGCGTTCGGCGAGGATACGGCTGGTCTTGGCGAAGCGGGCGTGCGGGCGTGGGTGCCCTGTCGGAGGGCCAAGTGCCCCATGGCCTGGGCGACATGTGTCTCCGACGCCGACGGGTCTGAACAGGACGACGGACGCGCCGGCGTGGGGCCAGCGCAGGGCGGCCAGGTCGCCGATCTGGGCGGCGGGCAGCTTTGGGGAGGTGGAGAAGTCGAACTCCTCCAAAGTGACCGGCTTGCTCGAACTCGGCTTTGCACAGGCGCTGTTGGGAGGTGACGGTCTCCCGTCGGGTGTGCGGCTCCGTGACTACATGCCGGCCGCAGATCGGGAGAAGTTCCTGCGTCTCGTCGGCAGAATCGCCGCTGAGCCCGAAGGCGCCGGCAGTCACCTTGCCTACACGAACGACGCTGTGACGCGTGCGGCCTGGGAAGACCACGTAATGGTCCACTACGTCGTGACGAGGACGAGCTTCTTCGCAGTCGTCGTCGAGGCTGACATCTACGACGCGTCGCGTGGCTTCAACGAGGTGTAGTCGGTCACGACGGGGTCCGTGCGTCGAAGGCTATGGTCGCGGAGATCGACCAGTCGTATCCAGGGCCGGGGACCGGGGACCAAAGGCTGAGGTCCGGGACGGAATAGCACGGCGGGGGAGATCGCTGCGAATGGCGTACGCCATCCGGCAATTGATGTGATGACACAAGGAGACCCCCGCATGTGGAACGGCGACGACCTCGACCTCGATGCCTATCTGGCTCACCTCGGCTACCAGGGGGACCGCTCCCCGTCCCTGGCGACGCTGCGTACGTTGCATCGGGCGCATGTGCTGTCCGTGCGCTGGGAGAACCTGGAGGCGGTACTCCGCAAGAGCCGTCCGCTCGACCTCGCATCACTTCAGGCCAAGTTGATCGGCGACTTGCGCGGTGGCACCTGCTACGAGCACGTCACCCTCTACTCGGCGGCCCTGGAACGCCTCGGCTTCACGTTCTTCGCGGTCCAGGGCCGGGTCCAGATGGGGTCGACGGGAATCAGGCCCGCGACACACGCCATGGTGATCGTCGAGCTGGAAGGGAAGCGCTGGCTGAGTGACATCGGCTTCGGCGCGAGCCCGCTGGAGCCCATCGAGTTGACCGACGCGACGGACGTGACGGACGGGGTGTGGGCGTATCGGCTACGGCGCGAGGAGATCACGCCGGGTGCTGACGGGTGGGCGCTCTACCAGCCCGCGGGCGAGGGCCAGGTCGACAACTCCGGCGACGGATGGATGGTCCGGCACACCTTCACGCTCAACCCGCAGTATCCCGCCGACTTCCGGGTGACGAACCATTTCGGCGCCTCCAGCCCGCATTCGCCCTTCAGCGACCGCGTCTTCGTGCAGCGCGTGCACCCCGACCGGCTCCACCTCCTGGACAACCGTCTGCTGACCACGGTGAGGCCGGGGGTGCCGGGCCCGCCGGAGGCGCGGGAGCTGGAGCCGAGCGAGGTGCCCGAGGTGCTGGCCGATGTCTTCGGGATCAAGCTGTCCGCAGAGGACGTCGAGCTGTTGCTGCCCAAGCTGACCTGAGCACGCCGCCCCTGCGTCCCGCATCAGCCTTGGACGGAATTCCGATCCTTCCTGGCCCCCCGCAATCACCTCGGTCGACAGGGGGGCGGAAGCGGTCGGATGACCGAAGGGTCCTGAACGGAGTCGTGTGGAAGTTCAGCATCGGCGTGGCCTGGCGGGATGTGCCCGAGCGGTACGGGTCGTGGGCCACGCTCCACACCCGCTTCCAGCGCTGGGCCAAGGACGGCACCTTCGAGCGGATGCTCCGCGCGCGCCCTGGGGCGCCGGCCCGTTAAGCCGGACCACCGGGGAGGGCCGTCACCGGGTACCTCGTCGGAAGGTTGCGCGGTAGTCCCTTGGGCGTCGTCCGGTGTGCTTGGCGAAGAGAGCGGCGAAGGTGCCGGGGTCG
This sequence comes from Streptomyces sp. NPDC094147, assembly GCF_044764265.1. Lineage (NCBI taxonomy): Bacteria > Bacillati > Actinomycetota > Actinomycetes > Kitasatosporales > Streptomycetaceae > Streptomyces > Streptomyces sp. NPDC094147. The sequence continues at coordinate 81,106 of NZ_JBIWHT010000011.1, read as the reverse complement.
CTGTACCCGACCGCGGTGGAGATGCGGGCGATGGTTTGGTCCGAGGTCTCAAGGAGGTGGCGGGCGCGACGGACGCGCGACGACTGCAGATATTCGAGCGGACTCTGACCGGCTTCGTCCGCGAAGCGTCGCAGCAGCGTCCGGGTGCTGACATTGAAGGATTCCGACAGCGCGACGAGGTCGTACCGGGCGGCAAGATTCTGGTCGAGCCGTCGCATGACTCGGTGGGAGAACTCATTTCCGGGCTGCGGAAGAAGCCGGGCGTCGACGTACGGAGTCTGGGACGATCGCGCATCGTCGACGAGCGCCACGCGCGCGGTTGTCCGTGCCACGTCGGCACCGCTGTGCCGGCGGATCAGTTTCAGCGCGAAGTCGTACATGGCGCTGAAGGCCGCCGTCGTCGTCACCCCCTTGTCGGTGACGACCAGACGTTCGGGTCGGACTTCGGCGTCCGGACAGCGTCGCGCCAATTCGTCCGCGAGGAGCCAAGACGTCGTAGCCCGGCGTCGGTTGAGGAGTCCGGCCTCGGCGAGCAGGAACGCACCGACGCAGATCGAGACGACGGCATGGCCCGCAGCGGCGTGTGAGCGGATCGCCGCGATCTCGGGGGCGAGGGGCGCGAGCTTCGCGTCCAGGTCGAGGCCCGGCACCAGCTCGAACCCTGGCACGACGAGGACGTCGACCTCGCGCAGCGGAGTGACGGCCAACGCCGCACCACCCGATGCGGCGACGCGATGGCGGGGCGAAATGATCGACACCTGGTATCCGGGGTGGTCCGGTCCGGCAACGTGCGTGGCCATCGTCAGGAGATCGGGTACGCCGAACACCTCGGAAGCGAAGCAACCCGGATAGGCCAGGACACCAACCCGCAGCGCGCTCACGCTCACGCTCGCCTCCCCTCCGCACCGCCGGCCCGACCCATGGCGAGATCACCCTCATACATGGCGATCTGGCCTCTCACCTTGTACAGGACATCGGTCCACGCTGTCACCATGAACGCTGCCGACGGACGTCTTGACGACGCGATCACCGACTTCTCTCGCCGAGTTGTTGACGTCGAGGGGGTGGTGAAGACGGTGTACGCCGCGGGTTCCGGGCCGGGTGTCGTGCTGATGCCGGAGATGCCCGGCATCAGCCCTGACGTCCTTCGGCTGGCGCGATGGGTGCGGGAGGCGGGCTTCACCGTTTACGTCCCCTCACTCTTCGGGATCGACGGCGCCTATCCCACCGTCGAGGGTGGTAAGGAGGTTGTCCGTCGCGCGTGCGTCAGTGCCGAGTTCCGCGCGTTCGCCGGGGGCGGCACCAGCCCCGTCACCACTTGGCTGCGCGGGCTCGCGCGCCAGGCCCACGCCGAGTGCGGCGGTCCGGGAGTCGGCGCGATCGGTCTGTGCTTCACCGGCAACTTCGCCCTCACCATGGCGCTCGAACCGGCCGTCATCGCGCCCGTGGTCAACCATCCGTCACTGCCGCTGGACGACCCCGCCGGACTTGAGATCAGCGACGAGGACGCGCGCGCGGTCCGAGACCGCATCGCGCGCGATGGACTGAAGGTTCTCGCCTACCGTTTCGCCGACGACCGCTGGTGCACCGGCCAGCGCTTCGCCGCCTACCGGGCACTCCTTGGCGACGCCTTCGACGGCCGCGTCCTTGCGGGCAGTTCGGCCAGCAGCAGCCCGCCCCCGTTCTTCCGTGACGTGGTCGGGACTCCCCACAGCGTCGTCACCGCACACCTCGTCGACGAGGACGGGCATCCCACACTGAAGGCCAGGGACGAGATCCTCGCCTTCCTGACCGACCGCCTGAGCCCGTTCGGACGCTCCGAGACGACATCCGGCTGAGCGCCGCACCTGGGCCTTCGCCGCCGCGAGCGCGGCCAGATCCTCCAGCAATTCGCAGGACAGACCGTTCTGCGACACGGGCATCGACTTCACATCGGCACCCTTGGGACTCTCACCGGCCTGGCATCGGCCGCCCACCGCCCCGCTGGACGAGGACCGGGTCATCACCCCGTACCACGAGGCCGGGGGCATGTGGTCCATCGACTACCACACCGGGGTGGATTTTGCCGCGGCTCAGGGCACCCCGGGCTGGGCCGGGAGGCGGGGCGGGTGTTGGCCGTACCGGAGCCCGAGGCCGAGGAGCCACGCCGGAGGCCGTGTTGGTGCCGGTCGTGGTGGGGGAGGGGTCAGTGGCGTTTCTGCCAGGAGGTCGCCGGCACGTGGTCGGTCCAGGAGCGGTCCCAGTGCGCTCTGGACGTCCTGCGTGCGGGTTCGCCTCCCCCTGCGGATATCGCGTTACCAAGCGCACTCAGGACGACGGTGAGGGCTGCTATTTCGAGGGCATTGGGCCGGCCACGGTGGATGTGCAGGTGATGGCGCATTTCTTCACGTTGCTCCGAATGGTGCGGCGGTTCATCTCCAGCTCCGCCATTCGGGTGGATCGTGTTTCGCCGACGTGCGTGATGGCCTAGGGCTTTGTTCAGTACGGCGGGGCGGACCTTCGCACCTCACCTCCGGCACCTCATTGCCTGCTGTCAGCGCAGGCTGGAGCCGCTGTCCGCGACCGGGGAACGTGGTGGCCACCGGGGAAGACGGAGGGGGGAACGGTCCCGCGTCGTGGATTCTGCTCCCGCGGCGCCACGCCGCAATGCGTTGAATCGCTCTCACCAGCATGGTCATGGGCGATCTGGTGTTCACCGAGGACGAACTGCAACAGACGCCGGGCCGTCGACGACGCCGTCACACTCGCCCGAGCCCTGCGTCCCGCAGTGACCGCCTCCAACATCACACCACGCGGCTGGGACGCCATAGCGTCCGCCGCCGACAGGGATGCCCGCTCCATGCGGGTCCGCTCCCCGGCTGTGTCACGGGTTCGGGACGGTGTCGGTGCCGAGGGCCGCGGCCCGTAGGGCGGCCGCGAGGCGGATGACGGGCTCGGTCGGCGGCTGGGGGAGCCGGGCCAGGAGCAGGCGCCGCGTCTCCTGCGGTCCGCCCCGTACCGGCAGGATGCGCACGCCGGGCGGCGCGGCGGGGGCCATCGCGGCGGACACGGTGGTCAGCCCGCAGCCCGCCGCCACGAGATGCAGTTTGGCCAGCCAGTCCCGGGCCGTGTGGGCGATCTCGGGGCGCTCGTCCAGGCCCGGCCACACCCCCATGAGCCGGTCCGCGCCGGATGACGATCCGGCGATCCACCGCTGTCCGCGCAGGTCGGCCACGTCGACGAAATCCCCGCGGGCCAGCGGGTGCGCCGCGGGCACGGCCAAGCAGAGGGCGCGCTCGCTGAGCGTTTGCAGCGCCAGCGGGGGCGACTCGGTGTCCGGTGCGCGAAACGGCGGTGCCGACGACATCAGGGCGAGGTCGACGCTGCCCGCCCGCAGGGCGCGCACCAGCGCCGGGGTGCCCCCTTCGCGGCTGACCACGTGCAGGCCGGGGTCACTGCGCCGCAGTGCGGCGAGGGCGTACGGCACCAGGGTCGTCCCGGTGCTGGGGACCCAGCCCAGTCGCACGGTGCCGCCCTGTTCGGGCAGGCCCGACAGCTCGCGGGCGGCCTGGTCGATCTGGTCGAGCACGACCGTCGCGCGGCGCATGACGACCCGCCCGGCCGCGGTCAGCCGGACGCCGTCGCGCCGCCGCTCCAGCAACTCCGCACCCGCGACCCGCTCGATCGAAGCGATCTGCCGGGACACCGCCGACTGCGTGTACCCCAGTGACACGGCGGCCGCGGTGAAGGTCCCCTGCTCGGCCACCGCGCGGAACACCCGCAGAGCGGTCAGCGACACATCCGTGAAGTCCATGACGTTTACGCATACCACTGGTGCGTAACTCTCGCTGGACTCATGCAGCCGCGCGTTCCTACCGTTGCAGGCATGAACGCTCCACGCATCGCCCTCGTCACGGGCGCCAACCAGGGACTCGGCCGGGCCCTCGTCGAAGGACTCGCGGCCCGCATGGGAACGAACGACCTGGTCCTGCTCACCGGACGCAGCGAACGGCGCGTCACCGATGCCGCCCGCGAGGTGGCTCAGCTGCCCGGCACGCGCGCCCAGGTGCGCGGGCGGGTCCTCGACGTCACCGACACCGACGTGATCGGCCGACTCGCCGACGAGCTGCGGGACCAGTACGGCGGCGTCGACGTGGTGATCTCCAACGCCGTCGCCCGCCTGCTGCCGAACGAGTCGCAGGCCGAGCGCGCCGACGAGTTCATCGACGTGTCCAACACCGCCACCCACGCGGTCCTGCGCTCCTTCGGCCCGGTCCTGCGCCCCGGCGGCCGGCTGCTCGTGGTGGCCAGCAGCCTGGGCACCCTCGGTCACCTCGACCCCCGGGTGCGCCACCTGTTCGACGGTGCGAGCCTCGACCAGGTCGAGTACGCCGTCGAGTCCTGGCGCACCGCCCTCCACAACAACACTGCCGCCGAGGCGGGTTGGCCGCGCTGGCTGAACGTGCCCTCGAAGGTCGCCCAGGTCGCGGCCGTGCGCGCGGTCGCCGAAGCCCGCCGCGAGCGCGACCTCGCGACCGCCACCCTGATCGCCTCCGTCTGCCCCGGCATGGTCGACACCGCCACCTCCCGGCCGTGGTTCAGCGACTACAGCCGGGCCCAGTCGCCGTCCGAGGCGGCTCGGGCCGTGCTCGACGTCGTGTTCGCCGCGCACGTCGACCCGGCCCTGTACGGCGAGCTGATCCGGTTCGGCAAGGCCCTGGACTGGTACGGCGGCACGCCCCCGGTGGAACAGGACGGCATGCTCACACCCTGACCCCGCGCCTCGCCCCAATTCACCGCACGGCACGAGGAGTTCACTCATGTCCCGCATCGCCACGCCCTACGGATTCTCCAGCACGGCCGAAGAGGTCGCGCAGGGCATCGACCTCACCGGCCGCCGCGTGCTCGTCACCGGCGCGTCCTCCGGTCTCGGCGCGGAAACGGCCCGCGCCCTGGCCGGTACGGGGGCGGCCGTCACCCTGGCCGTCCGCGACGTGGCGGCCGGCGAGCGCGTAGCCAAGGACATCGCCGCAGCGACCGGCAATCAGGACGTGCACGTCGCACACTTGGACCTCGCCGACCCGGCGTCGATCGCCGCGTTCACCACGGCCTGGCGGGGCCCGCTGCACGTGCTGGTCAACAACGCGGGCGTCATGGCCTGCCCCGAGCGGTACACCGACCAGGGCTGGGAGTGGCAGTTCGCCACCAACCACCTGGGCCACTTCGCGCTCGCCACCGGCCTGCACGACGCGCTCGCCGCCGACGGCGCCGCCCGCATCGTCGCCGTCAGCTCCAGCGGACACCAGCTGTCCCCCATCGTGTGGGACGACGTCAACTTCGCCTTCCGCCGATACGATCCCTGGCTCGCCTATGGCCAGTCCAAGACCGCGGGTGTCCTGTTCGCGGTGGAGGCCACCCGCCGCTGGGCCGACGACAACATCACCGCCAACGCCCTGATGCCCGGGGCCATTTACACCAACCTCCAGCGCCACACCGAGGGCGGGCGCGGCAGCGGCGGCGTCCCGGCCGAGCTCATCAAGACGGTCGAACAGGGCGCCGCCACCTCCGTACTCCTCGCCACCTCACCCCTGCTGGAAGGCGTCGGCGGACGCTACTTCGCCGACTGCAACGAGACCGAGACCGAGACCGTCGACCACCGCACCGGCACCCTGCACGGCGTGGCCCGCTACGCCGTGGACCCGGACAACGCCCGGCGCCTGTGGACACTGTCGGAGGGGTTGCTCACCCACACCGGATGAACCATCGGCTTGCGCCGGAACAGCAGCGCGGTCGGCGGCCGGACCGGCCTGGCGGACCCTGCTGGTCGGCGACTGGCACTTCCCCTGCCGCCGAGCCGGTCAACTGGCAGCACAGGAACCGCTCACCCCGGGTACGGGTGACGGTGCCGCCGCCCACCACCAGCGCGATCGGCCCCCGCCGACCTCCAACGCGCCATACGGCTACTGCTGTTCTCCTCCCTGGCTGCTGGATGCACACCAACGTCCCGCCACCTCCCCGCATGCAACGGAAGCCATATTCGCGGCAGTTGACCCGGACGAGAACATGACCAGCCGCCAAACGCCGGGCGAGGTGGCGGGTCCGGTCGGGGCGGCGCCGTGGAGCACCGGGGTATCCGGCCAGTGCCCTACTCGTAACGGGTGTTGCTGAGGGATGAGTGGGATCACAGTTAAGTGGGGAGAGTTCCCCAGTTAGTATGGAGGTGTCGGCGGGGAGTGAACCTCTCGCGCTGTTCGGCATGCGCGTTCCCGGCGGAACGCGCCCGGGAGCAAGGGGATTGTGGTGCCAGACGCCAGGACAGCGGGGCGCGGCGAGAGGGTCGCCGACTGGGCGGACGGCCGCCTCGGGATCTACCGGCTCGCCAGGGCGAACATGCGGAAGGTCTTTCCGGACCACTGGTCGTTCATGCTGGGCGAGATCTGCCTGTACAGCTTCGTCATCATCATCCTGACCGGCGTGTGGCTGACGCTGTTCTTCAAGCCGAGCATGGTGGAGGTCGTCTACGACGGGTCGTACGTGCCCCTCAAGGGCATGAAGGTCTCCGAAGCCTTCAACTCCACCATGCACATCAGCTTCGACGTGCGCGGCGGGCTGCTCATCCGGCAGATCCACCACTGGGCCGCGCTCGTCTTCATCGCGGCGATGCTCGTGCACATGATGCGGGTGTTCTTCACCGGCGCCTTCCGCAAGCCCCGCGAGATCAACTGGCTGTTCGGCTTCCTGCTGCTGTTCCTTGGGATGCTGGACGGGTACTTCGGGTACTCGCTGCCGGACGATTTGCTGTCCGGCACCGGCGTCCGGTTCATGGAGGGCGTCATGCTGTCCGTACCGGTCGTCGGAACGTACCTCCAAATGTTCTTCTTCGGCGGGGAGTTCCCGGGCACGGAGGTCATTCCGCGCTTCTACAGCCTGCATGTGCTGCTCATCCCGGGTGTCATGCTGGGCCTGCTGGTGGCCCATCTGATCCTGGTCTTCCACCACAAGCACACCCAGTTCGCCGGGCCCGGCCGCACCGAGAAGAACGTGGTCGGCATGCCGCTGCTGCCGGTGTACGCGGCGAAGGCCGGAGGCTTCTTCTTCCTGGTCTTCGGTGTCGTCGCGGCCGTCGCCGCCGTCGCCACCATCAATCCGATCTGGGCCTTCGGGCCGTTCCGGCCGGACCAGGTGTCCACCAACGCCCAGCCCGACTGGTACATGGGCTTCGCCGAGGGCCTGATCCGGGTCATGCCCGGCTGGGAGATCAACGCCTGGGGGCACACCCTCCAACTCGGCGTCTTCATCCCGTTCGTGCTCTTTCCCGGCATCCTTGGGCTGATCGCGGTCTACCCGTTCGTGGAGGGGTGGATCACCCGGGACGCGGGCGAACACCATCTGCTCGACCGGCCCCGGAACGCTCCGGTGCGTACGGGACTTGGCGCCGCCTGGATCAGCCTCTACCTGGTCACGCTGGCCGGCGGCGGCAACGACCTCTTCGCCACCCACCTCCACCTCTCGCTCAACGCCATGACCTGGAGCGTGCGGATCGGCTTCTTCGTCGTGCCGGTCCTCGTCTTCGAGGTCACCCGGCGGTGGTGTCTCGGCCTGCAGCGGCGCGACCGGGACCTGGTGCTGCACGGCCGGGAGACCGGCATCATCAAGAAGCTGCCGCATGGGGAGTACGTCGAGATCCACGAGCCGTTGCCGCAGGACAGGCTGCACACACTCACCGCCCATGAACAGCCCGTACCGGTGTCGGACGGGGGTACATCGGTACGGGCCCGCCTCTCGCGGGCGTACTTCGGCGAGTACGGGCAGATCCCCAAGGCGACGGCCGAGGAGCATGACAGCCTCGCCGCCGGGCACGGGCAGCAAGGGGGCCGGCATTGATCGGGCTGCGGGCCCGGAAGGGCCGACTGGCCGACGCGAAGCGGGTGTTGCTGACCAGCTTCCGGTCCGACGGGAGCGCCGTCACCGAGGCCTCCTGGGTCGTCCCCGACGGGCATGCGCTCGGCCTCGTCGTGCCGACCGGCTCGGCGCTGGCCGCGCGGCTGCGGGCCCGCCCCGGGGTGCTGGTCGCCAGTGGCCCGGGGGAGGCACCAATACGGGCGCGGGCCGGCTTCCTCGGCGCCGAGGGCAGCGTGCGCTACCGGACCGCGCTCGTCGACAAGTACGGGCTCTCGGCCGTGGTCCTGCTGGCCCGCAGCCGCATGAGGCACGGGCTGGCCGGAACGGTCGGGGTGCGCCTGGTCGCCGGGGGCACTGACGGGGGGTTCTTCGGGACCCCGTGGCAGCCCTCCTGGGCCTACAGCCCCAACTGAACCCGGCTGCGTTAGGGTCGGGGCCCATGACCCCGACCCCCGCCAAGAAGCCCCCCGCACTGCGCCGTGACGCCCAGCGCAACCGCGAACTGCTGGTGGCCGCGGCCCGGGAGCTCTTCGCCGAGCAGGGCATCAACGTCCCGCTCGACGAGATCGCCAGGCGCGCGGGCGTCGGCAACGCCACCCTCTACCGGCGCTTCCCCACCCGGGGCGACCTGGTCGAGGCCGTCTTCCACGAGGACCTGACGGCCGTGATGGCGGCGGGCGAGCGGGCGCGGCGGCAGGACGACGCGTGGTCCGCGCTCACCTCGTACGTCGAGGGCGTGTGCGCCCTGCTCGCCCGGGACCGGGGCGTCGCCGACCTGATCACCACTGGCGTCGAGGGCGCCCCGACCCTGGACGCGGTGCACGTCCACAACCGGGCCACGCTCGACGTACTGATGGGGCGGGCCGCCAGGGCCGGGGTGCTGCGCACCGATGTCATCACCGAGGACCTGTTGTTCGCGCTCGGCGCCCTCGGGGCCTCCCTGCCCGCCGTCGAGGCCGTGCACTCCGGGTCCTGGCGCCGCCAACTGGCGCTGCTCCTCGACGGCTTCCGGGCCGCCGCCCAGCATCCGCTCCCGGGCCCGCCCCTCACCTTCGACGAGGCCCAGGGGGTGCGGCGGGAACTGGGCGGTGAGCCGCCGGAGTGCTGAGCCGGATATCCACACTGCCCGCAGAGCCGTTGGAGGCGGCGGTTGCATCGCCGAGGACGCCGGCCAGCTTGCCGCTGATCTTTCCAGAGTCGCGCGGCCCCGGGGCGACATCCCTCGGGGTATCTCCAGGCTCTGGGCGGCGGAGGTCCTGGACGTCGTCCTGCTCTGCCGCCCCATCTGGGCCGAGGCCGGTCCCGCCTGACACAGCGGCGCGCGGTACCAGGAGGGCGAGTCGCCCGCCGAGGAACATCGAGGACGCCTACGCCCATACGAAGGCCGACGGCACCTGGACCCATGTCTCTCCCTACGCCGCCTCCGGTCCGTCGGCGCATGTAGACACGGTCGATGGGATCAAATCGCCGTGCCGGACCAACTCCGACGGCCGTACTTGGGACCTGGTGCTGGACACCAACGGCAAGGAGGGCGACCACTTCGCCTGGACCGTCGGCTGGGCGGCGGAGGACGACGAGCTGACGGCCCACACCAACAACTGGTGCTGACGCCCCCGGAGGACCACTGCGTCGTCTCGGACTTGTGACGCACACGCCATGCGCGCAGCCGGCCTGACACTCGGCCGTCGTCGGGGCGGGCCATCGAGGCCTCGCCCGGACTGGAAGCGCGGCAGTCGGCGGTGCGGTGGTAGCGGCGGCCGCCCTGGGAATGGACGACGGAGCCACTCCGGTCCAGCCCGGTCCCCGCGTCGTCATTCATGCCCACTCAACTCCCAACTCGGCGAGCTCCGCGAGCTGCTCACCGCTCAAGTGTCGTGGCGGCTCTTGGTGTTGGAGATCTACACGCCGAGCTTCACGATCGTCGACTCGGCCCCTCGCCCTCGAAGATCACGCCGGACTCGATGACGGGCAGGGTGCCGCCCAAGCCACCGGATGGCCACCCACCGGTACTGCTGGGGGTGTTGTAGGGCACGTTGATGTGTTCCGGCAGCCGGTGCAGCCACGCCGACACCCCGAACAGGCCGTCCCCAACAGACCGGTCGCCGTGCTCCTGCATCGGGAGGTGTGTGGCGGGCGGCCGTGTCAACGCCGACCGCCACACCGTACTGGGCACCCAGTGCGGTGAGCGCGCCGCACGCCGAAGACGCTCTCGCCCACGCCGGCCCGGGGGCGGCGTGGGCGAGAGCGGCGGGTCAGGCGCTCCGGTCCGGGGGCCGCTGTGCGCTCCTGCGGTCCACGACCGCCGGCAGTTTGCCGCTCGTCGGTGTGCGGAACAGCGCGGCTCCGTCGACCGTCTCGATGGTGAAGTCGAGCAGCTTCTCCGCGACCGCCGAGCGCACCTCCGGGTAGGCGGCGAGGAAGGCGTCGCGCGCCGTGTCCGGGTCGGGGGCGTGGGACCGTTCCATCCGGAGGGTGAGGCCCTCGCGGACGGGCCCGCTGGTCAGGACGGCCTGCATCTCGCCGCTGTAGCGCAGGTGCTCCTGCGCGATGGCGGCGAAGCGGCGGTAGTTCAGGAAGTACGTCGCCACGCGCATCACCTCGCCGAGCCGGCCGAGCAGTTCGAAGCGCGGGGCGTGGCTGCCGCAGGGGCAGCGTCCGGGCAGGGCCCGTCCGAGGTCGCCGATGACATACCGGTCGAGGTGTTGGCCGCGGCGGGCACGGGTGGTGAAGACGAGCCGGCCGGTCTCACCCGGTGCCACCGGGCGATCCGCGTCGACGTCGACGATCTCCAGGGTGTGGAGGTCTGCGTGGAGGTGGTGGACGCCGCCGGTGCTGCGCGTGCACTGGTAGCCGAGGGGTCCGAGGTCGGTGCTGCCGTAGGTGATGGAGTGGACGACCTCGATGCCGAACGTCTCGATGAGGATGCGGCGTTGTTCGTCGGTGAAGTGCTCGCCGCCGTAGTAGATCTTGCGGATGCCGCCGTAGGAGCGCAGGAGGTCGGCTTCCTCGTGCAGGAGCTGCCAGAGGTAGGAGGGCATCCCGAAGAGCGTGTCCACCTCGTACGCGACGATCATCTCCGCGGTGGCCCGGTGGTCGGGGCCCGCTGCCATCGGCATCTGGACGCCGCCCAGGCGCTCCAGGATGGAGAAGAAGCTGATGAACCCGCCGTACATGCCGCCGCAGTAGAAGAGGTTGGCGGTGCGGTCACGCGCCGGGTCGTAGCCGGCGGCGAGCAGGCCGCGGGCGGCGGCCCGCATCTGCGTGTCGTAGTCCTCGTACGTGAAGAGCGACAGGGCGGGCGCGCCGGTGCTGCCTCCGCTGCGGAAGTACAGCTCGGCGTCGCCCCGCTCGACGCCGCGGTTGAGGCCCTGGACGGCGGCCTTGTCCAGCAGTGGCCCGGCGGGGCGGGGGAAGGCGACCGGGCGGGCGAGGTCGTCGAGGCAGGCGGTGGTGGCGAAGCGTTCGTCGGCCTGGACGGCGACGCGGCGGCTGTAGCGCTGGAGCGCGTAGACGCCGTCGTGCGGTTCCCCGGAGTAGCCGGCGGTCATGGCGCCGACGGGCGTGACCCGGGTGGCTCCGGCGGCCAGGACCAGGGTGGAGAGTTCGGCGATGTCGGTGCGGCTGCCCGCGAGGCCCGCCGTCTGGAGGTAGCGGCGCATGGGGCGCAGCGTCGCCATGAGGTGTTTGCGCGGCAGCGGCTTGACCCAGACGGTGCGGTGCAGCGGGGAGGCGGTGAGGGCCGGGCGGATGTCGGCCATGACGCGCCATGTGCCGTCGGGGGCGGCGAGGACACGGGTGAAGCCGAGGTGTTCCTCCAGGCGGGCGAGGTGCTCGGTCGTGGTCAGTTCCGCGTACTCGGCCGGGTCGAGCTCTTGCGCGGCGGGCGCCGGCCGGGCGGCGAGAGCCGCGGCGAGCCGGTCGCAGAACGCGTGGAGTTCGCCGGTGTCCTCGGTGTCGAGGTAGACGACCTGGGGGCTGGAGCAGGCCTGCTGCTCGAAGAGGCAGACGTCCTCGGCCAGGGCGTTCAGGGTCGCCTCGTCGGACCAGGCGTCCTGTGTGAGGTAGGCGAAGGAGATCTTGTGTCCCCACTCCACGAGGCGGCAGCCGGCCGGGACATGGGTGGCGACGCCCGCCACGGCGGACTCGCCGCCCCAGACCGCGACGGCGTCGGCGGGGGCGCACATCAGGCGCAGCCAGTCCTGGCGGGAGGAGGGGAAGCGCAGCACGATGACGCGCTCGGCGAGGGCACCGGTCGGGTCCTGCGCGGCGAGTTCGGCGAGGAGGTGTGCGGCGAGGAGGGTGTCGGCGCTGCTGGTCTTGAGGACGTTCACGTTGCCGGCGAGGAGTCCCTCGATCAGGCTGAGCGGGGCAACGGTGGCGGCATTGCCGGGGGCTATGTGGGCGACCAGGCCGACGGGCGCCCAGGCCTCGTAGACCGTTTCCTTGGCGTCGGGGCGGTTCAGCCGCTGCGGGGCGGTGCCGCCCAGTTCGCGGCGGAGTTTGCGGGTGAGGGCGCCTCGGTCGAGGAAGGCGGCGAGTTCGGCGTACAGCTCCTCGGCGCCGTCCGCGGGCAGGTGGGGGGCGAGCCGGTCCCGGACGGGGTGGCCCGGGTCGCGCAGGGCTTGCGCGAGGGCGTCGCAGGCCGCAAGGACGGTCTCGGTGTCGAGGGGCTCGGCGAGCGCGGCCTCGACGGCGGCGGGCAGTGCGGCCAGCCGGTCGGCGGCCTCGGCGTCGCCGATGAAGGTGCCCTGCCAGTAGTGGTGGTTGATGGTGTCGGTCATGACATTCCCTTCATCAGTTCGGCGGCGGCCACGGCACAGCTGCGGTTGCGGCTGACTCCGGCGCGACCGTGGATGGTGAACCACGGGGTGGTCAGCTCGCAGTCGCACTCCTCGCCCGGGTGGAGCGAGGCGAGGTCGCCCATGACGACGCTCTGCGCCGGTACGGAGGTGATGTACGGGGACACCAGGTGGAGGTAGCCGCGTTCGCCGTACGGGAGGGGTTCGAGGGTGCGGGTGGAACGGATGAAGACGCGGGACCAGACGGGTGCGTGGAGGTTGTGGTGCGTGCACTCGATGTAGGGGACGCAGTGCTCGACGGAGCCGAAGGTGTCGCGTATCCGCTCGGACGGCACCCCCAGTTGCTCGGTGACGCGGGCGTACAACTCGTGCTTGCCGATGCGGCGGTCGGCGTGGCCCTTCCAGCCGCCGCCGAGGATGATCAGGGAGCCCTCGGGCAGGCACAGTGGCGGCAGGCCCATGGCGCGCATCCGCTCCAGGGTGAACCAGAGGAACGCGGGGAAGCCGAGGATACGGACCGGGACGTCGTCCTCGGCGAAGCGGCGCAGCGCGGCCACGCAGCCGAAGGGGTCGAATTCGTGCCCGTTGCCGGTGTCGCGCAGGGCGTACTCGACCTGCCGGGCCGGGGCGAAGTCGCACAGGTAGTTGTCGGTGAACGAGGTGCCCAGGTTGAGGTCGCGGGCGGGCTCGTAGCTGTAGAGCAGGTAGTTGACCGGCTGGTCGGGGGTGATCCAGCCGTTGTGGTCGAAGATGCGGGCGACCATGCGCTGGGCGGAGCGGATCGTCCACTCGTCGAAGAACATCTGCGACTTCTGTCCGGTGGTGCCGGAGGAGGTCAGGTGCAGATGGACGTCGTCCCGGGGGATGGAGAGGACCTCGTGGCGCTTGAAGAAGTTCGCGTGCACCAGGGGCGCTTCGTACGGCAGGTCGGGGAGGCCGGCTTCCCGGAGGTCGGTGTCCTGGAGGTCGCGGAAGAACGGGGACCGGTCCCGGTGCCAGGCGTTGATCTCCGCCATGGCCCCGGTGAACAGTTCCTCCTCCGCGGGGCCGCAGGTGTAGGGATCGCTGAGGTCGCAGAGCTGTTGCAGTCGGGCGAGGGCGGCGGCGTCGGGGACGTCGACGGGGGCGAGATGGGGGTTCGAGGGAGTCATGGAGCGACCTCACGTGAGGGCAGATGCGCCGACGCCCAGGCCGACACATAGGAATCGAGGAAGGGTTGCAGCGGCGGTTCGACGACCACGCCGCGGAAGTCGATGTGCTCGGTGGTGCGGGACATCACCACGTAGTCGTGGAAGCCGTCCCCGTCCCGGCGCATGGCCGGGTACACGGCCCCGGCGATGAAGCCCTGGGCGGCGAAGGCGGACAGCGCGGCGTGGTGTTCGAGGGGGACGAGCGCCTCGACGTAGCCGGCGCCCGCGCGGGTGAGGGTACGGGTGACCGGCTCCAGCCACCCCGCGGCGGCCGCGGGGTCGGGGTGGGCGGCGACCAGGGCGCAGTAGCCCCCGGTGCGGTTGAGGTAGGCGTACACCTCGAAGCCGCCTCCGTCGGCGGGGGTCAGGAGGATGTTCGGGGTGTGCAGCGGGTAGAACCAGCGGCCGCCGTCGGGGAAGTGCGCGTGAAAGCGGCGGCGCACGAAGGCCGGCGCCTCGATCACTTCCAGTGGCGCGGCCCCGGGCCCGGCGGGCAGCGGCAGCGGAGCCGCGGGCCGGGCGTCCGCGTAGCTGATGCCGAGGCTCGCCCCGGCGGTGCGCAGGAGCGGCGCCAGGAGGGCGGGCACGTCGGCGACGGGCACCCGGCGGTCCAACACCCCGGGCGAGTGGCGCGCGTAGAGCGCGAGGCTTTCCCGACTGCCGAGGTCGACCGCGTTGGGCAGGATGCCCAACGGGCGGAAGCCGTGGCGGGCCACGACCCGCTGGGGTCCGGCGCTGACCGTCCGGACGGTGGCGTACACCGAGTCGAGGGTCCCGGCGTCGAGGGTGGCGGAGCACAGCGCCTCGGTCAGCCGCCCGGCGAGCCCCGATCCGCGCTGGTCCGGGTGGACGGCGAGTCCTTCGAGGCGGCCTATGCGGGTGCCGGCCTCGCCGTGGATCGCGGCCGAACCGGCGAGGGCGCCGGTACGGGGGCAGCGGGCGACGAGCCAGAGGGTGTGCGGGTCGCGGATGAGCCGGGACATCTCGGCGGGGTCGGTGCCCAGCGCCGTGGGGTAGTGGGGTCCGTAGACGGCGTAGTACAGCTGGCGGAGGTCGGCGATGTCCGCCGGCGCGGCCTGCTCGATCACTGCGGTCATCGGGTGCCTCCGGCAGCGGGCGCGGGCGGGACGGAAGCCGGCGCCGGGTGCGCGGCGGTTTCGTCGTCGGGCCCGGCGGCGGGCCCGTCCGCCGTTCGGGAATGCCCGGGGAGCAGGAGCAGGGCGAGGGCGGCAGGCACCAGGCCGGCCGCCTGGATCAGGCACAGCGTCCGGGCGGAGAGGTGGTCGCCCAGCAGGCCGAACAGCAGCGAGGCGACCGGGAAGGTCGCTCCGAGTACGGCCTGCATGACGGCGAAGAAGGCGGGCTTGTCGGAGGCCGGGACCAGGCGCTGGAACAGGGCCACGAAGCGGACGCCGATCACTCCGACGCACCAGCCGGTCACCAGGAGGGCGCCGGCGATGACGGGCCGGGCGGCGATCAGACCGGGGACGGCGAGGGCGACGGCCATCGCGCCCAGGCAGGCGGAGCCGACCACCGAGGGACGGCCGGGCACCCGGGCGCCGGTGAAGGAGCCGATGAGCGTGCCCAGGCCGAGGGACGCCTCCAGGAGGGACACGGTGCCGCCCTCGCCGTGCAGGACCGTGGCAGTGTACAGCGGCATGACGACGAAGACGGCGGTGGTGAAGAGGTTGGCCGCGGTGAAGCAGAGCAGGATGGCGCGGACGTACGGCAGCGCGCCCAGGATCTGACGCAGCGTCCGCCGCGGGGCGGGCTCGGCCGGGGCGGCGGAGGGCGCGGTGTCGTCGGGCGGGGTGCGGAAGCGGACGGTCGTGATGAGCACCGCGGCCGTGCCGTAGGCGACGGCGCAGCCCGCCGCGAGGCCGGCCACGCCGGCCATGTCCACGACGAGGGCGCCGAGCAGGGCTCCGCCCAGGCTCGCGAGCGACTGGGTGGACAGTTCGAAGCCGGTGGCCGCCTCGATGTCCTCGTCGTCCACGAGTTCGGGCACGGAGGTGGTCAGGCACGGGTCGAAGAAGGCCTGACAGGTCGCCAGGGCCAGGGCCGCCGCGTAGACCGCGACGACCGGCAGGTCGCTCGCCGCGGCCCAGAGCGCGAGTGCCGCGGAGGCCGTTCCCGCGCCGGCGGCCGCGGCGCGCAGCAGCGAGCGGCGGGAGCGGCGGGCGATGGCGCGGGCGACGAGCGGGGCCAGGGCCACGGCGGGCAGGGTGCTGACGGCCATGAGCAACCCGGCCGCGAGGCCACCGTCGCCGGAGGCCGCGTAGCCGATGAGCCACCAGGAGGTGCCCACCTGGAACATGCGCGTCCCGGCCTGGGTGAGCACCTGGCCCAGCCATACCGTCCCGAAGGCGCGGTTGCGCAGGACGAGCGGGAGCCGGCGGCCGGGGGCCGCGTTCGGGGTACTCATGCGGTCGGCCTCTCGTCGAGGACGCGGACGAGTTTGCCGGAGCGGGAGTTGACGACGAGGTCGCGGTGACGGGTCCACTCGACTGCGAGGGGGTGGACGAATCCCGTGGCGACGCTGTCGGGGTAGAGCGGCCGAGCGGTGTTCAGCCCGGTGACGACCGCCTTGGCCAGGACGTCCAACGTGCCCGGGTCGTGCCCGGGGGCGGTGGCCAGGCGCAGGATCAGGCCGTCGCGACCCGCCCAGCGGCGTACGACGAGTTGGGTGCCCGTGACGAGGCCGTCGGCGTCGGCTTCGGCGACAGCGCTCGTGGCATCGTCCCAGTACAGCGAGACGGGCCCGACGCGTACGCCTTCCTCGGCGCGGCCCAGGATGCGGAACGCCCCGCCTTCGGTGTCGGTCCACTCGGCGCGGTCGCCGGCGGGGTAGCGGATGACGGGCATGAGGCTGCGGAAGAGCTGCGTGACGACGACCCGCCCGGGACGGCCGGCCTCGCGGATCGGTTCGCCGGTCGTCTCGTCGAGGATCTCCACGACGGTGTGCGGGGTGAACGGCCGGTGCGTGCGCGTGTCCGGGCCGGCGACGGGCCTGCCGAGCAGGCCGCCGTCCACGCTGGCGTAGCCGAGCGAACGGGGTACGGCGTTGGGGAAGGCGCCCGCGAGGAGGCGACGCTGGTCGGAGAAGAGCGCCTCGCCACCGAAGAACAGGAGTTCGACCTGCGGGAGTTGGCGGCCCGCCGACGTCAGGTGCTCGGCGAGCCGGCACAGGGTGGTCGGCGTACCGGCGACGACGTGGGCGCCGAAGTCCTGGAGGGCCGAGATCGTCGACTCCAGGGGGGCTCCGCCGCCGATGGGCAGGCGTACGTTGGCCACGGGAGCGTGTGCGAGCGAGTCCAGGACGAACAGGAAGCTCGCGTAGAGCTCACCGGCGTAGAACAGGTCGGCCACCCGATGGCCGGGCCGCAGACCCGCGTCGACGAGGCCGGCGCCGAACGCCGTGACGAACTCGCGCCACTCCTCCCGGGTGTAGCAGGAGAAGCGCGGCGTACCGGTGGTGCCGCCCGTCTTGAACACGACGGCTTCGCCCAGGGGGGCGGTCAGGACGCGGTTGTCGTGCAGGGTATTGGCGGCCCAGAACGCGTTCTGATCCACCACGGGCAGATCGGTGAGGCTGTTCACCTCGGGCGGCAGGTCTGCGTAGAGGTCGGCGTAGAAAGGGGAGCAGTCTCGGGCGAAACGCACGAGGTCTGAAAACCGCTGGACGGGCATGCTGCCTTTACCTGGAGATGAAAGTTGAAGGGAAAGGAAACAGGTGGCATCCACGGCGTGACGGTCCCCCGACCTCATCTGTTGACTGGTCAACAATGCACGTGTGCCCTGCAGTTCGCAGGTGTGAGCCATGCCTGATCCCCACTCACATCATGGAACACGCGGAACGCACCACCAAATCGATGGCAAGTGCAGTCGGGCCGCAGAGCGCACTTCCGGCCCGCGTGGCCGGAAGCAGGGCACCGGGGAGATGACGTCGAGGCTGCTCGGAGAGCCGTTCCAGCGACTTTGGAACACGTAAATGAAGGGCCGCGGCCATGGGGCAACTCACGGCGACGTTCTTACGGGAGGAGAACGGCGCCGGGCGTGAATGAGGCCGATATCAACGCACCGCGACACTTCCCCACATCCGCGCCGCCATGGCGTGAACCAGCCTCCAACGTCCCCCGGACGCCGGCCCCTTCCAGCCGCGGGCCACCAAGCCGGCCGACGCCCTGGGCGAGGCCGCGCCGCGTCACCCAGGAGGAGCAGGCCGCATGGGCGACCACCAGCCCGTGGGGCGCCCACCCGGTGCCCGGTCGCGTCGAGACCGTGGGCGAACTGGCGCAGGACTTCGCGGCGTTCGGTGACATTCACCCTGCCCAGCGCGCAGTCGACGGGATCGGGCGGTGCCCACCGGCGAGACCGTCCTCTGGCTCACCGAGGGCCAGGTGCGGGCACCGGGGCTGCCGGAGGCGGAGGGTGCGTACCCTATCGAGGGCTTGGTCTACGTCCCGGACGACAAGCTGGTGACTGCCGACCACTCTCGCCTGCACCGGGCTGCCGGTCCGCTGGCTGGATCCGATCCCCTGGGGGGACCGGCGTGCTCAGCGACCTCGCGGATGACAACACCGGCCGTCAGTTGGAGCTCGACGTCCACGAGGCCGGGGAGCCGCTGGAGAAATGGCGCGGGGTGGTTGCCCGAGCACTGGACGATGCGACGCATCGGATGCGACGGCCGCGTCGACGACTGAAGCTGGATTCCCGGTGGAACGAACGTGGGTCTCAGCGCGGGCGGTAGATCGGACATCGTCCCGAACTCCAGGATGTGTTCCGGGTCCATGCGTCGTTCTCCAGTGTCGCGATGATCCCCGCCGACTACAGGATCTTGATCAGTGCAGTCTGCATGGGGAGACCGACTGTCCCGGGATACCGGACAACCGGCGCGTCAGGTTGCCGGAGGCGAGGCTGTTGACAGCGGCTTGGAGGATGCCAGGATCACATCGCCGTCCCAGGGGCCACGGACCACGGACCACCGACACGGAGGCCGAAGCCGTTACGGCATCGGGCTCAACACAGACCACCGCGCCGGATGAGTCCTCGGTGCCAGTATCTCCGTCGCGGCAGGCGGGAAGGCCGGCACGCTGCAGACTTGCTCAGTAGTCTCATCCTTCATGGGACTGGACATCACTGTGACGATCGTTGACTGGTCGTGGCTGGGGGAGGTGCCGGAGCGGGAGCGTCTGGCACGGTTGAGGGATGCCTGGTACTCCGACGAAACGGGGCTGTGGGACTACGACAGACCAGGGGTCAGAGGCGACTGGGAGTGGCCGCAAGGGCCCGACGGCGACCACTTCGCCGTCTACGAGTTCCTGCACACTCTCGGCTCGTTCAAGGCGCACTTCTGGGCCGGACACCGATGGGAGTGCGTCCGTGACCACGCCGACCCGTTGGTGCGGGCCGGGTTGGACACCGTGTTGCTCGGGCTGGTCTGGCAGGGACTGGACGGTGAGGCGGAGCACACGGATCCGGGCTTCTTCTGCGATGACCCCGAAGTCTTCTACGGCGTGCTTGTGGCGAGGTCGCCGGACAGTGTTCGGGAACTGTCCGCGACCTGGGAGGGGGTACGGTCCCGGCTGGGCGGGTTGCGTGGGGCCTTCGATGAGCATGCCGCCGTTGACGACGGCTGGGTCGGCCAATTCGACGATTTCGTCGGCCTGTTGGAGGAGTGGGGCAGGGTCCTGGCCGAAGCCGCGCGACGGGGGTGGGGCGTCGTGGGACTGAGCGAATAGCAGGGTGTCAGCGTCGGTATCGCCAGTGCTGGCGCACTTTCAAGACCTCGTGCAGGTTGGGGGCGTGGGCCGACCTGCGGGGTGAGAGTTGCTAGTTGGTGCAGGCGATCGTAGTGCCGAAGCTCACTTCCGCTAAGGGTGGAGGACGCGGTACGGAAACGGCGCCGGTTTGCCGTCAACCAGCGGAAGCCCCCCGACTCCGCAAGGCCGACCGGTCGCCGCAGCCGGCATCGCGTGCACGGAGGTCGTCATGGGGGCGCGGTCCAGGACCTCGGCGACAACCACGGCACGGGACAGGATGCCCCGCTCGTGCCCTCCGAGGACCTCCGTCAGCACTGTCTCCACGTCGGTAGCCGGCTCGTTCACAGGGCACGCTCCACCGCAGCGCCGAGCAGTCGGGTGACGACCGGCCCGGCCGCGCGCATCGCCGGGCCGACATGGGGGAACCGGGGCTGCGCGTACCGGCGGCCGAGGCTGTCCGTACCGGCGAACCCGTACTTGAGGGGGCGGGCCTGCGGGCCGTTCGAGCCGGTCTCCGCAACGAACACCGGGCCCGCCGGGGACGGGCAGGCACTGGTGTAGGCGCGAGCCGACTGTCAGTGACCCGGGGCCGGGCCCTGGTTGAGGGTGTCGAGGAACGCGGTGAGCTCGGCGGTTTCGGGGGCGCTCAACGCGCCGTGGATCGCGAGTGCCTGCTCGGCGTGGTCGCGGGCGGCGTCGGGGTCGTCCGGGACCAGGGCGTAGGCGATGCCCTGGTGGGCGCGGGCGATCTGCGGGCTGCTGTCGATGGCGCGGGCGATCTCCAGCGCCAGCCGGTGTCGACGGCGGGCGGCGTCGCGTCGGCCGGCCGCGTGATAGGTGGCACCGAGGTCGTTGAGGACCTCGCTCTCGGCGCGCCGGTCGCCCATCCGTCGGCTGAGGGAGAGCGCCTGTGCGTGGTGACCGACGGCCTCACCGAACTGTCCCAGCTGCCGGTAACCGGTGCCCATGTTCGTGAGGGTGAGGGCCTCGCCCCACGGGTCGCCGATTCCCTGGTAGCGGTCAAGCGCCCGCCGGTGGTGGTCGAGGGCCTCCGCGGCCCGCCCGAGCCGGGCGTAGACCGCGCCCAGGCTGGTCAGGCTCAGGGCCTCGCCCCAGGGGGCGTCGATGCCGGCGTAGAGGGCCAGGGCCTGCTGGTGAAGGTCGATGGCCTCCTCGCTCTGCCCCAACTGCCCTTGGGCAATACCGAAGTTGGTGAGGATGACGGCCTCGCCCCACGCGTCGCCAATCTCCCGGCACAGAGCCAGCGCCTCCAGCCCCCGGTTGAATGCGTCCTCGTAGCGCCCGGCGTGCCAGCAGGCGACGGCGAGGCTGGTCAGGATCTCGGCGTGGGCCAGGCGGTTGTCGAGGTCCCTTGTGGTGGCCAGGGCGAGTTCATGGGTGTTGACCCAGTCCAGGGTGCGCCCCCGGATGTCGAAGAAGTGCTGGAGGACATGGGTGTACTGCCAGACGTGCTCGTTCCTGCCCCGCGCGGCGGCGTGCGTGATCACCGCGACGAGGTTGGCGTGCTCGGCCTCGTACCAGGCCAGGGCCGAGGCCCGGTCGCTCACGTCCGGGGTGTCGGCGGGCGGGCAGGCGACCTCGAAGGGGAGCAGCCGCTGTCCCGGCGCCACCAGGGGGCGGGCGTGCAGCGCCGTGTGCAGATAGTGGTCGAAGAGCCGGAGCTCCGCCTCTTCCCGCTGTGCGGGGGGCTCGGTCTCGTGCAGGACCTCCTGGGTGTGTCGGCGGAGCAGATCGTGCAGTTGATAGCGGTGGGGTTCGTACTGCTCCAGCAGGTGTACGTCGACGAGTTCCTCCAGCCACTGCCGTGCCGTTGCCACGTCCGTGCCCGCCAGGGCCGCGGCCGCGTACGCGTCGAGATCGGCGCCGGGGTGCAGGCCGAGCAGCCGGAACAGCCGCTGATGGCCGGGGCTCAGGCGTGCATAGGAGAGGGCGAAGGCCGCGCTGACCGCCTGCTCGTTGCCGACGGGGCCGGACCGGCGGCGGCCCGCGCGGAGCTCGGCGGTGAGGTCTTCCGCTGTCCACGCGGGCCGGTGGGCGAGCCGGGCCGCCGCCATCCGGATGGCCAGCGGCAGGTAGCCGCACAGCTCGGCGATCTCGGCGATGGCCTCGGGCGCGTCGGCGACCCGGTCGCGTCCCGCGATCCGGGCCACCAGCGCGCACGCCTCCGCCTCGGGCAGCACATCGAGCGAGAGCGGAACGGCACCCTCCAGCGCCAGGAGCCGCCGCCGAGAGGTCACCAGCACCGCGCACGCGGCGGAGCCGGGCAGCAGCGGACGTACCTGCGCCGCGTCGGCGGCGTTGTCCAGTACCACCAGCGCCCGCCAGGCCGACAGCGTGGTACGCCACAGGGCCGACCGCTCCTCCAAGGTGTGCGGGATACGTGCGCCGTCGACACCGGCCATGCGCAACAGCGCCTCCAGCGCCGACGCAGGGCCCACCGGGTCGTACCCCGGGGTGAAGCCGTGGAGGTCGCAGTAGAACTGGCCGTCCGGGAACCTTCCGGCCATGAGATGGGCGGTGTGCACCGCCAGCGTGGTCTTGCCGACGCCCGCCATGCCGTCGATCGCCGAGACCACCACCGCGCTCGCGGCGCCGCCGCTGACCAACTCCGCAAGCCGGGCCACCTCGGCTGTGCGGCCGGTGAAGTCCGGTATGTCATAAGGCAGATACCGTCGGCGGCCAAGGGCCCCGGGCTCCGCCGCCCCCTCCGGCTCGTCCGCCGCGGCCGTGGCGAGCAGGCGCCGCTGGTCGTCCGCCCCCAGCCCGAGCGCCTTTGCGACCTCCCGCACCGAGGCCGTGCGGGGCACCCGTCCCTGCCCGGACTCCAGCGCGCGGATGGTCCGGGCCGACAGCCCCGCCCGCTCCGCCAGCTCCTCCTGGGTCAGTCCGGCCCGCCGCCTGTAGGCGCGCAGCACTGTGTCGAACCGTTCCGGCATGTCCTCTCCTCGCCCCGCGGCTCGGACCGCGCGGCCCCGGGCCACACGGCTTCACTTCCGGTGCGACATCGTGGCCAACCCCGGAGAACGTCCGCTAAACGTCCGCTGGACGTCCTGTCGGCGGCGCGGGACGGACGGCAGGATCATGCGTGCCCCGCATTCCAGGGGGCGGGCGGAGTGCCGCACTGAGGTCAACCCGCCACGGGGGAAGGTCTGTTGAAGCGCCGCGAGGTCGCCACGCGGCCGATGTGTCTTCCTCACATTCCGATCCGCCGTCGGAGGGGACGCCGCCGACGGCCCGTATCTGAAGGAGCACGGTGAACACACCGCGAAGAATCGTCGCCACCGCATCCGTCCTCGCCGCGAGCCTCGGCTTCCTGGGGATGACGTCCACCTCGGCCTCTGCTGACGACGGGGTCCGTGTCACCAAGACGGCCGCAGCCGCGTCGAACTGCGCCTTTGCCGTCATCACCCCCGACATCAGGTACTGCTACAACGACGCAGGCAGCTACGCCATCGGCCCCATCACAGGAGTCAGCAAGGTCTGCGTCTACTCCGGCTGGGCGGTCTACGCCTGGGCGCCCAACCCCGGAGAGCCGCACCGCTCCAAGCTCCAGCGCCAGGCCGACCCGTGCGACGACTACACCCAGGTACCGGGCAACACGGTCGTCGACTGGGTCGAGCTGCACCCCTAGCCAATAAGTGAGGACCGGGGAGGGCCCCGCCGCTCCGGCACGGTGAGCGGCGGGGCTCCTTCGCGTCAGGACTGGTCACCGGCACCTGGCTCGGTCCCCATGAAGCGTCGGCTCTTGTGAGCTGTACACCGATCTCTCGGCGGCCTGGGCGGGGAACTGGTCGGCGGCGAATTTGAGGTCCGCCTCGACCGGATGGCCACCGTCTGCTGTCCGACCGGCGGGCAGGTCACCGCGGCGTTCTCGATGGTCGCGAAGCGCTACGGGGCCGGGGTGGACATCTGCCCGCCGCGCCGCGGCAACCACAAGGGCGTGGTGGAGAAGGCCAACCACTCGACCGCGCAACACTGGTGGCGCACCGTCCCCGACGCGGCTGAGCGTGATCCAGGCCCAGTCCGGCATCGACAAGCTGTCCGTCCGGATGGACGAGCGGCGTCGGGTCCTGGACGGGATCAAAGGCACGGTCGGTGAACTCACCGACAGCGAACCGCTGTTGGAGATCCCCCCAACCGTCCGTTCCCCGCCGAGCTGGCGGTGGAGGGGACCGTGAGCCCGCAGTGTCTGGTGTCCTTCAAGGGGAATCTGAACTCGGTGCCGCCGGGCCTGACCGGCGCCCAGGTGCGGGCCCTGCACCGGCTCGGTGAGGACCATCACCATCGCCACCGTCGGCCGGGCGGTGATCGCCCACCGTCGTCGGGCGTCTCGCGGAGCCGGTCAGACGGTCAGACGGTCCGCGAGGCCGGGCATGTGATCGCGCTGGAGCGCGAGGTGCTGGCCGCCTTCTCCGACCGGGCCCGGTGCAGGAACAAGGTCCGTCGCCCGCCCTCGGAGGCCGCCTTGGCGGAGGCCAAGTGCCCGCGCGGACAGCAGCAGGCCGCCGGTGATCCGGCCGAACGGGTCGTGATCGACCTGTCCCACTATGCCGCCGTGGCCGACCTGCTGCGGAGTGTTCCCTCACCGAGGGAGAAGAGCAAGGAGTGAGTACATCGCCGATGCAGATGAGCGAAGCACGCCGCTTCCAGCAGCTGCGGGGCCATCTGTCCTACCTCAACTCAACGATCCCGCCGAGGTGTTGAGCCGGGTATGTGATCAGACCCGCGCCGAGCGGATGTCGCTGACCGCCGCATTGGAGAGGCTGCTGGAGATCGGGGCCGACGCCACCCAGGCCCGGCGGCCCGGCTGCGGTTCGCCTGCCTGCACGAGGACGGGGCCTCGGCCCAGTTCCGGGTGATCAACCAGAGGTATCCGGAGTCGAGCACGATTCTGACGACCGATGTCGGTCGGGATGACTGGGCCAAGGCCGTTCGGGGACGCCACCGTCGCGGCCGCGGTGCCCGACGGCCTGCACCGGGCGGCGGCATCGACGGCCCCGTCCCATCGCTTGCGCCACCACCAGACCACAGCCGACGCCTTGGGGGCGGGAGCGAAGGCACGTGTCTCCTGAACCCACCACCACCCTCAACTCGCCCTGCCCGCAAGCCTGGCGTGGCTCTGCCCGGTCTGCCAGACCGGGTTCGCCGTCGCCAACCGCAGGAGCGCCAGGTCTACCGTTCTCCGACCTGCCGGGCCGCGGCCGCCCGCGGGTACTACCTGGTGCAGGCGGCCTGACCCATCAGCTCCGGATCAGGTGAACATCTCCGCAGCTACGCGGCGGTCGTTCTCGGCCGGTGAGGTGGTTCAGCTGCGTTTCCGTGCCGCTCTCTCCTCGCGAATCCGGCCGGACGGCATGGTACGTTCGAAGAATTTGTCCGTACCGGAAGGAATGTCATGGACGCCCCTTCTCCGCACAGCGAGTTCCTCGACGAGGCGCTTCCTCGGATTCAGCAGGATTCGAGAGTGGCCGGTGTTGCCGTCTCGGGGTCGATCGCGGGGGGACACCCCGACATCTACTCCGATGTCGATCTGATCGTGGTCATCGATGACGGGGCGTTCGACTCGGTCATGCAGGAGCGACTCGCGCTGATCGGCTCTTGGATCACCCTTGTGGCAGGGTTCACCGGGGAGCACGTCGGCGAACCACGCCTGATCATCACGCTGGTCGGCCCGCCCCTCCTCCACGTCGACTTCAAATTCGTGCGGGCCTCCGACTTCTCCGAGCGCGCCGAAGACCCGGACATCCTCTGGGACCGAGACGGCAGCCTGGCCGGCTCGCTCGCGGAGCATCCGCTGACGGCCCCGTCGCTCGACCTCCAGTGGATCGAGGACCGGTTCTGGATCTGGGTGCACTACGGTGCGACGAAACTCGGCCGCGGTGAGCTGTTCGAGGTCATCGGCTTCCTCAGCTACCTGCGCGAGACCGTGCTGGGTCCTCTGGCCGCTCGACGGGTGGGTGCATCACCCCGCGGCGTCCGCCACCTCGAATCCATCGCACCGGATGAGGCGCGCGACCTTCGGGCAACCCTCTGCGGCTACGACCGGTACGATGCCGGCCGGGCTCTCCTCGCCAGCGTCGAGCTCTACCGGAGGTGGCTCGACGACACCGGCGCGGCGATCGAACGCCGCCGCCACGCCGAAAAGCTCGCGCTCCAGTACCTCCACGACGTCATCGATCAGGAGAGCTGACCGAGCTACCCCGGCGCGCACCGTCCGGCGGGCGGTACGCGCGGCTGGCTCCAGGTGGGGCCAGGGCGCCGACTATTGGCCAGGGCTGCTCTTCCCTCCACTCGCTCCATTCCTGAACCGAGTGGGGAGCGGAAGTGAGCGCCTTGCAGGTGGCGAGGCGGGGCCGCCACCTTTGGCCGAACCGCTGTCTGCGCATGTGGACCGGACACACCGAGCTCGGTGTCAGTCGATGGCCTGGTAGAGCGTGGTCCAGAAGTCGTGGATGAGCCGCGCCGAGTCCGGGGTGGACATCCCGACCTGGGTGAGCAGGATTCCGGTGAGCTGGTTGTCCGGGTCGGCGTAGGCCGTGGTGCCGGTACCGCCGTCCCAGCCGAACTGGCCGATGGGCGCGTGGTCGCCACGACGGGTGCGCACTGCCATCCCGAAGCCCCAGCCGCCCTGCTGCCCTTGGCCGACCGTGATGTGGGCGATGTTCCTGTACATGGTGTCCCGGGCCGATTGTTGCTCGGGTGTGAGGCGGTTGGTGGTCATCAGCTCGACGGCGGGCCGGGACAAGATCCGTTCGCTGCCGTGCATGCCGTGGTTCAGCAGCATCTGGAAGTAGGCGTGGTAGTCGTCGGCGGTGGAGACCAGCCCGCCGCCGGCGCCTTGGAACGCCGGAGGCCGGCTGGTCCTTCCGCCTTCCGCCTCGTCCCACACGAGGAACTCTCCGGTCTGCGGGTCGGGGCCGTAAAGGGGCGGCAGCCGGTCGATCTTGCCGCCGGGCACGTGGAAACCGGTGTCCTTCATCCCCAGCGGATCGAGGATGCGTTCGCGCAGGAACGTCTCCAACGGCCGGCCCGTGACCCTGGCGACCAGCACGCCGAGTACTTCGTTGCTGAGGTCGTACTGCCACCGCTCTCCAGGCTGGTACGACAGCGGCAGCTCGCCAAGGCGGCGCATCCACTCGTCCGGCTCGGGCGCCGGCCCGGACGCCACGCTGTAGTCGGTCCGCTCGAACGTCGCGGCCCTGATCGGGGAGTCCAGCAGATCGAAATCCACTCCGAGCCCGAACGTGGAGGTCATCAGGTCCCGTACGGTGATCGGGCGCTGGGCCGGCACGGTGTCCTCCAGCGGGCCGTCGGGCCGCTTCAGCACCCGGCGGTCGGCGAGTTCGGGCAGCCAAGGGTCCACCGGCTCGTCCAGCCGCAGCCTGCACTCGTCGAGCAGGACCATCGCCGCCGCCATCGTGACCGGCTTGGAGGTGGACGCCATCCGGAAGATCGTGTCCCGGCGCATCGGCGCGCCACCGTCATGACGCATCGTCCCGATCGCTTCGACGTGCGTCCGGCCGCCGCGGCTGACCAGGGCGACCAGCCCGGGAATCCTCTTGGACTCGACATGCCGTGCCAGCACCTCGCGCAGTCTGCGGAGCCCTGCTTCGGAGAAGCCGCTGTTGCTTTCACTCATCATGAATGTCCTTGTCCATAGGTATTCGATCCCTGGAACCCTCCGCCGGGAGGAGGGGACCGGGCCCCCTTCGAGGCGGCCATGCGATGAGCGTGCACCCTGCCCCAAGGTCAAGGTCAACCTCTATCGCGGCCATGGGCTGACCGGCGCCGATCCAAGTCCCCACCGTGGAGGAGGCGTTCAGCCCCGACTACGTCGCCACTCAACGAGAGGCCCTGGTACTGGCCCGAGCCCTGGTCCCGGACGTCTTCGACACCTTCCTGACCAGGCTTGAACACGGGCTTGACGATCCCGAGTTCGTCGAGCTGACCAAGCGCGGCCTGGATGCGACGTCCTGGGATCCCGACGACCCGCGGATCGGGGAACTGGCGTCCGCGCTGGCCGACAAACTCCTGGCCAACCGCACGCTGCTGACCATGCCGACCGGACCTCGGAACCGGCCCGACGCCTCCGCCCGGTACGCACTGGTCAACCACCACCGCGAAGACCAGGAGCCGTCCATCGCCCGGTTGAACACCCTGGTCGAGGCAAACCTACGCGCAGCCGGCATCGACATCCCGCATCAGTGACGGCCGCCCAGCAGACCCGATGCTCCGGCAGGACGCCCGCCCCACCCCGCCACGTCCGGGCCGGGCCGACTATCGAACGGCCCCCTGCGCTGTGGCGCCCGGCCGCAAGTCAGCGCGCCGTCGTTGGGGAGCCGAGGTGAGCAGGTCTGGGGGAGACCTGTGCGCGAGGTGGGGAGATTCAAAGTTCCGGCCGTGATTCCGGATGCTGTTGGTGATCTCCGCTCGGCGAGGTGAAGTCTGCTGGTTTCGGCCGCTGTTGACGCACTTGGGGGTGGTGCCCTGGCGAGAGCGGGCGACTTCGGCGGTCGGAAGGGTGGCCGCAGCGGCAATGGGTTCGGGATCGGGGCGGGTGATCGATGGCGAACGGGACAGTGTGGACCGGCTCGGGGCCGGTCCACACCTCAGCTGGTGCCGACGCCGCAGTGTGTGTCGACTATCGGTCTTCCGTGACGTTGTCCCGGCGTCCTGGAGCGGTCAACGGTTGTGGTGTGTGGGCGAGACGGCCGCAGTCTGCGTGCCTCGCGGACCGAATGCACCGCCGGCGGCGGCACCAGCGGTGAGGGGCCCGCTGGGGCTAAAGGGCCCATTGGCGCCAAAGGGTCCATCAGGGCCGAAGGCGGCTCGCTCGGACGATGGCGTGCTGCCCTCGGATGCGGGAGCCGCCGAGGCCGTTGTTCCGATACCACACGTCAGCAGCGCGGCACTTCCCATCAGGACCACGATGCTTCCGACACGTCGATTCTTCATGATCTGCCATCTCTGTCAGTCGGACAAGGTTGTACAAAATCAACGAACCGGAGGGAAGTTGGATGCGCGTCAGTTCGCGGCGGGCGGTGCGAGGCGTTGCAGGTAGTAGTCGAAGGCGGCGCCGGAGCCGGTGAGGTACAGCGAACCGTCCGCGGTGCTGGTGAGGCCGATGACCTCTGAGATGGACTTGTTGAGACCGGTGACGCCTTCCCAGCCGGAACCGGTCCAGCGGACCAGGCGCTGCCGCTGGGAGAAGTCGAGACCCGCGTAGAGCTGCCCGTTGTAGTAGGCGAAGCCGTGGACGTACCCGGAGTCGGTGCCCGGCGCACCCGGCGTGTTCCGGTGGGTCCAGTTCTTGCCGTCCCAGTGGATGATGTGTGCTCCGGGACCACTCTCGGCCACGGCCGCCCAGACGTCGTTCGGCCCGGTACTGATGATCTGGCCAACGCTCGCGCTCGTCACCGACGCGGGCACCGGTACCTCGGTCCATTGCGTGCCGTCGAAGTGCAGGACGAGCGCCCCGCGGCCGCCGCTGCTGGTGGAGCGGCCGCCGGTGGCCCAGATGTCGTTCTCCGCCTTCACCTCGAGAGCCCCGAGGCCACCCTCCATCGCCGAGAACGTGGTGGTGTTCCAGTGCGTACCGTCCCAGTGGGTCACCGTCGGGTGGGAGAAGCCCGAGGCGTCACCGATCCGGGTGTCGCCGACGCCCCACAGGCTGGTCCGGCTGACGGCCTTGGCGGCGACGATCTCCAGATTCTGTGTGTCGGGGTTGAGATTGGCCGACCAGGTGGTGCCGTCGAAGTGGTTGACCCGCCACTCTTCGCCAGGTACGCCCTTGAACCCGATCGCCCACAGGTCGTCGGGGGCGGTGGCAGTGAGGATGTCGAGGCTGGCGTTGGCCGGCGCGGCCGGCAGCTTGTTCCATGCCGTCCCGTTCTTCTGCCACAGCTCGTGCTGGGACCAGCAGCCGCCCATCCCGCAAAACGCATCCGTGGTCCTGGCCAGGGCGCTCTGGCTGTCGAACGGGATGAGTAACGAGGTCTTTTTGTCTCTGGGCTGGGGCAGGGTCTCCCAACCGGGTGTGGTCGCGGCGTTCGCGGGTGCGGCCAGCAGGGCCACGCCCACAGCTGCCGTGGCCAGCAGGGCGGCGGCCGGACGCAGGCCGCGCGTAAGGTTCCTGATCATCTGTGCTCCGTGGGGATCGATGCGGGTCGTTCCCGGCTCGTGCGGGGAACTTCGCGCTCACCTTCCCTCCCGGAGCCCGTGGTGGGCGCGGATGCCATCCGGGCGTCGAGCGGTTGTGGGCCCGGCCTCAAGACGGGCGGCGCTTTCCGGACAGCGGGCGCGCGGTCACCGCCCCCGGAGCGGCAGCCGCCAGATCGCTGTCGCACAGGTTCCCTCCGATCCAGAAGCACATCTGCCGGATCAGACAGGGATCTCCTTGGGCGCAGCTCTTCTCGAATGGAGATCGAGGTCAGGCAGCCAGGCCGCATCATGCGGGCCTAGTTTTTGCTCAGGGTGCGGGTCAGCCCGGCGAGCACGGCGGTGGTCAGCATCCAGCCGATCGCGATCAGTCCGTAGGCCATCGCTTGAAGGACTCCGCTGGACCAGTGCCATACATCGCGCTGGCCGAGTCCGCCGATGGGGATCAGCAGGTCTAGCGTGTAGACGATGGCGTTGAAGCGTGGCCCTTCACCCGGCTTGTTCGGACTCGGAGTGTGGGCGCCGAAGACCAGTGCGCCCATCAGGGTCAGGATGACGAGCCAGGCACCGGCCAGCCAGGGACGGTAGCCATAGCCGACGGCTCCGTCGAGCAGATAACCCCAGACGCGGCTCCACAGTCGCAGCGAGCGGCGGCGGTGGCGCTGCTTGGCCAGGAGGATCCGGCGTGCCTCGTCATCGTGGCCGATCCGGCGGCAGTGACCCGCCAGTTGTTCGTATGGTTGTGGCGCATACCCGGGATTGCGGCGAATCCACTCCAGCCTCCGACCCACCGTGTCGGACGCAGACCGGATCGAGTCATAGGTGAAGCCCTCCAGTCGTATCTCGCCCGTCCAGCTACGGGCGTCGTCCTGGACCCAGGCGGCGTGTGCACCACGCAGATCGACGGCGCCGGCGGGCGCGACCGCGCAGCGCAGGTCGAGATCCTGGGCACGCAGGCCAGTGGCCACCAGAGATTGGGGAACGCTGGCGAGGGCAGCCTCTTCGAAGGAGAGCAGATCCGTTGTCTGCGCCCCGCGCAAGCGGACACTCCCGTCGGCCGTGAACCCCTGGGAGCAGTGGATGGACGAGACCGTCACGCTGTCCGCGCCGAGGGCGATGCCGCCCGGGGCCTCCAAGCACGCACCTCGCATGAATAGCCCCCCGACAGCCGCGCCCCCGGGAACATCACCTCTCCCCGGGCGTGG
Source organism: Streptomyces sp. NPDC094147 (assembly GCF_044764265.1). NCBI lineage: Bacteria > Bacillati > Actinomycetota > Actinomycetes > Kitasatosporales > Streptomycetaceae > Streptomyces > Streptomyces sp. NPDC094147. Next base: position 50,090 of record NZ_JBIWHT010000011.1, on the reverse strand, counting down.
AAGCCGTCCTCGCACACAACCGCGCCGCCGTCCATCACGATGCCGCCCGCCGACAGAGCGATACCGTCCGGAGCTGACAAAACGGCCCCGTCGAGGCGCAGCCCGCCCGCCACATGGGCATGGATGAGCTCGACCGCGTTACGGCGGTCCTGCGCCCCGATCACAGAGCCACGCAGGTCCAGGCGCCCTCCGATACGGGCCGAGGGGGCCCAGAAACCGGGTACCCGGCTATGGGCCACAGCGACCGCGAGCGTCGACGCGCTGTCGAGACGCACCGTCTCCTCCAGCCAGCAGCCTTCGAGGTGGAGCAAATAGCGCACCTCAGCCCCCTCCAGCGCCAGAGTGCCGGTAATCCGCGCCCCGAACAACCGCAGGGCTGCGCCGACCCCCGACCGCTCGCCATGCTCTCCCAGTAACAATGACGCCAACACCTCGGCCCGCAGCGTGCGTTCGGGGCCCCGCCGGCTTCCGTCCCCCACGTCGTCGCCCTCGGTATCGCCCGACCGCAGATCGACCCGGCGCCCTTTGGGAAAGGCATCCCACAACTCCCGCTCCGGAGCGGTCAGTTCCTCGTATCCCAGCGCCCAAGAAGGCTAACGACGTGGTCCACTATTGAGTGGATCAGCTCGTGACGTGGCGAGGGGCAGCGTGGGCCGAAGGTGCCTTTACGGTCAGGGAGAATGAGGACATGGAGCTGCATGGGGACAGGGTCGTGCTGCGTTCGGTGACCGATGGCGATACTGAGGTCCTCGAAAGGGTCGTACGAGAACCGGAAGTCGCGGCGTGGTGGTCGCCTCCGGGCGGCTATGAGGGCATGCTGGCCGTCGTTTTCGAGGGTGAGGTCATCGGCGCCGTTCAGTTCGAAGAAGAGACCGATCCCGAGTTCCGCCATGCCGGCATCGACATCTTTCTGACGGCGAGGCGCCACGGGAAGGGGCTCGGTGCCGACACGGTGCGCACACTGGCCCGGTGGCTGGTGCGGGAACGCGGCCACCACCGGCTGACCATCGATCCCGCCGTGGCCAACACTGTGGCGATCCGCTGTTACGGCAAGGTCGGGTTCAAACCCGTGGGGATCATGCGGGCGTACGGACGCGACCCTCGGACGGGCGCCTGGCAGGACGGGCTGCTGATGGATCTGCTCGCAGACGAGCTGTCCTGAGGCAATCGCCCTCGAACGCTTCGGGGCGTGACGTGACGGCGGCTGCACGGGTTCTTCGGGTGTGAAGACGAAGTGGGCCCGTGCGGTCTTGTTCCCTCCTTCCTTCACCGGCATCTCGCGTGCACATCTCGATGGCTTGATCGAGGAGTTGGCCGCCCCGTGGCAGGCACGGCGGGAGTCCGCGCTGTACGAGCCGCGGGGCGAAGCACGTCGGCGGGCAGCCGGTGCGGGCCCGCAAGCACCAACTGGTCTTCACCGACCGCGTGCCAGTCACCCTGGCTTACCACCGCGTGCTGGGCACCCTGGTTTACCTGCGCACCCAGCTCCCGCACGCCGCACTCGCCGAGCTGTACGGCGCGGGCCGCTCCACCGTCACCGAAGCGATCGGGGAGATCCAGTCCCTGTTCGCAGACCGCGGCTGCGCCGTCCCCGACCTGCCCGGACTGCGGCTGCGCACCCTGGCAGACGTGTTCGCCTACGCCGAAGCCGAGCAGGTCGCACCGCGCATCGACGGCACCGAGACCCAGGTCCGCCGCCCCAGGGCCCACCGGCCCGGCCGCTGCGTGTTCGTGTCCGGGAAGAAGAAGCAGAACACAGCCAAGACCACCACGATCAGCGACGGCCAGTGCCGCACCCTGTGGTCCGGGGCCGACAGGCCCGGCCGGGATGTACGACCAGACCTGTCTGCGCACCGAAGGCATCGCCGAGCTGCTCCGCCAGCACCCGAATGTGAAAGCCGAGGCGGACGAGGGCTACCGGGGCCTGGCCAACGAGTTCCCCGACCAGATCTCGGCACCGTCGAAGAAGTCGATAAACACCGTAAGGCCGACGGATCACACGTGCCCAGAGCAGCCCGATCAGCATTCTTTCGGACGCCCCTTCCCTTCAGAAGAGGATTCGCCAACGAACGTTCACGCAGCCCAGGCTGGAGAGCCTGCCCGGCGCGCCTCCAGGCTTGGGGCCTGAGGTGCACCACACGCCTCGCTGCCGCAGAGTGGTTGTGTCCGACCAATCACTAGGAGTGGCCAGCATGGGCAAGAAGAACAGACGGAGCAGTGAACCCGAGTCCGCAGGTGAAGCAGCGCCCGATGCCTACAGCTCGTCGGCCCGTGGAAAGGGCAACCGGACCCGAGCGGGGGACGAGAAGCAGCCCGGCGATAGCAGCGCTACCGGCTCTGACGTGGTTGAGGAACTTGAAACGTACGACGGGGGTAAGACAAACAAGCACGTTCCGCCCAAATGGTGAGCAGTGAACCAGCCTGAGCCCCGGCCTTCCCCGAAGGGAGAAAGCGAAGCTCAGGCATGCTGTGGCAGCCGGCGGAGGTCACCAGCGGGGCCGGAGGCGACGCCGCCTACAAACAAGTCGGAACTCGCAGGCATGGGGGCGCCGTACGGTGGCCCGGTGGGGAACGTATTCGGTGGCCATGGACGGCATCTGTACCTGTCCAACGGGGCCTGGAGGTGTTCACCGAGGCGTTGATGCTGGCGGTGTCCGATCTCGCCGATGACGTGTGGGATATCCGCTTCGCAGCTCTCCTGACGCTGCAGGACCAAAGCATGATGGGACGGGGCGCTGTCGGATTCGACGTGGAGGACATCGGCTGGGGCACGACTCCCCAGGCGTGCTCCCGGTCGAAAGACTTCGTGCTGCGCGCCGTTGCACGTTCATCGGTGAGTCGGGTCGGGGGAGGGGCGATGGCGGACGGTGATCTGATGTAGTCGTCCCACTGCAGGCCCTGCAGGACGTTGACGTCGTCCAAGACGCGCAGCATGCCCAGCCGTTCGCGCCCGTGGAAGGCGAATTTCACGAGGGCGACCTTGACGGAACTGCGGACAGAGCCGCAGGGCGTTCTGGCCGCTCTTCCGTGGTGACTACGCCATGAAGGTGGCTAGCGTGGTGTTCAGCGGCCCCGTCGAGGCGACTCCAACGGGCCCCGGTTCTCGGATGATTCGTGAAGATCAGGCGTTGTGAGATGGGCCCGGAGGGTGGCTTGATCCGGGACCACCGTGTCCTGTGGCCCCGATATTTGAGCGGCCCGTCCATGCTGTAGGCATGCCATTTCCTGATGAGTCGGCTCCCGTGGCGGTGTTGGACTACCAGCCGCAGTGGGCAGTGGACTTCGAGCAATTGGCCAGGACTCTGCGCGGTGCGCTCGGAGATAAAGCCTGGTCGATCGATCATGTCGGCTCCACCTCGGTGCCGGGTCTGGCCGCCAAGGACTGCGTGGACATCCAGGTCCGTGTTGAGGCGATCGACGAAAGCGCGCAGAGTGGGCTGCTTGAGGCGATCGGCTTTCGCTGCCGCCCTGAGCCCTGGAACCGCGCCGAGGTCTCGGGCGGCCAGGACTGTCGCAAGTTGGTGTTCGCGCCGCCGGTCGGTGCTCGACCCTGCAATGTGCATCTGCGCGAGGAGGGCGGCCCGAATGTCCGCTTCGCTCTTCTCTTCCGGGATTGCTTGCGCGCCAATGAAGCTGCCCGCCGGTCGTGGGGAGCGTTCAAGAAGCGCCTAGCTCAGCGTTCCGGACCTGTTGGACTACGGGCAGATCAAAGCCCCGGCCACGGAGGTACTGATGACGGCAGCCGAACACTGCGACCGAAACAGACTGGCAGCCCGCGCCGAGCCCGTCACGAGGCAGGTGATTACCTGGTCCCGTTGGCCTTGTCCGCTGTTCGCTTTGGTGCGGGCGAGGCGGTAGGACTCGGTGCCGGTCTCGATGAGGGTGGCGTTGAAGGTGAGCCGGTCGACGATCGCCGCGCAGAGCGCGGGTGTCGGTGAAGGTCTTGGACCAGCCATCTGGGGCTGGCACTTGTTCCTACACAAGGGTTGCCCTGTCACCTGGCCGCATCCCGTCCCTGCGGTCCTCGTTGGTTCTCGCGGTGGCAGGCTGGTTTTCAAGGTGCCGCCTTGACCACACCCTCAATCCCGGCTTCGGCCTTCGCCTTCACCGAGATGCTCTTGGGCGAAGGACACCATCACTGTCCGGGGGATGCCGTCCTCGATGACGAGGGTCGTGCACGGAGACGAATGTTGGGGTGGTCGGAGAGGGCGGGTGGCGTGGGCCGCTTCTGATCAGTTCCGCGCTCACCCGGCCCGCGCCTGGGCGACAATCCGCTGCACGCCCTGTCCAGCTCCTGAGCGGCCAGCTCGCCTCAGCTGTCGCGATCTCCGTGTTCGCCTTCGGCCTGCGCCTGGTCGCCTGGGACGGCACCGCGCTCGACGTGCCCGACACCCCCGCCGCGTTCGGGTTCACCCGGCAAGAACGGCGTCAACCAGAGCGGGCACCCGCAGGTCTCGCTCATGGCGCTGGTCGAGTGTGGCACATCTGCATCCCGAAGGGCGGCCGACATGTTGCATGCCGGCCGCACCGCCGTCGCGTTAGATGTCGCGCGAAACTGCATGACTAGGGCCTGTCTGATAGGTCGCGTGAGCGCACCGTTGGCGGAACGCCACGCCAGACCGCCCTGATCGCGTTGGGCCGCGCCCCTACCGGAGATCTCCGTTGTGTGGTCACGGGTGTGCGGACTCGATGCCCCGGCGTGGCGGGTCGCCGCCGCCCTGGGGATCCTGGTCTCCCGCCCTGGTGGTGAACGCCAGCCCAGCGCCCTTCATATGACCCATTTCGTCCCGCGCGTAGCCCATTTGGCGATGGGCAAATCTGACAGCATGATGACCCTTCGCGGAGCCGTATCGGCTCTCTTCGCCGCTGGCCTCGTCATGGGAGTGCCGGCGACCGCAGCCGCCGACGCCTCCGCCGCCCCGGCCCCACGGTGGCCGGGTTCACCGCCTGTACGGCGAACAGTGCGAAATCCTCGACGAAAGAACACGACGGCCCGCACGGGCATCATGCCGCAGCCAGCACCTGTCCCACCTGCCGTCACTACCCGAGCGACCCAGCTCGATGACCTGCGAGCCCGCCCCCGGCCCGCGCTGGCGCCATGTCCCGGCGCGCGCGGGTCGTAGGCCACGTCGGCCCATACTTGCGCTCCAGCGCACGCATCGGGAGGCCCGCACGGTAGTCGCGACGGATCGTCGCGTACAACGCGACCTCGCTCGCCGATATACGCATCCGAGCCCCACACGAACAACGCAGCCTAGACAGCGGGCTGTTCTGCGCCCTGGCCCGTCGGTGCTGGTAGCTGCGGTGTAGGCGGCAGCGATGGTGTGTCCACCCGCTCAGGCCGTGCCTGTGGGCGAATCTCCGATGAGGCCTTGTACGAGGGGGAGATGGATGTCGGAGGAGTCCTTGGAGGCGTGGACGCTGGTGGCTCCGCTGGGGAGGTCGGTGAGTCGGCGTTCGGTGGATTCGAGGAGGACGTGTCCCCTGCAGTTCTTCTCCTTGTGGATGCTGGCTCGGTAGCCGCGGGGGAGGTCGATGGTCTTGATGTCCCGGGTGAGGTTGACGCACACGTTGCCCGATCGCGGACTGATGGTCAGGACGCTTTTGTCGGCGGCGTGGGCGGCTGGGGTTGCCAGCATGGGCGCGAGGATGAGGGGGGCTGTGAACAGCATTGTCTTCTTCATGCCTTGACAACGATGAAGACCCGCTGAGGAAACCGACCCTGGTCGGGCTGTCCGATCGCTCCCTCCTCACCGAACGACACTTCCTCAGTGCGGCGGTGGGTCCTTGGGGCTTTCACCTGCCTGAAGGGCCATCCGTTCGGCGGCACGCCGTGTCACCGTGCTCCCAACAGGACAGGCCCTGCGGCTTTCCTCCCCAAACCGGCGAGCCCGCCGGGATTGTTGAGTTCGACGAGTCGACCCGTCACTTCCTTGCCACCGGACGCGGTCCGACCATCGGCGGGCACCGGCTCGGCTGTCGCCCGCCTTGACATACGACGGCGCGGCGTCTTCGGCGGCATCCTCCACGAGTGCCGACATGCCGTGTGACCTGCGCGGATGCGTTTCTTGGCAAGGGCAGGCCCGCCCCGATCCATTCGCTGCGGCCGATACCCTGAGGTCACCGAGGATGCGAGTTATCTGATAAGCGGGGCGGATTTGGATCGCGGCAGTCGTGAAATTCAGCGTGTCACTGAGGAGTTGGGACATATTCCGCATTAGTTTTCATGCTCGTACGAAGTCGATCAACTTCTGATTGCTTCCGTTCGACCTACCGGAGATGAAATTGCGCAAGCTTCGTAAGGCCGCCGTTGTAATCGCCGTGCTGGGCAGTGTTGGCCTCCTCGGCGCAGGCACCGCAAATGCCCACGGTGGGAGCCGGGGCGGGATGAACTCCTTCTCCAGCGACGGGGAGGACGGCGGAAAGCGCGGGAAGGGGGATGTCTTCAACGTCTCCCAGGGCACCCAGTGCCGGTCGCACGACCTGAACATCGACGTCCTCGGTGCGGTCGGAGTCCTCAACGGCGTGCTCGGGGGCGCGCTCAACGGCGAGGGCAACGCGGGTGCGCAGCAGGCCAAGCTGGGCTCCAGCATGGGTTGTAACAACGCCGCCTTCGAGAAGTAAGGACAGGCAGTCCCGGTGCCGAGCCGCTGTCTGGGCACCGGGACTCGTCGAGCACCCGGTCTGTGCTCCGCCTGAGATCGGCCACCCGCCCAAGACCCGCTCTGCGGCTGCCTTTTCGCGAGGCTGCTCCCGCCCCGCGCCGGCGCAGAGAGACTGCGCCTCTTCCAACCGCCGGACACCCGTCACCCTATCGGCCTGCACTCCGTCCGTCCCGGGCACGTCGATCTCCTGACCGCCGTCCCGCCAGGTCCAGATGGCGGGCCACGCCCCCACCCCGGTGGGCAGCCGCACGCGTGTCTCCAGCACGTCTCCGGTGCGAACCACGAACCCCTCGGGGCTGCCCTCCGTGGTCAACAGGCCGGTGTTCCAGGTGCCGTCAGGGTTCCGGGTCGCCCGGAACACTCCGCCACGGCTGTACGACGGATCGTCGACCAGGTAATCCAGCTTGTTGTCACCGGGGTTGACCGGACCGCCGTCCGGATACGCCGACGAGCGGCCCGCGACCCACTGCGTCCGCGAAGCGAAGTCGGCACTGAACACGACCGGGCCGTCGGCCGCCGGGGAACGGCCGCCAGAGCGCGGTCGGCGCAGAAAGGCGCGAAACCACGCCGGAGCGTTGGAAAGCACGAGTCCACACTGCCCAAGTGCATGCCGACATATCCCTCGAAGGCTATTTGGTGATGGGCTGCGCGCGGGAGCCCCGGGTAGTCGAGCGTGCGTCCCGGGTGGACGGTCCTGTGGCAGCCCACCCCCAGCCCTCACCCCCGCACATGCAACCCAAACCCGCTGCGCCCTACCGGCTCAAGGCCCTGCCTGAGGTGCAGCGAGGGGATCTCGTAGTCGCCGAAGTTCTGCCGCCGGAACGCGATCGGCTCGGTCGACTCCAGAGTGAGCAGGCGCTGCTCCCAGGCCTTGGCAAGGGTCGGGTAGTCCTCTTCGGTCAGCCGGTCGGCGCCGTACACGACGAACGGCGGGAGCGACTCGATGCCCGGGTAGTACAGGATGCCGTGGTGGATCGGGAACAGCAGGTCGTCGATGGGGCCGTTGATGCCGCGAGCGGCGTAATGCGATTCCGGGCCGCCGATCGTGACCGACAACAGTGCCTTCCTGCCGGCCAGCGTGCCCTCGCCGAAGCGCTCGCCGTACTTGGTTTCGCTGTGCTCGCCGACTCCGTACGCGAAGCGGTGCGTGAACACCCGATCCACCCAGCCCTTGAGGATCGCGGGCATCGTGTACCACCACAGCGGGAACTGGAAGACGATCGTGTCGGCCCACAGCAGCTTCTCCTGCTCGGCGCGGACGTCCGGAGTGAGCGTCCCCGCCTTGAAGGCCCGGCCCGAGTCGCGGGCGACCCGCAACGGGCTTGAGGCGTCGGCACCGTAGTCCACGGCGTCCACGACCGCCTTCCAGTTCATCGCATACAGATCGCTCACCCGTACCTCGTGCCCTGCGCCCTCCAACATGGACACCGCGAGGTCCTTCAGCGAGCTGTTGAGCGACTTCGGCTCCGGGTGGGCGTGGACAATCAGCGTCTTCATGGGAACTCCTTCGGATCGGATGCCTTCGATCCTGGCCGCTGCGGCGCCCGGCGTTCAGGGGCGCCTCTTCCGTCGGACGGGACTTCCTGGTACTGGCAGGGCCACCTTCACCAGCTCCAGCGAAGCCATACTGGGGGCATGGACGATCTTGCAGGCTTCCTGCGCACCCGGCGCTCCCGAGTCGACCCGGCAGTTGCTGGTATCCCCGTCGACGGCCGCCGCAGGGTTACAGGGCTGCGCCGCGAAGAGGTCGCACACCTGTCCGGCGTCAGCGTCGACTACTACGTGCGCCTGGAGCAGGGCCGCGCGACCCAGCCCTCCGAGCAGGTCCTCGACGCGCTCGCCCGCGTCCTTGCTCTCGACGAGACCGAACGCGGACACCTCGACCGCCTCGCCCGGCAGCCCCGACGCCGCGCGAAGGCGCCGGACGGGCGGCTTCGGCCGGAGGTTCTGCATGTCCTCGACCTGGTCACCGGGGCACCCGCGCTGGTCATGAACCACCGCCTGGACGTGCTCGCCGGGAACCGCCTCGCAGGACTCCTCTTCGGCCAGCCGATGCCGGGCCTGAACACTGCCCGGCACATCTTCCTCGAGGAGGCCGAGCGCGGCCTCTACGCGGACTGGGACAACTGCACCCTCGACGTGGTCGGGCACCTGCGCCTGGCCGCCGGTAAATACCCTGAGGACCCCCGCCTGGCCTCGCTCATCGGCGAACTGGCGATGGGCAGCGAACGCTTCCGCCGCCTCTGGGCCCGCGCAGACGTGCGCGCCCGCACACATGGACACAAGGCGTACCGGCACCCGCTGGTCGGACTCCTTGAACTGCACCAGGAGAACTTCGCACTACCGGATGAATCGGGTATGGAGCTGCTGGTCCTGTCCGCAGCTCCCGGCAGCCCCGCCGAGGACGGACTGCGCCTGCTCGTGGGCCTGGGCGCGGACAGCGATGACGCGAATCTCACAGTGAACGCTCAGGTCCGCCGCTAACGGGCTGCCCCGTGATTGATCTTGGTCGCAGGTGGGGACGTGGCGAAGGCCGCGCGAGTTGATTCGGGTGTGATGACGAGTTGTCAGTCAGGCAGGGTCGAGCAACGGGGGGACTTCGGGCTGGGGCATGCCCAGGGCTAATTCAAAGCCCCACCCTCCTCGCATCGTTGCAGGTCAGCGGCGCGCGATAGATCGGTCATGGAAGCCAGTCTGACGCCTCTTCAGACCACGCGACGGTCAGTAGTGCCCTCTGGCCTGCGGCGACACCCAAGCAAACGTACTTGCGAACGCGGGCAGGATTCGGCGTCGGCGGACTTTGAATCAGCCCTGGGGCATGCCACGGACCGGACCGCGAACTCTTCGGGCATCGCGTCGAACGGGATTCCTGCTTCTGGGGAGTCCTTGACTGGACTCGTGGCTTGGGAGCGGACCGAACCTCTCCGTCATAGGGCCTGTCCGATAGGTGGCTTCGACACCCTGACGTCCGCGACCAGCAGATGCCGCCGCCAGACATGATCTGCCGGCTCACCGGCAGCGTCGCCGGGCGGGTCCCGCGGCTGGAGAGAATGGCCAGATGCAAGATATCTACGGCCTTCCCGACATGGACGAGGTGCCTCCGGCACTGCGGAGCGTCCTCGCGGCGGATAAGGCCGAGAGGGCTGCGCGGGTCCTGACGCCCGAGGAGGCTGCGTCATTCGCCAACTGGGCACGCGTTCCCGCCGAGACCGAAACGCCCTGGCTGGCCGCACTGTCCGGTGACGACGGCCCGGCTCGCTGCTGCGTCCCTCGGCCTCGCGGACCTGGCGGCGGAGCAGCCCGGTGAGGTGGGCGAAGACGCCGTCCTGGTCCCATCGGGCGAAGTAGCCGTAGACCGTCTGGTGGGGCGGGAAGTCGTGGGGCAGGTAGCGCCAGGGGATGCCGGTGCGGTCCACGTACAGGATCGCGTTCGTGATCTGGCGGAGGTCGTGTTCGGGCGGGCGTCCGATGGCCAGGGCCTGCCGGCGGCGCTCGGCCCGCCAGGCCGTGAGGACCGGTTCGATCAGCGCCCACCGTGCGTCGGAGAGGTCGCTGGGGTAGCCGTCGTGCCCGGTCATGTTTCAGATGTACTGCGGGCCGGCCGTCCTGGCGAGCGGTCAAAGAGCACCGTTTCGGCGCGTGTTGGAGCCGGACGGGAGAAGTCCGGACGAGACAGGTCTCCGCTTTCGCAGGAGAAGACGGACTTCTCACCGCCCGCTGCAGCACCAAGGAAACGCGGACGGAATACCGTCACAGGTTGCCGTGAAACAGGACCAAACACTCAGTTAGAGCGTGTCCGATAGGTCGCCTGTAGCAGCATCCGCCGTACAGGCCCTAGCGCTGTACGGGGATCCGGGCACCGCGTCGACGTGAGTGGTTCCACTTGCAGTCCGGGCACTGTCCGCGCAGTTTGAGGCATGTGCGGCGGACGGTGCGTAGTCCCATGGCGTCGTGGCGCGGTCCGTCCGGGCCGCCGATGTCCGTGACTTGGAGGGCGGCGAGGGGGAGGACGGCGATGACGTAGGCCAGGCCGTACAGCCAGCGGCGCACGGTCTGAGGGAAGCGGGGCCGCGCGGTGGTGTCGACGCGTACGACGCGCAGCAGGGTGGCGTGTTTGCCCAGGCTGGCGCGTGTCCATACGGTCAGGAGTACCTGGTTGGTGAAGGACGCGGCGAGCATCGCGGCCACCGCGATCGCCAGGCCGTGCAGGCCGGTCACCTTCCATGAGATGTCCGAGCCGGCTCTCGTGGCCAGGCTCTCCTGTACGACCACGCTGATGATCAGGACGATGAGTCCGCATAGTGCGGCCCAGATCATGTCCAGGAGAACGGCCAGGTCCCGGCGGGGGTGATCGCCGATGGGGCACGGCAGATCGCGTGCCACCGGGCTCGCCGCAGCCTTGGTCTCGCTCACGCGCGTGTCCCCTCCCGCAAGGCGGACGGGCAGTCCGCTGAAGGGCTCTGACGATACTTCGTGTCCGCGTCGGCCCTGCGGCAGGCCGTGCGGCAGGGCGGGTTGCCTTGGGCCCGGCGGCGCTTTGGTGGGCGGCCGGTTGTGCCCTGTGGGGGAAAGTACGTGCGGCGCATGGGGCGTTCGGTGTGCTGACGGGGGACGGCGGTAGGGACGTGGATGGGCCCGGAGGGTTCTCAGACCGCGTGATAGCGACTGCGATCGTTTCGGGTCGCCGTTCCCTGCGAGCCCGCCTCGACGCTGCCCGGCGTATCCCGGGCCACGCGGGGTGGGGCGGGAGTTCACCCCGCCGGGTGAGGTCTCATGCCGGGCGGGCCGCGCAGCGGATTCTGCCCCGGCCGGTGTTCGGGCGCGCGCGGCTTGGGCGTGCTAGGCAGGAATGCTGCGTCCGTGGCCCGCTGGCGGCCCAGTCGAGCGGGGTCCGGTCCGCGACCACCGCGGGCGCGGCCGGGGTTCCGGGGCCGCCGGGGAAGCGACTGGAGCGACTGTGGGGTGGGGACCCTGGCCGGGCGGGGCAGGGTCCAGGGGGGCGGTTCCTGCCCGCGTCGCCGGCTCAACTGGCCGGTCGACCACCACGACACGGCCCTTGCGCCTGTCCTACCCGCACGGTGGAACCCGGGCCGTCCGGATCCGTGGAGCGGTCCCGAACGGCGGGGTGCCGGGGCAGGATGGCTGTATGAAGAAGAAGTGAACCGCCAACGCCAGGCCGAGCAGGCCCTCCCGACGGCCCAGCGGTCACTCGTCGGTGCAGATGACGGTGTCCTGGTGGATCTGTACGGGTCTGGCGCCGGGGTGGCAGTCGCGGGGGATGTACCGGCCTTGGGCGCATGTGTAGAACCCGTGCTCTCCGACGGACATGGCTCCTTCGCGCTGGCAGGGTCCGAAGGGTGTTGGGTGGGGTGTTGCGGTGCTCGGGGTGGACAGGGGGATGACGGCTGCGCCGGCCAGGAGCAGGGCGGTGACGATCGGGCGGGCACGTATCGGGTTTCTCCTGTTCTCGTGGGGTGGGGCGCCCGGTCTGCTGACTTCGGCTCGTCAGGGTGCCCCTCTGCTGAATCGGACGCAGTCGGCCTGCCCTGCTCTTTATTCCCCCGCGCATGTGGAACGACGTGTTCGATCATGGGTGGATGACTGCCTTCTATCATGTGTGCTTCGCCGTGCCAGATCTCGATGAGGCGATGCATGACTTTCAGCGTGCTGCCGGGGTCGAGTGGGGCATTCCCCAGCCCGGCAGGCTCGGCGAGTGGGACTACCGCATCGTCTTCAGCGCCGGCGGCCCGCCGTTCATCGAGCTGATCGAAGGTCCTGCGGGCAGCCCCTGGGATGCGTCTCAGGGAGCCAGGTTCGACCACCTCGGATTCTGGTCCAGTGACGTCCAGCAAGCATCACGGCGCCTGGAGGCGCAAGGGATGTCTACAGACTTCACCGGCTGCCCCTACGGCCGCCCCTTCGCCTACCACCACGTGGACAGCATCGGGGCACGGATCGAACTCGTCGACACCGGCCAACAGGCCACGTTCCTCAGCAAATGGCATCCGGGTGGGGACACAATGCCGACCATCGACGAGAGCCATCACAACTGAGCGCGCTCCCCGAGGCCCGGCCTGGCGTAGCCATCCACCCTGACGGGCCGACATCAGTAACGCGCGGTGGTTGTCGGTGGCTTCGCGAATGTCATCTGAGGCCTCCGAGTGCGGTGACGGTTTGGATGACGTACCCGGCGACGGTGGGGAGGTCGACGACGCCGCTGGCGGGGGCAGCGGCGGGGGTGCCGTCGGCTGTTGCGGTGGTGGTTGTGAGTCCGAGGATGCAGGCGGTTGTGAGGAGGATCGCGGCGGTGCGGCGCATGGGGGGATTCCTCTTGTTGTTGAGGTAGTTGAGGTTGAGTCGGTGACTGGTCCAAGCTGCCGTATGACTGGTCGAGTCGGTGGATGGACACGCGCTGGGGACCCGAACGGGGGGCCGGTTTGGCAGCCGATGCCGAGGATTTCGCAGATCTTCTTGGCGCGGAGTCCGTGTCCCGCCTGTTCGAAGGCGGCGAGGACCTCGCGGTAGCCGGGCGGCAGTGGCTCGGGTGGTTCGATGCCGTCCTCGGCGGCCAGTTCCAGCATCGTCGCACGGGTGATGTCCAGGCGCTCCAGGGGGTGTTCGGCGGCGGCGAGTTGTTCGGTGCGGAGTGTGGCCTGCTCACGCAGTTGTCCGGCTGTCTCGTATCAGCTGCTGCCGGGCCTCGATCTTGTCCAGGAGGTGCTTCATCGACGCTCCTGCTCTGTGGGGGTGCCGGCGGGCGGGTCGCGCCAGGTCGCGGTGGTTGTGCGGGTGAGACGGCGGAGCATGACGTCGGTCATGGACCAGTGGATCCATGCCACTGAACTGGCTGTCCTGGTCTCGTAGTCGCGTGCATGCCAATTTGGGCTGGAAACCGTCTGGTCCGGACCAGGGCGTCCCAAGAAGATCACTCATGCCTGTTACCGCTCCGGTGCGGGCATCGCCTTGAGAAGAGGACCGACTGTGTTCAAGCGCCTGTTGGGAATTGCCACCGCAACTACCGCGCTCGGCCTTGCCGTTGCCGTGCCCGCCGTGGCCCAGGGCCACGCCTCCACCGCACGTGGCGCTGCGGCGCGCCCGGCCATCACCAACCCGGTCTGTGACGGCAGCGACTACGTCACCGTCTACTCCGACCAGGGCTCGACCTGTTACGCGAACGCCGGATCCACCCACCCGAACATCCACAACGTGTGGCAGGTGTGCAGCGGGAACAACGACATCTATGTCTCCTTCGCCTCCGGCGGCCCGGCCGGCCAGAGCATCGCCCGTCACACCTGCTACTCGCTGAAGGACTGGGCTGGCGACTCGTACCTGACGGACCTCACCATCTACTGACCCCCGGTGGGCGGGGACGGAAGAGCCGGCACCGACAACGGTCTACGGCATCCCGTTCCCAACCGCTACGCCCCTGTGAGGAGGGTCTGTAAAGTACTGACACGCCCCCACGCGATGGCTGCCCAGGCAGCCAACTCGGCGCCGGTGTCCCTCCCCTGACGCACAATGGGCTGGGTGGGGGAAGGGCCCACCATGACGCCGCCGGGATGCGCCTTGACCCAACGGTGCTGGACGCCTTGGAGAGGGCACCGTCAGCGTCTTCGCTGACGGTGGCTCCTTCATGGACAGCCTCATTACGCAGCTTCCTCAGGCCGTTGTAGAGAGCCAAGGCGCTCGGGGGAGTCCTGCCTGCACCTCAACGGAGCCTGTTCCCCCACGGTGCCAGGAGGTCGGCGATCCTGCGTACCGAGGCGATGACTTCGCTGGTGTCGACGGCCGTGTAGCACAGCCGGAAGTAGCCGGGCTCGGCGCAGGACAGCAGTTGCCCCGGCAGCAGTTGCACCTGGGCGTAGGTGGCGATGTACCAGCGCAGCCACTCCTCCTCGCTGGAGATGTCCGGGAAGAGGATCGGCAGGGCGACCGTCCCCTTCTTCTCGGCTTCAGCGGCGAACGGCTCCGGTATGCGGTCGAGCTGCGGGAAATGCGGCCCGATCTCCGGCGGAATCACCGCCGTCCCGGCCGGTGGCAGATAGGCCCGCAGGTCGAGCCAGAAGAACTGCGCCGCGTTCTGCCCCTCGCGGTAGCGGTACGGGATGTGGCCGTCCGTGAGGGCGCGGCGAGTGTCCTCGAACGCCGTGGTCAGCCAGCCCCGGTACTGCCGCATCAGCTCCAGCGGGTAGCTCTTGCCGTCGACGACAGTCTTCAGCATGGCCCCGATGACACGATGCTTGAGCGAGTCGAACGGGCTGAACCAGGCGTAGCTGTTCTGCTTGTCCTTGATGCCCTGCATGGCCAGATGGACCACCGGCGACTTGGAGATCACAACTCCCGCCTTGAGGCCTGAAAGACCGAAGTCCTTGGCGAATCCCCACACGACATGGACCCGGTCCCGCGCCTCCGGGATGTTCTTGTAGGCGTCCAGGGCCAGGGCGCTGACGAACTCCGGCCCGGCTCCGGCGAGTTGGGAGTGTGCGTACATCTCGTCGGAGACGATGTGCATGCCGGTCTCCGTGAGCACCCACCGGTAGATGCTCTCCAGCAGGTCCTTGCCGTAGTTGTCGCCCAGGGGGTTGTTGGGATTGGTGAGGACGAGCAGCTTCGGCGGCTCCGGCTGGGTCCGGTAGGCGTGCTGCACATCGGCCAGGGTGAGCTCGAAGTTCTCCGGACCCTTCTCCCGGAGGTGAACGGGAACGGTGACCAGCTCGGGCCGCTGCTCGAAACACCAGTTGAAGCCCTGCCAGTAGGGCGCGGGCAGCAGCACCCGATCGCCGATCTCCAGGATCCCGCCCTCCCTGAGCGCGAACGCCAGGCACTCCAGAGCAGCCGACACTCCCGACGTGCCGAAGACGTCCTCGCTCTTCAAGTCCGCGGAGAACATCGGGCGGAGCATGTCCGCAATGCCCTGGCGGAGCTCGGAACTGCCGTACGACGGTGCGTACTTGACGTCCTTCTGCTCCAGGACCCCGAGCCGTTCGAACACGTTGTCCCGCAGCGACGGATAGACCAGCACGTTCTCCGCCGTGGCCAGGTTGGTCACGTCCGGGTACAGCTCCTGGTGGACGGCCAGCCGGTGCTCTGGGTCGGCGGCCCCGGCGAGCAGTGCCGTGATCTCCTCGGAGGTCCGCTCCTCGCGGCTCTGCTGCCCTGTCGTGGTGCCCTTCGGGTTCGCGGTCATCGCGGGTTCCTCCGTCGGCAGGTGTCACTTTCCCGGCAAGCCCCTATCTTTCGGGAGGATCGCCGAAGATGAACAGAACACGAACCGGCCAGGTGGCGCGGCGACGGCTTGGCGTTCCAACCCCTTTGGCCATGTCGGAAACTGGGCGTGCCAACGAGTGCGTGGACAGCCGGTCTTGCCTCCCTGTGGATCGCGTGGCTCATCTGGTGGGTGTGAGCACCGGCGTGGGGCCGGTGGGGTTCATGGAGTCTTGAACGGACACTCAACCAGGAGGAACGGCCCTGTCAGTGCGGCTCGGCGGCTCCGCCGGGGTGCTGTGGTGCCGGTCGGCCAGGGCGGTGATTCCTGCTGTGGCTGCGGTGGCGAGGTCGGTGATCACGGCGTCGTCGACGGGCAGGTTGATACCGGGCGCCCGAGGGCGATTCAGCGGGGTGCGACCGGTCCGCTCCACGCCGTCGCCGTGGACGTCGCCGTGGCCGTGGCCTGGCCCCACGATGGCGGCTGCCCCACCCAGGGGTAGCCGGGCGAGCGGCCGGGACTGAGCGGCGGGGCCATCGGCACCCGGTAGACCGGCCGCACCGGCCGAGTCCCCGAACTGTCGCCGTGGCTCCTCGCCGCGGCGCTAGGGCTGCCGTCCCGTGAGGGCGGGCGGCTATCGTGGCTGCCCCGCGTCGGAGCCCCGGCAGTTTCCCCGGATCTGTCCGCACCGCCGGAGCCGCCGCCCGCGCCCCGCCAAGGAGTCGTCGGGCGGGGTGCGCCGGCCGCCGTCCTGACGGCCCGTCTCACGCGGCCCGAGCCCGGCTCCGGCAGGTCCGCCGTCGTCCGGTCGCCCGGGGCCCGGAAGACTCGCGGGTACTGCGGGCCGCTCGCGAGGTGCGCGGCCGGTTCCCGGACGGACAGGTCTTCGTCGGCCGACACCCCGCTTCCTCGCTCCCCTTCACGCTTGCCTTCACTCGTCTCCTCACCTCGGACGTGCTCGTCAGCTCGCACATGCCCGCCCTTCGAATCCTGCGCTTCCTCAGCGGCGTCCAGGCCGGGGAAAACCGGGAGGATGCCCACGGCGGGCTGCGGGACCCGCTCAGCACACGGCGCGTGCTCGACGTACTCGAACGTGTCGAAAACGAGGCGCAGGTGCGACCGCTGCCCGTAAACGGCGGGCCGGGCGCCGCCCTGGTGGCCGCACGGTCCCAACTGTCCGCGCTGCCAGACCACTTCCGGCACCGGATCGGCACCCTGGACCGGCCGGACGCCCAACGGACGCCAGCCGGCCTGGTGGGGGTCGAGCGCGACAGGCGCGGTGGCGGACAGGACGACGAGCGCGGCACAGGCCGCGAACGTCCACCTCCCCCTGCGGCGGATCCCCTTGCGGAACATGGGACTCCTCGTGGGAACGCGGGACGCTGTGCGCGGCGAGGAGCAGCACCGTAACGACCGCGTAGGGTAATTGGATGCCTGTATTTCATCACATACGGTAGCGATTTGAGGGGCTCACATGCCGGGAAGTCAGGAACCGGGCCGCAGCAGCACCCACTTGGCGACGCCGGGCACGTCACGCTTGTCGAGCCCGCGCGGGACATGAACCTCCGCCTACGGGACGAGCACGAGGTAGTCCGCAAGGTCCGCACCGAGCAGCAGACCGGTGCATGGAAAGACCGCTGCAAGATCCGGGCCGGGGTCGAAGGCACCATCTCCCAGGGCGTCGGCCGCTGCGGCCTGCGTAGATCCGGCTATCGCGGGCTCGCGAAGGCCAGTCTCCAGCGCCAGCTCACCGGCGCGGCGATCAACGTCGCGCGCATCGACGCCCACCTCACCCAGACACCCAGGGCGGCCACCCGCACCAGCCACTTCGCAGCACTTCGCCCCGCCGATCAAACGACCGGCAGGGTGAAGTAGAAGGACCCATTCAACGAGATTCGCCAACAGCGTCGGAGCAACCCGCGGGGCCTCTGCCCGTGGTCGGCCCAAGTCCACGCCCTGGGATCGGTGTTCCTTGGCAGTGATCAGCAGGCAGTTCCCGTTGCGAATCGCGCCACCGGCACCTACGCGGCCGCCGGCAGTTGCGATCATCAGTGGATGGCCGCAGTTGTCGCCTTCGCGCCCTCTGCACCGCCCCTGTGATGCCCGTCATACGGCTTTCAGTTTCGGTGCGTCAGCTTCTTTCAGCGGGTTCGGGGCGGGGTGATGCCGGTCGGTGGTGTGGGCGCGCTCGGACGCAGCCTCCCCGGCCCGGGGTCCGGCCCCTCAGGCGCAGTGTGCGGCTCCGGGTGGCGTCGCCGGCCGACACCAGCTCCCCCGGCCCGCCGGTGTCTCGGTGTCCGACAATCCGAGCTCCGCGAATACCGCACTCTTCGTGATCGCAGTACTGGTGGACCAGGCGATCGCCTTGCCCGGGATCTTGACACTGCCCGTACCTGCACGGGTGAGTCTGGTCACGTCGTTCTTGGCAACTACTAGGCACGGTCGTTGGCGACAAACTGCCACCTTGCCCGGAAACCGGTGTCGATGCCGGGGTCGATACGGTCGTGGGCCGTATCAGGAGCTGTTGGCACGGGGGTGGGTCCGGGCTAACGATGTGCCCTGACGTGTAGTGCCGCCGGTGCACACGTCCCGGCGATGCCCCCCGACGTGGGCATGCGGAATCCCGATCCGGTCCCGCCACGGCTTGGCTGCGCGACCCGAGCGCAAGGAAGAAGGTGCCCATGTCCAGCGTCCCCCTGCTCGCCCGTCCTGGGCTCGGCGCCGCGTCGGCCGCAGCAGTCGGCCGGACGATGGCCTTCCTGGACTACTTCGCCGGCGTCTTCACCCTGCTCTCGCTGACCGCTGTGGTCGCATGCGGGCTCGCCGCCACCGACCGGCTGGTGCTGACCCCCCGACTGCGGGTGGCCGTGCAGTCGGTGCACCGGGCGAGCGCCGTCGCGGCGCTCGGCTTCCTCGCCATCCACATCGCGGTCAAGGTCGTCGAGCAGCACGCCGCTCCGCAGACCGCGGTGGCCCCCTTCACGGGCGGCACCGCCCTCGCAGCGAGCCTGGGCACCGTCGCCGCCGAC
The DNA here is from genome assembly GCF_044764265.1 of Streptomyces sp. NPDC094147. Classification (NCBI taxonomy): domain Bacteria; kingdom Bacillati; phylum Actinomycetota; class Actinomycetes; order Kitasatosporales; family Streptomycetaceae; genus Streptomyces; species Streptomyces sp. NPDC094147. The sequence continues at coordinate 31,191 of NZ_JBIWHT010000011.1, read as the reverse complement.
CTGCTCGTCCTGATCACGGCCACCGGCGTGCTCCGCGGCCGCTTCGCAGGCCGCCGCCCCTGGCTATGGCGGCTGCTGCACTCGACGGCGTACGTCTGCTGGCCGATCTCCCTGGCGCACGGGCTGACGGCGGGGCGCAAGGCGCACGTGTGGGTGCTCTGGGGCTACGGCCTGTGCGCGGCCCTGGTGGCACTCGCGCTGCTGGTCCGTTCCCTTTCCCATCTGGGCCGCCACCGGACCCGGAGCCGACGTCGGCGCGACGCCAAGGCATACCGGCCCGCTGCCGTCCGCCCGGCCGCGCTGTCCGCACTGTCCACGCGCTCCCCGCGCCCCACGACCAGCGCCCGCCTGATCGCCTGGCCCGCAGCACCGACAACGGCGACCCACCGATCCGCACAGAGTAACGGCGTACCCAAACAGCCGAAGCACGCCAGGAGACCAGGGCCCCGGCCGCTCCGCCTGGCCCAGCCCGGAAGCAGCGAATGAAGAACGCCCCGCTGAAGCTGCCCGAGGTGCGCTGGGTGGAACCGGGCCGGCTGACCGCCGGCCTGGACCGCTACCAGCGCATGGACCTTTCCACCCACACCCGTGTCCACCCGCCACTCCCCGAACCGGACCAGGAGGATCTGCTCGCCCTCGCCGAGGCCGTCGAACTGTCCGGCCGCGGCGGCGCCGGCTTCCCGTTCGCCCGCAAGGCCCGAGCCACGCTCGCCACCGCCGAGCGCACCGGCACAGCGCCAGTCATCGTGGTGAACGGCGCGGAGGGCGAACCGGCCAGCGCCAAGGACAAGATGCTGCTCGCCCGTGTGCCGCACCTGGTACTGGACGGCGCCTGCCTGGCCGCAGCCGCGTTCGGCGCCGAGGAGATCGTGATCGGCGTCGCCGCGGGCAGCCCCGGCGAGATATCGGTCCCGGCCGCCCTCGCCGAGCGTGAACTTCCCTGCCCTGCCCGGACCGTATCCCTGCCCGAACGCTTCGTCTCCGGCGAATCCGGGGCCCTGATCCGGGGCATCAACGGTCTGCCGGTGACACCAGCGCCGCTGAAGGCCCGCGCGGCCGACGGCGCAGCGGGCGGGGTGCGCCGCCGCCCAACACTGCTCTCCAACGCCGAGACCTGGGCCCAACTCGCCCTCGCGGCCCGGCTCGGACCCGACGCCTACACCGCCGTCGGCACCGCCGCCGAACCCGGCACGATCCTGCTCACCGTCAACCGGCCAGGTGCCGATCCGCTCGTCGTCGAAGTTCCGACCGGCACCCAGCTGGGCCCGGTACTGGACGCCTGCGGCCTCCAGCCGGGCGCCGGAGTGCTGGTGGGCGGCTATCACGGCGCCTGGCTGCGCCCATCGGAGGCCGCCGACGCGCCGCTCTCCCGCGCCGGCCTCGCCGCCCTCGGCGGGACCCTCGGTGCGGGCGCGATCATCGCGCTCCCCGACGACACCTGCCCGCTCGGCGAGACCGCCCAGGTAGCGGCCTGGCTGGCGGCCGAGTCCGCCGGCCAGTGCGGACCGTGCAAACGCGGCCTGCCCGAAGCCGCTGAGGCGCTGGCCATGCTGGCCGCCGGTGCTGTCAAGCCCGCGGTACTGGAGGACGCCCGGCTAGCCCTCGGCGCGGCCCAGGCCGGTGGCGCATGCTCGCACCCGGACGGCACGGCCCGCTTCCTGCTCACCGCGCTGGATGTCTTCTCCGAGGACGTCGACGCCCACCTGTCCGGCCCCGGCTGCGGCCGCCCCGTACGCGGAGTACTGCCCCTCCCACCCGCGAAGGGCGCCCGGCTCGAGGTGGACTGGTCCCGCTGCACCGGCCATGGTCTGTGCGCCGTGCTGGCCCCCGGCCTCATTCGCCTCGGCCCGCACGGCTACCCCACCTCCGCCACCATCCCGGTCGCTCCCTGGCAGGAGCACGACGCCCGCCGCGCCGTCAACCAGTGCCCGGCCCTGGCAATGCGTCTCCGCCGTCGCGTGTGACGCCCCCTTGAGGACAGGGCACCGGCACCTACCTGCCGCGCGGGGCAGGCGAGTCTGAATTCGCGCTGATGCTGTGCAGGGTGAGGGAACCAGCACCGTAGGCGGGCGATGCGAACCGACTGGTCAACAGGGCGTTGTCAACTTGGCGGGGCCTGAACGGACTGGTCGTGCCGGGGTCGTGATCGGCCCTGGGATCGGCCTCGTTCAGGCGGGCTGGGGTAGGCCTGCGGTGCCGGTGATGTGGTCCCAGACAGCGAAGCGGATGATCATCTCGGCTCGGTAGCGATGCCCTTGCCGAAAACTCATCCGTGCTGGTGGGAGCGGGTAGGGGGAGCTTGGCTGGAGCCGGTGACGCGGGAGCTCTCACGAGGCTGGTGGCACTGCGGCATCATGATCGACCGTGCTGGTTCGACTGGCCTACCTCGGTGTCACCAACACGTTCGCCATGCTGCGTTTGCTGCCTATGAGTGACCGGAACAAAGATGTCGAGATCCTCGCCCTGCGCCACCAGCTGTCGGTGTTGGAGCATCAACTCGGCAAACAGAAGATGCGGTTCAGCCCGAGCGATCGGGTGTTCCTGGCAGCGCTGCTGCACCGAGTCCCGCTGGGAGTGCTGCGCCAGCTTCGGCTGCTGGTCCGGCCGGACACCGTGCTGCGCTGGCACCGCGACCTGATCGCACGCCGCCACGCTGCTGAGTCCCGCCCGAAGCGACCGGGACGGCCGCGGACGGTGCGCTCCATCCGCGTTCTGGTCCTGCGCCTGGCGCGGGACAACCCCAGGTGGGGGTATCGCCGGCTCCACGGCGAACTGCTCGTCCTCGGCGTGGAGGTGGCCGTCATCCACCGTGTGGGAGATCTTGACTGAGGCCGGGATCGACCCGTCGCCCGAACGTAGTTCGAGTACGTGGGCCCCATCAGGGCATCGCCAACGCCCGCCCGCTACGCCGCCTGCTCACACCGACCGCCGATCCGCAGGAAATCACCCGCCTGGACATCTGCCGCCGCGACCGCCTCGGCGGCATTCTCCACGAGTACCAACATGCGGTTTGACCTCGATGGATGAGTTTTCGGCAAGGGCAGCGTTCAGTTCGGCGAGCAGGACGCGGTGAAGCTGGTCGAAGACGCCTGCCTCTTGCCGGCGGTTCAGCCGGCGCCAGCAGGTCTGCCCGGAGCCGAACCCCCAGCTCCAGCGGGAGGAGTTGCCAGGCTATTTCCTGGTGCGGGACGTACAGGATGCCTTGCAGGCAGAGCCGGTCGTCCACCGGCCTCGGTCCCGGCGGCCGCTCGGCCAGGGCGGCAGAAGCGGCTCGATCAGCATCCACAAGTCGTCGTCCACGATCCACGGGCGAGTCGTCACACCCTCTCGAACGGTCAGATCATCACAACAGTCACGGCCGACCAGGACACATCAGCAAGATTCCGTTACGAGCTCAAAGGCACTCATGGAGAACACCCAGCTCGCCCAACGAATCCATACACGCCGAGAAATGGGGAATCAGTGAAGAGTGCTTCTATGCTTGCGCGTCTAGTCAAGACCGCCCGTCTGTCGCTGCGCCGACTGGCCGCGGCCGCCGTGGCCATCGCCGCAGCCTGCCTGGCCGTGGCCGTCCCCGCTGGCCCGGCACAGGCGGCCAGCCCGTGTTCCAATCCCATAATGGCGAACAACCCCGTGGACTTCTACGACCTGGGGACGTGGTCCTCCCCGTGGACGCGAGCCCCGCGGCGGCTGGGGATGCTGTACCTGGGCTACTTTCCCAACCCCAACTGCCGCCAGGTGTACGCCGAATTCCACTGGAACCAGGACGGGAGCGTGGACCTGAGCAACAAGGTGGGATACATCCGCCTGGACGACGAGCACCCGTATGCCGACGGCTCCGGCTGGAGGTATGACCGGGCCTACAGCAACGCGAACACGGGCTGGCGGACCTCGCAGTCTGTCCCCATCGACAACTACGGTGCACCCAAGCGGTTCACGCCGGTGCTGGAGATCAACCACGGGGCGGCCGTGGAGTGCAATGACCTCCGTTTGCCGGGGAACTGGCACACCTTCTCCGATGGCGGGAACGGGACTGCCACGAGGGTGAACTGCGGTTTCTGACCACGACGCCAACACGTCGACGCGGGCCAGCAGCCGGCGGACCGTGCTCTCGGCGGGCAGTACCCGCATGGGCAGGAGCGGATCGGGGTTCGCACCGACCTGTTCGAGCACATGCCCAGGGGCATCGGCGATCCATTCGCCGACCGCCAGCAGCGAGGTCGCTCCGGCCAGCACCGCGCACGCGGTGAGAGTGAGCACGACGGCCAGGCGGCGGCGCACCCCGCGTGGGTCACGCGGGTCCGGCACCTCGGCCAGCCATTCCAGCAGGCCCGGGAGCTCCTCGGGTCCGACCTGCGGATTCTCGCGCAGTTGGTCAAGGGCAGGCGGGATCAGAGATGATGCGTCGGCAGGCACGGTCTTCCACTTGGATCACGGGGCGTAGAGAACTCCATGATCTTGGAAGCCGTGCCTGTCACGTTCCGAGAACACGGCCGCTGAGCTGACAGTCCGCTACGAACCGGGCATCACGCGACTACGCCGAAGCCCTGCCCGGGATACCGGTGCACGGACTGTTCGGCGAGCCCTCGATCCGTGAGGATGCTGAGCCGTCGTGAGCGGCGTCGGCCGTGGCGATTCCCGGCGCGGCGCAGACGGCGGTGGCACCTAGGGCGTGTCCGGCGGATCTTGTCTGGGACGCGGTGGTCTGGCACGCCCATCTGCCGCGTTGTCGTCACTCGCCGACGCTCCGCGTCGACTCCCTCCTCCGCCTTGCAGCTGCACGCACCAGACCACCGCTCACCAGCACCAAACAGCACCGCCCGCTGCGGGCGACCAGATTCGCCGGACACGCCCTAGTGCCGTGACCGGATATGTTCACCGAGGTCTCGTGGTCTGCGGGTGCGTGAGTCACCGCTGCTCCCCGGCTTCGGCTGGTCGCAGGGCTGAGCGACCTCGTTTGCATGGTTGTAATCAACTTGCTGTCCGCCCCGGCGGGCGGGCAGGGTCTGGATCATGCTTGAACTACACACTTTGGAATCAGACGACTGGCCCCTTTGGCGGGAGTTGCGACTGGCCGCGCTTGCTGAGGCGCCCTACGCGTTCGGATCGACGCTGGCCCAGTGGCAGGGCTCCGGCGACCGAGAGGAACGCTGGCGTGCCCGTCTGTCGATTCCTGGCGCGCACGATCTCGTTGCGCTCCTCGACGGCCTTCCGGTGGGCCTGGCCAGCGGAGTGCCGGGCGAGGGAGCAGAGAACGTGGAGTTGATCTCGATGTGGGTCAACCCCACGGCTCGGGGCAAGGGCGTGGGTGACTACCTGATCCAGGCGGTCGAGCGGTGGGGGGCGGAGCGCGGTGCCACGACCCTGCGGTTGTCCGTCGTGCCGGACAACCGCAAGGCGACCGCGCTCTATGAGCGGCACGGTTTCACGGACACGGGTGAGCCCGGCGATCTTCTGCCCGATGGCGTTGGCAGGGAGCGGGTCATGGCGAAGAGCCTGGCCGCTGTCTGATCTCCGCATCCCGGCACGGCGGGATCCCTCACTTGGGTCAGGCCAAGGCGGCGAGGGGGCGTCCGCCCCAGCGGATGCCCTTCTCGCTGCGGATGCGGGCGCGTTCGCGGCGCTGTGCCGCCAGGACGTCGGGGTGGCGGGGGTTCTGGTTGCGCCAGCGCAGATGGCGGTGCAACTGGCGGGTCTGGACGGTGTGGTTGGGGTTGGTGGGAGTTGGCGAGGGTGAACTGCCGCAGCGGCCCGAAGTGTGCCTCGATCGGGTTGGCCCAGGACGCGTTCGTCGGGGTGAAGCACAGCTCGACCTTGTTCCTCGTCGCCCAGCGGCGCATACGCCCGTTCTTGTGGGCGGAGAGATTGTCCAGGATCACATAGACCGGGGCGCCGTCCGGGCGGGCCGCGCGGATGCTCTTGAGCGCGGCCCGGGTCGGGGCGATGCCCTTGCGGCGTCTATTGACGCCCCAGAGGGTGTCGTCGCCAGCCGAGTAGCAGCCATGGAAGTAGCAGGTGCCGTGAGTGCGGTGATAGGTCGCCGGCAGCCGGTCCGGTCTGCCCTGTTCGGTCCAGCAGGCCCCGGCCGTCGGGCGGATGCCCAGCGGCCCGAACTCGTCGAAGGCGAAGGTCCGGTCCGGGCGCTCCTGGAGCACGTACTCGATGCGGTCCAGCTTGGCGTCGAAGTCCGGGTCGGTGGACTCCTTCCAGACATCCGATGCAGTTGATCTGTCAAGGAGGGAGGTCCGGGAGGGGTGTCAGTGGTGTGTGGCAGCATCCGCGGCATGACGAGTACAGAGATGGGCCGCGGCTTGGACTTGTTCCGGGAGGGGGATTTTCCCATCTACACGCTGACCTTCGTGCGGGACCTTCCCCCTGCTGAGCTGCTCACCCGCATGGGGGTAGATCCGGAGACCTTGGCGCTTCGCAACGCCATAGACCTGTCGGATGACTTGGGCGACGACCTTTTCGACGATGAAGAACCCGTCGTCACCAGCGGCATCGACGGGTCGTGGACGTGGGCATGGGAACAGGGCGGCGTGCACGGACTCGATGAGAGGATCTTGAGCGCCGTCTCCATGGGGACTGAGGCCGTGGTGCTCCACTACAACGAGAAGCCGATGCACTGGTTCAAGTACGCGGTCGGAGGCGAGATCATCGTCGACTTCCACACTCTCCAGGCGATCGAACCGACCGGGCAGAACCCGGCAAGACTTGATGACACCATGAGACCCCTTGGGCTCGCCCCTGGGCAGGTCGCGCCTGTTCACAGCGTCCTGGCACTGGTAGAGGACGCTTTTGGTATCGGCCTGACGCAACCCGATGAGGTTGACGACGAGCGTTGGAGCGGCAGGCTGCTTCCCCTGCCGGACTAAATGCCTCAAGCGGCGGCGGTCTTCAGAACAGGAGTTTCAGAGGACGGGAAGGCTGTGCCCTCGTCATAGACGGTGCGTTTGGTGAGGCAGTGGTGGAGACAGCCGAGCAGTCTGTTGAAGAGGTGGCGTTGGGCGGCGGTATGACGGTCTCCCGCTTCTCGTCGGCGGTCGTACTGGGCTCGGGCTCCGGGTGAGGACAGCGCGGAGAAGGCCCAGACGTAGCCGACGGCGGCGAGCCGCTGGTTCTTGACCCGGCGGGCCATCACGGCGAGGCTTTTACCGGATGCCCGGATGCCCGGATGCCCGGATGCCCGGATGCCCGGATGCCCGGATGCCCGGATGCCCGGGTGACCGGTGCGGCCCCGGCGAAGGCTTTGAGTCCTTTCGCGTCGGTGAAGCGGGATCGGTCGTCGCCGATTTCGGCGAGCACCCGGGCGCCGGTGAGTGATCCGAGCCCTGGCAAGCTGGTGATGATCTCGGCGTCCGGGTGTGTGTCAAAAGACGTCACTGCCGCGGCGGTGAGGCCATCGGCGCTGGTGCAGGCGGCTTCGAGTTGCCGCAGCAGTGCGAGGGTCTGGTGTCCCATGGCCTGTTCGACTTTGGGTAGTTGGCGCATCTGGGTGATCTGGAAGGCTTCGCGAAGCCGGTCTGCCTCGGCTTCGATGCCACGCTGGCGGCCGGCTTTCTTCAGCAGCGACCGCAGCTGGGCGCGGGTGAGCTTGGCGGCGTGGGCCGGGGTGGGAGCGGCGGCCAGGACGACGCGCGCGACGGGTAAGCACAGTCCTTCGCGGGTGTGCTGGAAGGCGGCGAGGAAGCCGGGGAAGTACTCGCGCAGGTGTGATCGGAGCTTGTTGCCGGCCTGGGTACGATTCCAGACCGCGTCCTGCTGGGCGCGGGCCAAGACAGCGATGGCCTGGGCGAGTTCGCTGTCGTCGGGCAGTGACCGGTGGGCGGCCCGGTCCGTGCGCAGGATATTTGCCAGGACCATGGCGTCGAGGTGGTCGGACTTCTTGCGGGCGACTGCATGGCGTTCGCGGTAGCGGGAAGCGGCCATCGGGTTGATGGCGAAGACGGGGCGTCTGGTGGCGCGGAGGCAGGCGACCAACAAGCCGCGGGACGTCTCGATGGCCACGGGGATCGGGGAGTTCTCGGTGTCGCCGTGCTCGGTCAGGAGAACAAGCAGCTGTTGCAGGCCAGTTGCGTCGTCTCCGATCCGGGTTCGGGCCACCAGGGCTCCGTCGTGGTCGATCAGGGCGACGTCGTGGTGGTCGCTGGCCCAGTCGATGCCGCAGAACACTCTCATCGTGCTGTTCGGTTCCTCTCGGTCGAGGTTGCTGCTGGTCGCAGCCGCGCGGGGGCACGCGTCTCCCTAATGGAAGGGCTCGGTGGCCCTGCATCCGATTAGCCGTTCGTGACCCCAGCTGTCCGTAGGGCCCTCGGTCTGCGGAAGAGCTCGGCGGCTCCGGGTTCAGTCAGAGGTGGTCCCTGCGAACGGCTCGAACCACGGGCTTTAACGATCTGATCGTCAGACTGGATGCGCTGCGGTGGCAGTGGACGGAACCGGGGGTCGGCTCTTGACCGAGGGCTCGAAGCCCCGGGGGCGTGTTGCGACTTCCCCGGCACCGACTGCCACCACCGCAGCAGGTAGTACCTGGATGAGCTTTTGGAAACAGGATCGGGCCGGCCTGGGATCGGAGCTTTCTGCTCTGGTGATGTATAGACCTCGGTCCTGTGCCCGCGGCGGCAACCGTGGAGCAGCTGCCGTACGCAGAACCGGGTCCGCCTATCTTGGGGGCTCGGGGCCCTGGGCTTGTATAGACCTCGGATCTGCGGCCGCTTCAACAGTGACAGGGGCGACCAGGCCGGTCTGGAAGAAGAGCTCGATGGCCCTGGTCTTGGTTGGGTCTCAGTCGCCCTGTCACTGCCCATTAGGGCCTTGCGGCCGATCCGTATCGGGCGGGCGAGGCCGCGGCGCAGGTGATTCGCGAGCTTGCGGATCGACCAGCGGGTGAAAGGCTCGCCGAGCCTGGCCGGGCGGTGGCCGTCTGGATGACGAAGTCCTCGTCGTCACAGTTGAGCAGGCGGGGACGGCCTCCCGCCCACCGAGGGTCCAGGCAGGACAGCCCGGACTCGTTGAACTTGTGGATCACGTCCCGGACGGTGTCCTCGTCCGCCTGCACGAGCCGCGCGATCACCGGCACGGTGTTCCCGCCCGCCGAGGCCAGCAGCATCGTCGCCCTGCGGAACCGCACCGTGCTGGTGCTGCCCCGTCGTACGATCCGCTGCAGTCTCCGCCACTCCTGCTCGGTCAACGTACGCACCCTGACCTGCTGCGCCATCCCGCCTCCCCGCACCGACCGGACATGTCGTCACATCCAACCGGCACGAGGACCATGAACACCAACCCGGCGAACCAACGCGGTCACAGCACTAGGGCAGCGACGGCGAGGATGCGAAAGCGCATTCATGTCCCCTCGTGGTACTTGCGGTCGCCGGCAGACATACCCACGCCCGCAGGCCGATGCCTCAAGCCCCCCGTTCGTGGCGGGAGTTGACATGCCGCGGCGAGGCGTACCGCGTCGCCGAAGCACCTGACACCTCTGCCGGCAGGTCCCACGGCGCAGCGGTCGCTGCTCAACGCTGCGCGATGAAGAGGTACGGACTTGAGGAGCCCTCGCCCTGGCGTTTCTTCTCCCGCTTGGAGGAGGGGCGCAGCACCGTGATGACATCGGGCATGGCCCCCGCTCTGGATGTTGTCTCAAGACCGCTGACCAGCTGCGCGGCGACGATGTCCGCCAGGCCAAGATCAGTGTCGCTCCCCGGCGCAACCTCCCGTGCGGCAGGCAGCATATGAGCTGTAAGAAGCAGCTGGGGCACCCGATGGGAAGCGAACACTCATTCCTGTGAAAGCCGCTCGTTGGGCGTACTGGGGAGCAGCGAGTGCAACCTGCGGGAAAATGCCCTGAATTCATTGACGCGCAGCCCTGACCTCCGGGATCTTCGGACAATGCTGACTGTGGCGGGTTACGGTGCTTGCCGGGTGACTGTTAACTCTGGAAATGTGAAAACCGTTCGGCGAACCAGTGCAGTCGACTGAAAGGGAAATGCCGTGGCCTCGGTCAAGAGCATGATGACCTCCATCCAGGTGTTCAGCGATGACACCAACCTCGACGCCTACGACGGAAAGACGTTGTGGACGCGGAGTCCGGAGCAGACGTATCAGGTCTGGCAGCTTGAACTGGTGGGTGAAACCCCGGCAGGTACTGGCATCTACACGATCGAGAGCACCCACTACAAGGGACAGTGTCTCGAAGCCACAACACGCGGCGGGCCAGTGACGATGAAGCCCCGTACCCCCGACAAGCTGTCACAGCGCTGGGTCGTGGACACCGGGGAGGAGCAGACCACCATCGAGAGCGTCAAGTTCAGGGCCCTGGTCCTCACGGCAAACGGCGAGGACACTCCGGTCATACTCAAGGAGTCCACGCCCGACGCACCAAACCAGGCGTGGACTCTCTTTACCAAGATGTAGGCGAGGCCGACATTCCTCGCCCACCGCTGAATTCTCTTTCCTTCCAGGGGTAAAGGGAATCGGATGGTGTGGGGCGACGCAGGGAAAGCCGGCAGGCTCACCGAAAAGGTGGACCTGCCGGTCAGTCAGTATCCGCAGCATGCCCGGAGTTAAATTCCTGGAGAAACGCGGAAACTCCGCAATCGCCGCTGCTCCTCCTGATCGTGGACAAGGGCTACTGGCCAATCGGCCGTGCGTTCCCTCTGCTGGGCACCCGGGCTCACCGCGGCCCTGCGCGCGGTGAAGACCACGGCCAAGTACGTGCTGGTGGACGGCACCCTGGCGGAGTGCGACCGGGTCGGCGACACACGTGCCGACTGCAGCGGAAAGCACCGCCGCCACGGCGTGAACCTCCAGGTCGTCACCGATCCCGACGGCAGGATCCTGTGGGTCTCCCGGGCCCTGCCCGGCCGCACGCGCGACCTCACCGCGGCCCGCCGGCACCGCATCATCAACACCTGCCGACGGCTGGGCATCCTGGTCCTGGCGGATCTGGGCTATCCCGGCGCCGGCGGAACCGTCGCCGTCCCGCACCGTCGCCGTCCCCGTCTAGAACTCACCGTCCGGCAGCGGTCGGTGAACAAGGCCCACGCCAGGCTCCGGTATCCCATCGAACGCGGCATCGCCCGCCTCAAGACCTGGCGGATCTTCCGCAAAGCCCGCTGCAGTCCCACCTGGCTCACCACCGCGGCACAGGCCGTCCTCACCCTGGAGAGCTACCCCTGAAAGAGCTCATTCAACTCTCCGGGCGCCTGCATCATGTATCCGGATGGTTGATACGCGAGGATTCCTCTCATAACGCCACGACCGTCTCACTGGACTTGAAATCTTCCGACCGCGCGGGACCCACACCAGGGCTTCCCTCGTGCGACGCAGCCAGGACCGGGAGGTCTGCACCGTCGAGGCAGCCGCTGCACACTGACGCGAAACCCTAGCCCCTCTCCCTCGCCCCCCGGCCCACAATGGTGGAAGCGGACCGTGGCGGGGGAGGAATCCGGTGAGGTACGAGTGCTGCCCTGACGGGACCTGGGAGAGGGCGACCGCCCGCCCGGCAGCCGCTCTCCGTTCCGGCATCGCCGGCTACCACGGCTTCCGGTTCGACCTGGCCCGGCCGCGGCGCAGGCTCGAACTGCCGGACTTCATGACCACGTTGGTGATCCTCTTCGGTCAGAAGCTCAGCGTGCACGAGCCTGTGGGAGCCGACGTGGCCACCACGACCGCCTACACCTCCGTCTTCGCCGGGATGCAGTCGCGTGCCCGGGTCGGCGAGCACGACGGCCGACTGAGCGGGGTGGAGGTGGTGATCGCTCCCTGGGCCGCGCACACGCTCTTCCGTACGCCCATGAACGCGTTGGCCAACCAAGTGGTCGAACCCTCCGACCTCTTGGGCGCGCGTTACGGGGCGCTCGACGAGCGCCTCGGCAACAGCCCCGACTGGGCCACCCGCTTCGCGCTGCTCGACGCGACGCTCGCCCGATGGCTGACGGACGGGCCGTGCGTCTCGGCGCGGGTGCTGTGGGCCTGGAAGCGGATAAACCGTACGGCGGGCCGGATCCCCGTGCACGTCCTGGCCCGCGAATGCGGCTGGAGCGAACGTCACTTGGAGCGGCGCTTCGAGGAACAGATCGGTCTGCTGCCCAAGGCCGCCTCGCGCATCCTGCGCCTGCGCGGTGCCCTTGGGCTGCTGTCCCAAGGGCACACCGGTGCCTCGGCCGCGTCCTTGTCCGGCTACTCCGACCAGGGCCATCTGAGCAGGGAGTTCAAGGCCATGACGGGCTGGACCTTCACACACTTCGCGCGTACCCGCGGCATCGAGCACACCGGGCCCGCCGACACCGATCGCGGCGCCCGCCGCCCCACGAGCCTCGTACTGCCGGGATGAACCCGCCGGGCCGGGCGCGCCGTCGGACGCCGGATCCGGCCATTCGCAGTCGAGGTCGGTTTTCTTCAATACGCCCCGGCACCCTTTTGCGAGGCTGCCTCGCGACCGTGCAAACCCAAGTGCCCACGAGGCACGGCAAGGAACGCCGGACCACCAGGGGGATCGCCCATGCCACAGCCATGCGTCGACAGCGTCCGGGCCGATCTCGACGCCGACGGATACGCCGTTGTGGACCGGCTGGGCGGTCAACGCCAAGCCGTCGAACTCATGCAGGAGATCGGCCGGTTCGTGCCCCAGTACACCGGCGCGGTGGAGCACGAGGTGGTCTACCGCTCGGGCAACGACGGCCGCGCCTACTCTCAGAGCCGCAACGCCATCCGCTGCCACACCGAGGCTCCAGGCTGGGACCCGAGCCCGCGCCACCTCGCCCTCTACTGCCACCGGCAGGCCCGCTGCGGCGGTGGCCATACGGATCTGCTCGACCTGAAGGTGCTCGAAAAGCTGCTCAGCCCCGCCGAGCACGCGCTGCTGACCGGCCCGCGGATCTCCTTCCCCGGACCGCAGGACGACGCGGGCCACAGCACGACCGTCACCGTACCGATGCTGTGCGAGGAGGACGACGGCCGGAACGTGCTCAGGTTCAGCTACAACCTGCTGACCGCGGCCGACTACGACGCCGCCCTCGACGCGGCGGCCGACCCCGAACGACTGCCGCTGGGACGACCCGGGGCGGAACTGGCCCGCTGCGTCAGCGAGTTGTTCGACCGGTACCGCACCCAAGTGCTCGTCCCCGACGGCTGCCTGCTCATCTGGAACAACCAGCGGATGCTGCACGCCCGTTCCGAGTACGCGGACGAGCGCCGCCATCTGACCCGGTACTGGATCGCCGCATGAACGGCTCCACGGCCCCGGCGACCCGTACCGTCTCCGGCCGCAGGCTCGCCGAGCTCGTGCGCGACCGGTGCGCGGATCCCCGCCTCGCCCATGACGTCGAAGTGGTCGCTCAGATACTGCCGTTCAAGGTCAGCGCCCATGTCGTCGACCACTTGGTCGACTGGGACACTGCCCCCGACGACCCGCTGTACCGGCTGGTCTTCCCGCACCGCGACATGATCGACCCGGCGCACTTCCGGGGAGTCGAGCGGGCGCTGGGGGATCCGGTCGCGCTGCGCGCAGCCGTCGCCGCCGCGCGCCGCGACCTCAACCCGCACCCCGGCGAACAGCTGACCCGCAACATCCCGCACGACCAGGACGGCGAAGTGGAGGGCGTCCAGCACAAGTACGCCCAGACCGCGCTGGTCTTCCCCCGGCACGGACAGACCTGCCACGCCTACTGTTCGTATTGCTTCCGCTGGGCCCAGTTCGTCGGCGAGCCCAAGCTGCGCATCGCCGACGACGGGCCCGACCGGGTCGCCGACTATCTGCGGCGCCACCTTGAGGTCAGCGATGTGCTGTTCACCGGCGGCGACCCGCTGGTGATGCACGCCGAACTCCTGGAACGCTACATCGACGCCCTGCTGCGGCCGGGTCTTGAGCACATCACGACCGTCCGGATCGGCACCAAGGCGCTCTCCTTCCACCCCGCCCGACTGGTGACCGATCCGGACGCCGGGCCCCTGCTGAAGCTGGTGGAGCGCCTGGTACGGGCGGGGCGGCACGTCGCCGTGATGGTGCACGTGTCGCACCCGCGCGAGCTGCAGCCCGACCTGACCCGGCGCGCGGTGGCCGCCCTGCGCTCGGCGGGCTGCGAACTGCGCTCGCAGGCCCCGGTCGTACGGCACGTCAACGACGACGCGCAGGTGTGGGCGGACTCGTGGCGGGCGCAGATCGCCCTCGGCATCCACCCGTACTACCTGTTTGTCGAACGGGACACCGGGGCGCGCCGCTACTTCGGACTGCCGATCCAGCGCGCGTACGAGATCCACCGGGGCGCGGTGACGCGGCTGTCCGGACTCGGCCGCACCGCCCGGGGGCCCGTGATGTCCACGGCCGAGGGCAAGGTCACCGTGGACGGAGTGGCCCAACTGCCCGGCGGGGAGCGTGCGTTCGCGCTGCGCTACCTCCAGGCACGCGATCCGGAGCTGGTGGGCCGGCCGTTCCACGCCCGCTGGGACCCCGCCGCCCAGTGGTGGTCCGAACTGGTGCCGCTTGACGGCCACGACCGGCCGTTCTTCCCGCGCGGCGCCGCCCTCGCGCAGGGAGGCCCGCGCTGAACGGCATCCGTTCGACCACGGGTCACGCCACGGGCGTCTCGCTCGCGATGGTGTCCGCCGGCACGTTCGGAACCGTCGGACCCGCCACCAAGGTCCTCGACTCGGCGGGACTGTCCGCCCTGCAGATCGCCCAGGCGCGCCTGACGATCGCGGCGATCCTGCTCCTGGCCCTCGCCACGATCACCCGCCCCCGGGCGCTCCTTGCGACGGCCCGGCAGGCGTACGGCACGATCGCGGTCCTCGGGGTCCTCTCCTTCGCCGCTTTGCAGACCTTGTGCGGCGTCGCCGTCGCCCGCATCCCCGTCGGTGTCTTCGTGGTGCTCCAGTACCTGTCGCCGGTCATTGTCGTGGCGTGGCTGCGCTGGGTGCGGCGCATACCGCAGCCCCGTCTCGTGTGGATGGGCACGGCCGTGGTCCTGGCCGGGCTGCTGCTTGTGGGCGAGGTGTGGCAGCGGCTGCGGCTCGACGCGGTCGGAGTGCTGGCCGCCCTGGGCACGGCGGCCGCCCTGTCCGTACGTTTCCTCGTCGCCGGGCGGGCGCTGGCCCGGCACGACCCGCTCACCGTGACCGCCCTGGGCATCGCGGCCGGCGCCCTCGCGCTGAACGTCCTCGCACCGGTGGACACGTTCCCCTACGACAGGCTCGGGGACATGGTCCGCTACAGGACGCTGAGCGCACCCGTCTGGGCCGTCGTCCTGTGGGCCGCCCTCGTGGCCACGCTCGTGGCGTATCTCAGCGGTATCGCGGCGCAGCGGTTCCTGGCGCCGTCGGCTGCCAGCCTGTTCGCGACGCTGGAGGTCGTGGCCGGGTCCGGGGCCGCGTATCTCATCCTCGGCGAGCGTCTGACACCCGCGCAGTGCGCCGGCGCAGCGACCGTCCTGGCCGGTGTGGTGCTCGCGCAGAGGTCCATGCGCACGACGTCGCGCACCACGCGGCGCGGGCCGCAGCACGCTCAAGCGTCCGGCCAGGGCGTCCCGGACGGCCGCCCCGCGCGTACGGCGGGAGAACCCGCCCCGCAAAACCCGAGAGGATCCTGAACGATGGACGAGCGGTTCATCAGCAACCTCGACGAAGACGCCTTCGGCAAGGAGGTGTTCGGCACCGTCGACAACCCGGTCATTCACCGACTGGCCGCAAACTGGAAGCGCCGGGCCACCGTCAAGCGGGACGACCCCGGCCTTCTTGACATGTTCGACCCCGCGCTCCCCGACTACCCCGAGGAGATCGTTCCCTTCGCCGACCACCCCACCTACCGGGCGCTTGCCCCGGCGCGGCGCGACGCCGTCCTGACCTGGGCCATGATCGCGCTGAACCGGAACACGGAGTACTCCGAGACCCATGTGGTCAACCCGGCCTTCGGGCTCGTCCTGCGCGGCGAGTTCCCGGGGCTGTGGGGAGAGGCCCTGGAGATCTCGCTGATGCAGGCCATGGTGGACGAGCAGTACCACATCCTGATGCACCGGATGGCCAGCGACATGACCCGGGCCAGGCGCGGCGATCAGTTCCGTGGCAAGGAACTCCCGCTGCCGTACGTGTCAGTGACGCACCGTCAGCTCTCCGACGCGGCCACCGAGCGCTGGCAGCGCAGCCTGCTCACGCTCGCCTTCGCCACCACCACCGAGCTGTCCATCGGCGCGTACCTCGAACTCGTCGCCAACGCCGAGGGCGTGCAACCGATGAACGTCGCGCTGTCCCGGCTGCACCGGCACGACGAGGTGTGTCACGGCTCGATCAGCGGAGAACTGCTGAAGGTGCTCTACCCCCAGCTGACGGGGGAACAGCAGCGGTTCCTGCTCGACTCGCTGTGCCGGGCGCTCGAAGCGTACTCGGCCAACGACTACCGCGCCTGGGGGACGATCATGCGCCTGGTGGGGGTGGCGGGCGGTGCCGAGATGCTCCGGGACTGCAAGGCGGCAGGACGCACGGCCCTGCTGCGGGACTACAGCGGTCTGCACCGGGTGCTCCAGGAGCTCGACGTCCTGGACCGGATCGCCTTCGACTGGTCCAGCGTGAAGGTGTCGGGCGAACTGCCGTACGTGCTCTAGATGCCGACAACAGGAGAAGGTGGCCAGATGACGCCCGCACCTCAGGCGGACACGCACACGTACCGCGTCGACGAGGACACCGCGCGCCTGATCGCGGTCCGCGCCCTCGGCGCGCACGGCGTGGACGACGACGCCTGCGCACTGGTCGCCGACGCGCTCGTGGAGACGAGCGCGCGGGGTGTCACCACCCATGGACTGCGGTTGTTGCCCGGCTACTTGGACGATCTCGCGCGCGGTGTCGCCAACCCCAGACCGAAGTTCGAGACGATCCGGGAGAGCGGCCCCACGGTGCTCCTCGACGCCGACGCCGCACTGGGCGTGGTGGCAGGCCTCACGGGCGCGCGGGAGGCCGTGCGGCGCGCCGCGGAGTACGGGGTCGCGGCCGTCCTGGTGCGCAACTCCAACCACTTTGCGGCGGCTTCCATCCACAGCCGCGCCATGTCCCGTGCGGGGATGGTCGGCTGGGCCATGACGTCGGCGTCCTCGCGGGTCGCTCCGTACCACGGAAGGGACCCGCTCCTCGGCACGAATCCGATCAGCGTCGCGGCGGGGAACGGCGACCACGAGTTCGCGCTCGACATGGCCACCAGCCAGGTGTGTCTGGGAGAGGTACGGGAACGGGGGCGCCGCGGCCGGTCCCTGGACCCGGGGTGGGCCCTGGACCCGTACGGCCGGGGCACCCGCGACCCCGCCCAGGCGGCGGCGCTGACTCCGCTCGGCCCCGGACACAAGGGGCAGGGGCTGGGCATGGTGGTGACGCTGCTGACCGCCGCGCTCGCCGATGCCCCGCTCGACTGGCAGCTCGATCACATCGAGCGGGCACAGGCCGGCGAGGGTCGCAAGGTGGCGCACATCCTGCTCTGTCTGGACCCCGCCTTCTTCGGCGGCCGGGACGCCTTCGCCGAGCGGCTGCGCGACCTCGTCGACACGACACGCAACGCCCCGGCAGCAGGCGCGGCCGCGGTCCGGTGCCCGGGGGACCCCGAGCGCCACCGCGAGCGCGAAGCCGCGCGCGACGGCATCCCGCTGGACCCGGACACCGCGCGGGCACTGTACGTGCTGGCCCGCCACCACGACATCGACGCCCCCGGCCTGCGGGACGTGGCGAGGAGGACCCCGTGACCGCCCTGTCCCCGGCCGAGCACATCTGGATGGACGGCCGTCTCGTCCCCTGGAACGAAGCGCAGGTCCACGTACTGACCCAGTCGCTGCACTACGGCTGGGCCGTGTACGAGGGGATGCGGGCCCACGAAACGGCCGAGGGACTCGCGGTCTTCCGGCTGCACGACCACCTGGCGCGGCTGTCCCGCTCGGCCCGCGTGTACCTGATGGACATCCCCTACACGCAAGAGGAGCTTGCCGCCGCGACGACGGAGCTGATCGCGGCGGGCGGGACGGGCCCGCGCTACGTCCGGCCCCTGGTCTACCTCGGCTACGGCAGCATGGGCGTGGCGCTGGACCTGTCCGCCGTACGCGTCGCGCTCGCGGCGTGGTCCTGGGAGGACCATCCGGTCCACAACTGGCGCCTGATGACCAGCAGTTGGCGGCGCAACCACCAGGACGCGATCCCGCCCCTGGCCAAGGCCACCGGCGCGTACCTGAACTCGTCGCTGGCCAAGATCGCCGCCGTACGGGCGGGCTACGACGACGCGCTGCTGCTGACATCCTCGGGCCACCTCTCGGAGAGCTCGGCCGCCAACGTCTTCCTCGTCCGATCCGGCGTACTGCACACCCCTCCGGTCGAGGCGGGGATCCTCCCAGGGATCACCCGGGCCACGATCCTCGAACTCGCCCGCGCGGCGGGCATCCCCACGGTGGAGCGCCCCCTCGCACACGCCGAGGCCTATACCGCCGACGAACTCTTCGTCACCGGCACCGCGATCGGAGTCGTCCCTGTCCGGTCCGTGGACGACCGGCCCACCACCACGCCCGCGCCGGGCCCGCTCACGGCAGCCCTGCGGGACGCGTACCAGGACGCGGTGAGCGGCAAGAACACACTGTCGCCGCAGTGGCTGACCCCGGTACGCAGGTGACCCGGCAACCTGCTGTCGGTGCGAAGCCACCGGAGCGGCTCCGCTGCCCCCAGCGTGGTCACCAGGCCCGACGATGCGGGGCCGGGGACCATGACCGGTCCCGGACCCCTTCCTGCACTCCTGGGCCCTTCGGCCTGCACCATGTCGACCAAGAGCTGAGCCTTCTCCCACATCCACGTCCCCGGCTACATCACGCGTGTGGTCCACCAGTGCGGCGAGCTGGTGCCAGGTGTCGGCGTCATTGGTCACTCGGCAGAGGCGACCGGCCCGTGTCAGTGGGGGAGTGAGGGGCTGAGTTGGTGGGGACGGCCGCAGATCAGAAGTGCCGGCAGCAGAGGCCACCGCCCGTGCTCAACACGACCGCGGCAAACCGGGCACCCCCCAGCAGAATCTCCAGAGGAGAGTCGTCGGTCATGTCATCGCCATCCTCACGCCAGAGCCTCTCGCGCCAGCGAGCCGCGAGCTCGTCCAGTTCGCTCGGGCCGGCGCCGGCGAGTGCACTGATCAAGCTGCGGTCCAGGGCGAACACCCCGTGCCGTCGTTGACGATCGGAGCGACGTGACGCGGCCCGTCCCGCTTGCGGAACTCATCCTGACGCCAGGACTTCGGGGTCGTTGACATTTCGCTCCGGTCATGTCCGCCGACGTGACCCTGGCCCCTCGTCGACTATTCCTTGACGGAGCCGGGGCGCCGCCGTCGTCCCGTGGCGCGGCGAGGCACCCTGCGCCAGACGGCCAGCGCGCCGAGAGCGAGGCCGATCCCGATGGCCCCCCACACAGCTGGGTTCTCCTCCACCCACATGCGCTGGTGGCTCGCCATGGTCATGGAGCCGACGAGGCGGCCGTTGCGCCCGGGGATCACGCAGGCCAGGGCGAGTCAAAACGGCCTACATATCAGGTTCTCGCGGATCGTGTCATCCATCGTGCCTCTGACCTGGGCGTTCCGCAGGCGTCTCACGCTGTGTCACCCGCTTGTTGTCTCAACGTCCGTGTCATTTCTTCAGCTCTCCTGTTCGGTGCATGCCGCTGGCCTGGAACAGGACATCCGCGTGAGACGGCAGTGGAGAAATCGACACGGAACCTGATTCCCTGCGTGGGGTCGACAGTGGACAGTTGGTCCTTGGACAGCGAAGTCAGTCGTCCGCCGCGTGCTGACCTGCGGCGACTGACTTGATTGGCGACCAGAATTGGATGGCAGGCAACGCCTGCGGTCACTTGCTCAGGGTGCTCTGTTCTGGTGTGGTGTTCCGGGTATGTGTGATCGTCTCGTTCGGGGTCCCAGCGCTTGTGTCCCTCGGCGCCTCCCGCGCGACCACGACCAGTGGCCTGCCGTCCGGTCAGTGTTCGCGACCGGATGTCGCAGCGGAGGAGTGCGGTTCTTTCTCGGGCGTGCGCGGTGCCGGCAGGGCGCCGAAGCGCCGGGCCCGGTGGCCGTAGGCGGTGATCGTCTGCCACAGGTCGCGGCGGTCGACGTCGGGCCAGAGCCGGTCGGTGAAGTGGAGTTCGGCGTAGGTGGTGTGCCAGGGCAGGAAGTTGGAGACGCGCCGTTCGCCGCCGGTGCGCCACAGCAGGTCGACGTCGGGAAGGGGGTGGTGGGGCAGGAAGCGGGCGAAGTCCCGTTCGGTCAGGCGGGAGGGGTCCAGTTCGCCGGCGAGCGCGGCGTGGGCGAGGGCGGCGCCCGCGCGGGTGAGTTCGCCGCGTCCGCCGTAGTTCAGGCATACGTTGACGGTCAGCCCGGTGTGATCGCGGGTCTGAGCCTCGCACGCGTGCGCGGCGGCCAGCAGGTCATCGGGCAGGCCGTCGGCCTCGCCGATCCAGCGCAGCCGTACCCCGTGTCGGCACCACCTGTCGTCCGCCAGCAACTCACGGAGCAGCTCGGACAGGCGGCTGACCTCGTTGGGGGAGCGTCGCCAGTTCTCGGAGGAGAAGGCGTACACGGTCAGGTGCCGCAGTCCGATCTCGACGGCTCCGTAGACGACGTCGAACAGTGCCTCGACGCCGGCGGTGTGGCCCTCGGCGCGGTCGAGGCCGCGCCGGGTGGCCCAGCGTCCGTTGCCGTCCATGATGACGGCCACGTGCCGGGGCAGGTCGTCGGGGTGCGGATGCGGGGGCTGCGCTCCACTGGGATGCGGCGGCACGGGCCTGGTCGGAATCGGCGGAACCGGCGCTGCAGCTGAGGGTGCGACAGGCTCGGGTGGGTCCGGCAGGCGTACCAGACGCCACAGCAGGAAGGCCCGCGCGCGGGCGGGCAGGAGGATGCGCGAGCGGCTCCACGGGCCGGGACGTGCCGGACGCCGCAGGACCTGTCCTCCGGCGCGCTCGATGGCGTCGAGCCGGGCGAGGAAGAAGTCGACGCCGGCTTGTGTGAGGATCTCGGCGCCCGGTTGCAGGTGCGTGCGCAGCTCGTCGTGGCCGGTCCTTAGCCGCTGGCGTGCCCGCTTGAGGAGGTGGTGGATCAGGTCCTGCACGGCGGGGGTCCAGTGGCCGTGCAGCAGGTCGGGTCCGGAGCCGGGGAAGGCGTCGAACACTTCGGCCGGCAGCATCACGGTGCCGCGGCGTACGTCGTCGGCCAGGTCGGTGAGGGTGTCGGTGAGGTAGAGGCCGTCGACGAACCGTCCGAAGCCGCGCAGTTGTTTCAGCCGTACCGGCGCGCATGTCCCGGCCTGTGCTAGCAGCCGTGAACCCTGGGCGATCCAGCTGGTGTTCTGGGCCTGGGCACGGGTGCTCCACTCCTGCCAGGTCGCCGGGCGCGTCCCGGCCGCGTCCCGGCCCAGCGCGGTCAGTGACAGTTCCAGGTCGGCCAGGTCGATGTCCCATCGCAGGAGGGTGTCCACCAGCGCGCGCCGTACCGGGTCGGCGCTCATGCTCTGCTCCACCTCGGTGCGCAGGGCGGTGGTCCACGCGTGCAGGGCCGCGGTGCGGGTCTGGGATGTGCCCTGGGGATCGTCGCTCAGGGCGTCCGCGGTGTGGAAGGCCGCGTACAGGGCCCAGCCGGCCGGCCGCAGCCTTGGCGGCATGAGCTGGAGCAGGGCGTACTCGGCGGGGTGGGAGGCGCGGACCAGCCGTCGGCAGGTGCGATAGGACGCGCGAAGGGTCTTCCCGCCCTGGTCCGTGGTCCGGCCGCCGTCGATCCCGCCCATGGATTTCCCCCTCGTGCCGTACCGCCGATTCGCCGACAGTTTCAACGTGTTGGCGCAGCCGGTGCCACGGCCATCTGGAAACGATCACCCGAACGTGCGGACCTGGCCGGACCAAGGCGGCCGGTCCTTCCAGGGCGGCACGGGCTCGGCGCGTCAACGTGCCTTCGTATGCGAGACGGTGCAGGCCAGGGCCCTGGCAGCATGTCGGGCACGTAATGGGGCGCCAGTGGCGGGTAGTTGGCGATAAGCCACCAGATGGTCAATGCGCCCGTCGGGTTACCGGTGATCGGGCAATGGATCGGCTGAGGGTGGAAAACGTGGTGCGGGGGCGGCGTGGACGGGGCCGATGGTGCGTAGCGGCGTGGACGGTCGTGGTCCTGGCCGCCCTGCTCGCCCTGTCCGTCGGGTTCGGCCGGCTCCGGGCCATCACCCTGAGCGTGCCCGGCAGTTCGTCCGCTCACGCCGCCGGCCTGATCGCCCGGGGCATGCCGCAGCTCGGCACCGAGCAGCTCGTGCTCGCCTTCGACTCCCGCACGCTGCGCGTCACCGACGAGGGGTATCAGGACGCCGTGGCCCAGGTCGCACAGGCGCTGCCCCGGCTGCCAGGGGCGGGACAGGTGCTGCCGGTCCCCGCATCGCCGGGCCAGAACCCGCACCACGACTATCTCCTCGTCGGCGTCACCGGCGACGAGGACGCCCGCCGACAGTTGACGTCCCGACTGCGAGCTGTCTCCCACGAGTCGGCGGCCACCGCCTCGCACGGTCGTGTGACCGTGGCCGTGACCGGACCGACGCCGGTCCTCGACGAAACGGTCGGCGGCGACCTGCGGGATCTGCGCCGAGTGGAGACGATCACCTCACTCCTGGCGTTCGGGATCCTCGTGGCCGGACTCGGCTCGGCCGGCGCGGCGCTGGTGCCGCTCCTGGTGGCGGGGGTGAGCGTCCTGGTCAGCACGGGTGCGCTGGCGGCACTCAGCCAGGTCACCCACGTCGACACGCTGAGCGTGGTCGTCGCCACCACGGTGGGCTTCGGGCTCGGCCTCGACTACGGCCTGCTGATCCTGCTGCGCCACCGGCACTACCGCGACCGCCTGCTCGACCCCCAGGACGCCGCCGCCCGCGCATCGGCGACCGCAGGCCGTACGGTGCTGTGGTGCGCCGGCGCGGTCGTGCTGGCCGGCGCCGCTCTGCAGACCGTCCCTCTGGCCGCCGTCCGCACCGCGGGAGGGGCCGCCGTGCTGACCACCGTCGTCACCACGGCGGTGGCAACCACCCTGCTGCCCGCCCTGCTGCCCCGGCTCGATCCGCTGCTCTCCTTCGCACCCCTTATCGGCCGTCGCGGTACCGCTGCGCGGGAGGGCGTCTCCCGCTGGGCGAACCACCTCATGGCCCGCCCGTGGCCCTACCTCCTCGCCGCCCTCGCCGTCCTCGGCCTCGCCGCCGCCCCGGCAGGGGGGCTGCGCCTGGGAGTGCAGGTCGACCGCACAGCCATCGCCGGCACCGAAGCGGGCCGCGGTCTGCAGCGGGCAGAGGCCGACGGGCTGGCCGGGTTCATGCTGCTCGCCCTGCCACACGCCGCCGGTGCCGGCCCCGTCGACACCACCGCTCTGACCGACGCCCTGTCCGCGGACCGGCGGGTCACCCTGGCCGCGGCCCTGGACAACGGCCGCGACCTGACCGTCGTGGCGGTGACCGATTCCGTTCCGGCCGACCGGCCCGAGGCCGACGCGTTCATGGCCCATGTCCGCTCCCTGACCGGGCGCACGCTGCCACCCGGCCAGGCGGTGTATGTCGCCGGTCCGGGCGCGGTGCTGGCCGACGTCCGCACCGCGCTGCTGTCCTGCCTGGGGCAGGTCGCCGCCCTCATCCTGGCCGGTTCGTTCCTGCTCCTGGCCGCGGCCTTCCGCAGCCTCCTGCTGCCGCTGAAGGCGCTGGCCATGAATGCGCTGTCCCTCGCGGCCTCTTTCGGTCTGCTCGCCTGGGCGACGGCGCACACCGCCGGCACCGTCAACGTCGCGATCCCCCTGCTGGCGTTCACCATCGTGTTCGGCCTGTCCATGGACTACGAAGTCTTCCTCGTTCACCGCATCACCGAGCACTACCGGGCCGACCGTGACCACTGCCGGGCCGTCGCCCGCGGCCTGAGCGAGACCGTCCGCCCCGTCACCCTCGCCGCCGCCACCATGGCCTGCGTCTTCGCCGCCCTGACGGCCACCCACCGCCAGGAGTACCGGCAGTTCGGCTTCCTGGTGGCGGGCGCCGTCCTCCTGGACGCGACCGTCATCCGCCTCGTCCTCGTCCCGACGCTGATGCGCCTGCTCGGCCACCGCAACTGGTGGCTGCCCGCACCCGTCGAACGCCTCCTCGACCGCCCGGCCACACCCGCCGACTCCGCCTGCGCCCCCGACTCCGCTCGCGCCCAGGTTCTCACTTCCCCTTCCCGGCACGAGCACGGAAAACAGTAAGGAACCCTGATGGACAAGCTTTCCGCCGACCGCCCTCGATCCTTCTCCCAGCTGCCCCGGACCCCTCTGGCAGCCTTCACGGCCATCGTCGCCGCCGGTATCCTCGCCGCCCCCGCGACCGCGGCCCCGCGCGCAGCGGTCGCGGCGGCCGGCCGTACCGCCCTTGAATGCCACGTTGCGACCACGCCGGATCACCCGGTCACCTTCTCCCCAGCGCTGACCCTGCGCCCCCGCACCATCCGCATGACCGCAACCTTCCGCCTGACCGGCTGCTCATCTCCCGCAGGCACCGAACGGCGGCTGCGCACCGGCGTCCTCACCGTCCAGGGCAGGGGAAACGCCAGCTGCACCGGCGGGACGCAGCTCAGCGGTTCGGCGGCGGTCACCTGGTACGACAGCGCCGGCCACAAGTCGGGCACCTCGACGATCAAGTCCACCCGAAGCTCGGTGAGCGGATACAACCCGACGGACGCCCTGTTCGGCGGCGAGGTCGTCAGCGGGTCTCTCGCCGGCACGAAGGTCTCCGGCAGTGCCACCCCCACCAGCGACGTCACCCCGTGCGCCAGCAGCGGCCTGCGCACGCTCCACGGCGCGGGAACCCTGAGCTTCAAGCGATGACGCCCAGGCTCCTGCCCGCAGCCGTCTGCCGCGTCCTGGCGGGACCGCGGCACACGGAGCGCCTCTTCGCCCGGTACGGCGACCTTGTCCCCGACTGGGCTCCCGGCGTGGGCCGACTCGTGTGGCTGCGGTCCCCCCACCTCATCGAACAAGTCCTGCGCAGCCCCGCAGTGGACCTCACCGCGATGGGCCGCGCCTTCGCACGCGCGGTGGGCTCGCCGTCCACGCTGGTGGCGCTCAGCGGCGAGCGGCACCGCACCGTCCGTAGTGCGGTCATGTCCACCGTGCGCGGCGACGCCCTCGCCGCCAGCCGGGCCGCGATCACCACGGTGGCCCAGCGCATGGCCGACGCCTGCCCCACCGGGCGTCCCTTCCGCCTCCTGCCGCTGCTGGAAAGGGCTGTCGTCCAGGCGAACATCCGCACCGGTGCCGGCATTCACGACCCGCACCTGCTGCGAATCTGGACGGCGGCCTTCCTCCGCCTGCGCCGAACCGCCTTCCGGCCCCTGGCAGTGGCCCACGGACTGGGTCTGATGCCCCGTTACCCGCCTGCCCTGCGGGCACAGCGCGATTGTCTCGTGCTCATCAGGGAGGAGGCCGCACGGCGCTGGCGCGTCGGCGCCGTGCATGACGACGCGCTCGGGCAGCTCATGGTGGCGCAGGACCGCGCGTCGGCCGACGAGTCCCTTACCGGCGGGCTTCTCTCCGACCAGCTCATGGTCTGGCTGTTCGCCGCGTACGCCAACAGCCTGGCCGCGGCCTGGGTCGTCGAACGGGCCGTGCGTCAGCCGGGGCAGTGGGAACGGGTGGCCGCCGAGGCCACCCTCGCCGACGGGGACGCCCCCTACACGGACGCGGTCATCCGGGAAAGCCTGCGGCTTCGACCGCCGGTCAGCCTGACGGTCTGGCGTCTGCGGGAATCCTGCGATCTCGGTGGCCACCGGGTGGGGGCCGGGGCGTGGATCGTGCCCAGCTACTGGGACGTCCACCGCCATCCGGACCTCTACCCCGACCCCGAGGCGTTTCGACCCGAACGCTTTCTGGACGCCCGGCCGCCACGCGGTGCCTGGCTGCCCTTCGGGGTTGGCCCGCATGCCTGCGTCGGCACCCAACTCGCCCTCCAGCAAGTCAAGGAACTGCTCCATGCCCTCGCCCGCCGCGGCCACCTGAAACCCGCCGTGCGCGGCGACGAGGGCATCGGATGGCGGTCGGGCTTCGAGATCCGTCCGGCCCGGGGCTGCCGCGTCATCCTGGGATCAGGGCCGACCGCATCCTGAGCAGGACCGGACCGAGCCGGAAGCCGATGTAGTAGACCAGGCAGAACCCTCCCGCGATGGCGGCCGGCGGATTGCCCAAGCTCAAGAGCCCGGTGACGTCGTGGGGCTGATACGTCCACGTCCCGGCGGTGACCCCGACGAAGTCGGTGAGACCGCACACGACGACGATCACCGGGACCCGTGGCCGCATCACCGGGTGACGGCGCACCACCAGCAGCACGACGAGCCCCAACACACTGATCAGGTCACGCCGTTCGCCCTCCAACACGCCCCAGGCGGTTCCCGCACCGCACCACAGGACAGCACAACCACCCACCAGCGGGTGGCGCAGCAGACGCGGCAACGAACGGGCTGCGACCAGGCTGACGAGGACGAGCAACGCATGGTGGAACGGCAGCCAGACAGGCCAACCGGCCTGCCAGAACCGCCACAGCCTAGACGGCCCTACGGCGAGTACCTAGACGCCACAGGCGCACAGCGTCGCCACGAACGCCTCCGCTCGAACCGACGGCCCTTCCCTGCGCCACATCCAGATCACCGCCACACATCCCACAGCGGTCAGCCCTAGCTGGCCCAGCGTCCCGACCACAGGCGCCACGACCGTGCTGAGCAGCACCGGCCCAGCCCATACGGCAAGCGCGACGACCAAGTCGGCCCCCTGCCGGGCACAGTCGACGGGGACGCAGGCCTCGACAGTCTCAACAGCGGACACACGCGGGTAACGACCGCGGCCCAGCGCGTGTAACGGAAGGATGCGGCCGAAGACACCCCCGCACAGCGGACCATCACCGGAGGTGCTCCGGCCACTGCTCACGGACTGCCTGACGTCCGGCAAAACGGGACACCGTCTCACTCAAACGCGTTCCGGCCCCTGCACTGCACGATCTACGCACAGATCACTGCGACAAGCTGCGGTTCGCTGAGAAAGGACGCATTGCATCAGATGGAAGACCGCCGCGAGGACGTCTTCGCGCAACGCATGATCAAGGCCGCCAGCTTGGGCCGGTAAGTCTCGGCCGTCCTGATGGATCAGGCACCTGCTCACAGTGACTGCCTCAAGTCCCGGGAAGGGCCCAGTAGTTGGCCGAGGTCCGTTCGAAGGCCATGTTGTGTCCACGGCAGGTGATAGAAGGCCGACCGAACGCAGAGCTCCGGATGATTGGGCAGCCGCAGGTGCCGCGTCACCCAACAGGATGCCGTCAAAGTCGGTTGGGTGTAGCTCCTGGCTCATACAAGATTTTCGTAGCCGTTGATCGACTCCGCCGAGGTCGTGACATTCCGTTGCTCCGGCGGGATGCTGACGGTGTGTGATGACGTGTTGAAGCTGCTGCCGCAGCTTGCTGCGGTGGAGATCGGTTCGGTCGAGGAGTGCGGGAGCGCGGTGGTGGTTTCCGCAGGGTCCCGGGCGGGACCGGTCGTGTGCACCGGCTGTGGCCATGCTTCGCGCTGGGAGCGCAGCCGCTATGTACGGCACGTCGCGGGCGAGGCGGTCAGTGGCCGTCCGGTACGGATCGATCTGTCGGTCCGCCGCCTGTACTGCGAGAATCCGGCCTGTTCCAAGGTCACGTTCGTGGAGCAGATCGATGAACTGACGGTGCGTTACCAGCGCCGCGCCCCTGGCCTGCAGGCGATCGTGGTGGCTGTGGCGACGGCGCTGGCCGGGAAGGCCGACTCGCGGCTGCTGCTCCATCTGCACCACACCGTGAGCTGGGCAAGCCTGCTCACCTGCCTGTTGAAGATCCCCGATCCGCCGGAGCCGGCGTTGCGGTGGTCGCCGTGGACGACTTCGCGCTGCGCCGCTCCCGCCGTTACGCCACCCTCACTCCGCCGTGAGTTCAGAGAAACTGAGGGATGTTCAGCGGGAACCCGTGGGTCCGTCGGTGTGCTGATTGGTGGTGGGCCCGTGAGTTGAGGATGAAGGCATGGGTTTGGCTTCTGCGGATGACTCCAGAATCTGCCGGGCTGCTGTGGCATAGCGGATCGCGGTCATCTCGGCGATGCCGAAGACTTCGGCCAGGTGGAGGGGGTCGGGGCCGTGGGTGAGAGCTTCTTCGAGCTGGCGGTCGACGCGGAGTCGTTCCAGCGTGGCGGCCTGGTGGCGGACGGGGTTGGTGAGCCAGAGTCTGCTGACCGGCTCGGTTCCCAGCGCGGTCTGCCGGTTGACCAGCAGGTGTGGGTTGGCGGTGTTCGGCCAGCGCCGACGGCGGTAGGTGAGCCAATCTGTGATGGCCTGCCGTGTGAGGTCGTCCAGAGGACGAGCGTGTCCGGCGAGGCTGAGCCGGCATTCGCCGAGGTCGATGTCGTCCAGGCGAAGACGGGCGATGGTTTTCGACTGGGCTGCGTGGACGGCGGCCAGCAGGATGATGAGGCGGGCGGCGGGAGTGGTGGCGGCGGCCACGGCCTGGTGGATCTCTTCGGTCTCAAGTGGAAGGATCACTCCGTAGCTGCGGCGTCCGCGGCGGATCCGGGCGGTGGGGTCGCGGAAGAGGGTTCCGGTCGCTTTGCAGTGTCCGAACAGTGACCGCAGGGCACTGAGGGTGTGGTGGTGTTCGCTGCCCTGGAGCGAGGCGGCGACGGCCCGGATGTCCTCGCGGGTTACTTCGCGCAGGTGGTGGTAGCGGTTCGACCAGTCCAGCAGCAGCGGTTGGACGGCGCCGAGGTAGCTCCAGACGGTGTGCTGGTCGCGCGGCCGGCTGCGTGGACCGCCATCGCGGAGCGTGCGTACCCAGTCCTCGACATCGTGGCGGATCCCGGGGACGACGCCTTCGAGTTTGCGGTCGAGCCACCGGCTGTGGGTGGGCCGGTCGTCCTCGAACACGCCGAGGTGATCCAGGACTTCGCTGGTGCGTCTCGTGTTCAGTCCGCGTTGCCGCAGGGCGGGGAGTAGTTCGCCGTAGCGGACCGTGTCCCCGGTGGTGAAGCCGGACAAGGCGATGACCAGCGCGCGGTCGACCTCGCGGAGGGTCCAGTGCGTCCATCCCCGGGCCTCACCGAGTTCGCGGGCGGCGCGACGTGCCCGGACGAGCCAGGGATTGTCCAGTTCCTGATCACGGCGGCGGTCGAACCGGCGGTAGTCACGGGGAACGTCCAGCAACGACGGCTGGATCCACGAGGACGGCGGGTGCGTGGGTTCCGGCGGAATCGGCTGCCGCAGTTTGCGGCGGCCGGCCTTGCCGAGCAGGGGACCGGGCTGGCGGATGCGATGCATTCTGGCGAGGAACAGCTGCTGGCACTGGAGACGTGCGAGATACGGCGCGAGAACGACCATTTCTCCATTGGTCTTGGCCTCCAGGCTGGCCTGCAGCCAGCACAGCCGACAGTAGCCCTTTTTCGTGGGCACGGACCGGTGGCAGGCCGAGCACTCACCCACCTCGTGGAGGCTGGCGAAGGTGAAGCAGGCTCGGCAGGAATACCCGGGCAGCTGTCCCCATGAGAAACAGACCCTGCAAGAGGCTGGCGGCTTGTCCGCTCTGGGCGGTGTCAACGTTGATCGCCCGTCACATCGGAGGAAGAGACCGGCCATCACGGCGCCGCGGCACCACGGCGGGCACGGTCCCGCTGGCGACCGCTGCGGTCGGCTCGGCTTCCTGGCCGGGCCGGGACACCTTCTGCGGCTCGGGCACCAGCAACTCACCGATCTCACAGCCGAGGACCACGCAGATCACGTCCAGATCATCGAGTTTGAGGGAGACTGGCTGCCCGGACCACAGCCCCGACATCTTCCCTGCCGAGATCACCAAGCCGTGCTCGGCCAGGCTCCGTTGCAGGTCGGATGCCTTCCAGATGCCCCGGTTCGCTGCTGTCAGCCGCAGGTTCCACCTCATCGGACCAGACCTTCCAGCCGCCGAGCGGCTCGTTCATGCCCGGCCACCCAGGCATCCTCGACCCGCGTGCGGTGCACGTGGACGTATCGCATCGTCGTGGCAATCCACGAATGGCCCAAGACTTCCTGGATCGAGATGAGATCCAGGCCGTTCAAGTACAGCTCGGACGCGCAGAAGTGCCGAAGGACGTGTGGGGTCAACTTGTCTGCCCAGCCCGGCAGATGGGCTGCCGCTGCATCAGCGAGTCCGGACCGGAGGGCATCGTCGCCAACGCGTCGCGGTGACCCGTCCGCGCTCTTGCGCTCGGAGGGGAAGAGCGGGGCGCCGGGGCGGGTGTGATCGCCGCCGAACTGGCCCCAGACGTCCTCGATGAACCACCGCAGAGTCCGACCGGCGTTGTTGATCAAAGGCACCATGCGTTCACGTGGGCCCGAGCCCCGCGAGCCCTTGCCATAGCGGACGTGCAGTTTGCCGAACCTTCCCAGGCCCCACTTGATGTCCTCCAGGTCAAGACGCCGGGCCTCGTTGACCCGTAGCCCAACCTCGGCCATCAGCTTGGCGGCTGCGTAATTGCGGGCCGTGGGGCCGAACTTGCGGCACGTCGTCAACTCGCCGCCCCAGCCAGTGAACAAGGCGGCGACTTCGTCGGTGTTCGGCGGAATCCGAAGCTGAGCGTCTTTGCTCCCGCGCGGCCGGTTCATCTCGTCGATCGGGCACTCGACCACCCGGCCGGTCATCTGGTGGATCTCGACCTTGTGCCGCAATTCCAGGAACGCGAAGTACGTGGTCAGGGCCTGGGACCGGGCCAGACGGGTCCCGCTGGGCGAACCTCGCAGCATCCGGCCGAAGTAGGCATCTGCGTCCTTCGGTTCCATGTCCCACAGCGGTCGGCCGAACCAGGTCCGCACCTGTTCCAGGTTCCCGACGTCGCCGCGGATGGTGCTGTCCGCCAGGCCGGCGGACGCCCGCGCCAGCACGAACCCGGCCAACACGTCGATCTCGAACCGCGTCAGTTCCTCGGACGAGGCCGGTGCCCGATGTTCCCGCAGATCCCGTACGACCGCCAGCGACGCCAACCCGAGCCCCCTCGCCTTCGACCAGGCCGATGCCCGGCCGGACGAGGTGAGAACGCTTCAAGAATCCCGAAGTTACGTCACCAGGCCACAGAGCACCCGAAGGAGGAAGAACCCCCTGGCCACGGGGTCAGGGACTCAGTGGGGCTCAGGGGAACTCGCGGGATGTCGCATAT
>NZ_JBIWHT010000010.1:0-243708 GCF_044764265.1 Streptomyces sp. NPDC094147 | reverse complement strand
TGACTCGGGGTTGGGAAGGCCCGACCCCTCGGGGGCTCCACCCCCGGCCCCCCGGGGGTTTGGGGGGGGGGGGGCCCCCCCCGGGGGGGGGGGCGGGGGGGGGGGGGGGGGGGGGGGGGGGGGGCCGGGCGGGGCGGGGGGGGGGGGCCGCGGGGGGGGGGCGCGGGGGGCGGGGGGGGGGGGCGCGCCGCCGGCCCCCGCGCGCCCCCCCCCCCCCCCCCCCCCCCCCCCCCCCCCCCCCCGCGCCCCCCCCCCCCCCCCCCCCCCCCCCCCCCCCCCCCCGCGCCCGTGTCGCGTCCAGGCCGGGCGGGTGCGTCAGTGCACCGCGGGCACCAGGTTGGCCACCGGGGCGGCCTGGTCGGTGACCTGGTGCAGCTGGCCCAGGTCGTTGAGGTGCTTGAGCCCGGCCATCTGGTTGCTGGCGGTGGGGAACTCGGCCCGGTACTCGGCGGGGATGCCCCTGGTGGAGAGCGCGTCGAGCTGGCTGACCGGGTTCACCTGCGGGACCATGCGGTCGAGGGGGCCGGCGGCGTTCGCCGCCGATGCGGCGAGACCCGAGACACCGGCTGCGACGGCAAGGACTGTGGCGATTCGTCGTGTTGAGATCACGCCTGCACAACGGGCCGCGACAACGCCGGACACGGCCGCCCCCCGCTCTCACCCGACAGGCGTACCCAGGGGGCCCGGAACCGGCCGCGGGCACCCGGACGGCCGTCACGCGCAGCAGCTCCCGCCCGGGGGGAGTAGAACCCCGGGCGGGAGCTGCCGGTGCGCGGTCCGTGCCGCGACACGGATCCTGTTGCGCGCGGTCCAACGACGTATGCGGAGAAACGTTCTGCCGGTGTGCTCCCCCGCCCCGCGTCGTCACAGACCGGGCGGCCAGGCGTAGCTCTTGGGTACGGAGCCGGTGTCGGTGTCCCGGGCGACGACCAGGGCGATCTCGTCGTGGTCGCGCAGCACGATCGCCGCGGGATCCCCGCCGACCTTGCGGCCGTTGACGTACGCCGTCAGATGGCGGCCCTTGCCGGTACGCAGGCCGCCGATGCGGTCCGCGGCGAGCGGCACCCGCCACTCGGCCATGAACTGGCCCAGCGTGAAGACCGCCGGGCGGGGCGACTCGACGTGGATCACGCCACTGGTGTCGTGGGTGTGCACGGGGCTGATGCGGCCGCCCGGCTCGTCGATGCCGATCGAGGCGGGGACGGTGACGGACCGCCGGTCGACCAGGACGTCCAGGTGGGTGTGGGTGTGCTGCACCACGCCCTCGGACGACAGCATCGGCAGCCCGGCCTCGCGCACCGCGGCGGACGCGTCCGCCGGCGCGGGCCACGGCGGCGGCCCGGTCTGCTCCGCGCCCGGGTCGCGCGGATCCGGCATCGCCGAGGCACCCCCGGCCCCGAGGGCCGCGACGGCGGTGACGGCGAGCAGGGCGGCAAGGACGTTCCTGGACGTACGGGGCATGTGCGGACTCCTGGGCGTACGAAGCGGGATGGGCCGGCGGTACGGGCGCCCGGCGGAGATCGGCGGCTCCAACTCGCCTTGTTCCGGGCCCAGTTGGAGAACGATGGCGCCCCGGGATTCAGAGGCTCGCGGTGGCCGCGGGGTCGCCCTGGACCACGGGCGCGATCACGCCGGCCGCCGGCGTGGTGAAGGCGGGCATCCCGCGCCGCTCGGGGTTCGGCGCGGTGAGCGGGGCACCGATGTCGGCGCCGGGGGTGGCGGCGTGCAGCACGGAGCCGGGGCTGGCCAGCGCGGCGTTGCCGAGAGGGCCGGATCCCAGCGGGGCCGGCAGCGGCGCCCCGATGTCGGTGGTCGGCAGCGCCGACTCGATCGGGATGGACGGGACCATGTTCTTCGGCAGGAGTTTGCCCCGCACATAGCGCGGGGGGGTGGGCACGCCGGGCATCACGAGCGGCACGGGAAAGGCCGCGTTCATGGTGGGGGCGTCGAACGGAAGGACCGGGTTCATATAGCCGAGGGGGACGACGACCGGAACGGTCGGGGTCGCCGCGGCCGGCGCCACCGCCGCCGCGGTCGCCATGCACGCCATGACGCTCGCCAGTCCCGCACGTGAGGTGATTCCCATGGATGTTCTCTTCCTTCCCTGGCCTACCCGGCCGTGTCGTCCTGCAAGAACGATCCCGGCGGCTGGATCACTGCAAAGTTCCCCTGCTTGCAGCAACGCGAAGTCGAAAACGGGGTGCGCGCAATTGACCGGGCGTGCCCTTGGCCCGGCTCGGGCGTTGTAGGCATCATGAACGTACGTCGATACCTCGCCGCCGCCGCAGCCGGAACCGCGCTCGCCGCCGCCCTGTCCCCTTCCGCGCACGCCCTCGACCTCGGCGGCACCCTGAGCGGTACCGCACGGACCGCGAGCGCGGCAGGCGCGCAGATCAAGCCCGCCGCGCAGCGCGTCGTCGGGGACAAGGTGGGCCAGAAGGTGGCCGCCGTGAAGAGCGAGGTCACGGCCGGGAACGAAGCCATGGCGGCCGCCCGTGACGCGGTGAGGGCCGGACACGCCCTGGTCAGCTGATCAACGTGACAGACCCCTGGCGCGACCCCGCTGTCGACCTCGCGGACCCGGCATTCTGGAAGCTGCCCCCCGCGGGGCGCCTCGCGGGCTTCGCCCGGTTGCGCGAGCAGCCGCGTCCGGCGTACTTCGTCGAGCGCCGGGCCACCCGGCTCCGTCCCGAGCAGGGTTTCTACGCCCTGGTCCGGCACGCCGACGTACAGCAGGCGAGCCGGCTGCCGCAGGTGTTCGCCAGCGCGCCGGGGGTCACCTCGCCCGAACCGGCGCGCTGGGTGCGGACGGTGTTCGGCGACTCGATGGTCAACCTGGACGGCGCCGACCACACCCGGCTGCGGCGCATCGTCTCGCAGGCCTTCACCCCGCGCCTGCTCGCCGCCACCGAGGTGAGCATCCGCGAGCTGGCCGTACGCATCGTGGACGACATGGTCGCCGAGCGGCCCGGCGAGTTCGTGTCGGCGGTGGCCTCCCGGATGTCGTTCGAGGTCATCTGCGCGATGCTCGGCGTGCCCGACGCCTACCGGCGCAGGATCGCCCGGCAGATCGACCGGGCCGCCGAGCACGCCGGGGTACGGCGCGGCCTCGGCGCCCGGCTGCTGAGCCCCGGCAAGGGGCTGCGTGCCCTGGCCCGGATGCAGCTGACGGTGGCCCGGCTCGGCCGCGAGCGGCGCCGCCGTCCGACCGACGACCTCATCTCGGCGCTGGTCCGCGCCGACCTGGAGGGCCAGGCGCTGAACTACCGCCAGCTCGGCTCGTTCTTCTCGCTGCTGCTCGTCGCCGGGGTCGAGACGACCCGCAACGCCATCGCCCACGCCCTGGCACTGCTGACCGGCCACCCCGGTCAACTCGCCTTGCTCGTCTCGGACTTCGATCGGTACGCGGACGGCGCCGTGGACGAGATCGTGCGGCATTCGACGCCCATCATCCAGTTCCGCCGGACCGTCATCGCGCGCTACGCGATGGCGGGCCACACCTTCCTGCCCGGCGACAAGGTGATGCTCCTGTACGCGTCCGCCAACCGCGACGCATCCGTCTTCGCCGATCCGGACGTCTTCGACATCACCCGCAGCCCCAATCCGCATCTGGGATACGGGGGCGGCGGCCCGCATTATTGCCTCGGTGCGCACCTGGCGCGACTGGAGATCAAGGCCGTGCTCCGCGAACTGCTGACCCGGCCGCTGGTCCTGCGCACGCTCGGCGCCCCCGAACTCGGCACCTCCAATTTCGACCACCGCGTACGCAAGCAGCACTTCGCGTTCGATGTGACCAAGGGCTGATTCCCGGGCGT
This sequence comes from Streptomyces sp. NPDC094147, assembly GCF_044764265.1. NCBI lineage: Bacteria > Bacillati > Actinomycetota > Actinomycetes > Kitasatosporales > Streptomycetaceae > Streptomyces > Streptomyces sp. NPDC094147. Next base: position 239,893 of record NZ_JBIWHT010000010.1, on the reverse strand, counting down.
GCTGCGGTGCGCGTACCTGCGCCGGGAAGGCCGCGTCGTACCGGGCATGAACGCACACCGCCGCCTCAGGGCCGCCACCGCCGCGGCATCGCTCCTGCTCCTGGCCGGGGCAGGGTCGCCGAGACGCTCACCTCCGGCGTCGCCGCGCCGAGCGGGGCGCTCCAGCGCGGCCGCTGACGGCCCGGGTCCGCCGACACACTTCCGGGCCGACCGTGGAGGTCTCGATGGTTCCACCGCCCCGGGCCGCGCCGCCCTCCTGGAAGGTCGCGCTGTGTGCGCTGGTCCTGCTGTTCTCGGCGCTGGTCCAGTGGCCCCGGTTCGAGGGGCGGACCCCAGAACCCGTCGCGGCCGGCACCGCGGCGGGCGTCTTCACGGGGTCCGATCAGGACGGCATCGGCCGGCTCGCGGCGGTCGAGGAGTGGCGCGGCCAAGGGCCGCTGCGCGCGGGGCACACCTATCTGCCGGGCCGTACCTGGAGCGAGATCGAGGGGCCGCCGGGACTGCTCGGCCCCTGGTCCGACTGGCAGCACGGCCGCGCCGGCCGGGTGTTCGTCCTCAATGTGCCGATGCTGGACCGCAGCGAGGACCCGCTACCCGACGAGGAGGTCCAAAAGCTGCTCCGGCAGGGCGCGCGGGGCGACTTCGACGGCCACTTCCGGACCCTGGCCGAACGCCTGGTGAGCCTTCAACTCCCGGACACCGTCGTGGTGTTGGGCTGGGAGATGAACGGCACCACCTACACCCACCGGTGCGGCCCCGACCCCGCCGCCTGGCAGGCGTACTGGCGCCGGATCGCCGGGGCGATGCGCTCGGTACCGGGCCAGCGCTTCCGGTTCGACTTCGCGCCGAGCCGGGGCCGGGACGCCGTCGAGTGGACCCGCTGCTACCCCGGCGACCGCTTCGTGGACATCGTCGGCATGGACGCCTACGACCAGCCCGCGGGCATGTCGTTCCGCGCGCAGGTCGAGGAGCCGTACGGGCTGCGCGCGCAGGTGGAGTTCGCCGCCCGGCACCGCAAACCGGTCTCGTATCCGGAGTGGGGGCTCTTCAGCAACGGGGACGACGCGGCGTACGTCCGCGGCATGACCGCCTGGTTCCGGACGTTCCGGCCCGTCTACCAGACGCTGACCGACTACTGCCCGCACGGGGTGTGGGAGTGCGGCGGCCATCCCGAGGCGGCGCGGGCCTTTCGCGCTCCGTGAATCGGCGGCGCGGCAATTCCTCGCCGGGCACTGGGCTGTCAGGGGGCGCGGGCTGCGCCGGACGGGTTGTCTGTCCTTCGCGGCTCGCGTGGTCGAGCGGCGGCGCCTGCGCGGATCCCAATTATGCGTATCAACATCTGATCCCCCTCCGGATTTCCTGTTGAGAAGGGTCGCAGGCATGTACAAGTTCTCGGGTCCCGCAGCGCGGGCCGCCATCGTCGCGAGTCTGGTCTCCGCGCTGGGCACGGGGTACGCGGCCTACGCCGCGGGCCATCCCGCGTCGGCGGCGCCGCACGGCACGTGCGAGCAGAGCGCCGGTTGCGGGAAGGGGATGGGATCCGGCTCGTACTCCGGGCCCGCGACCGCTCCCCGGCCGCACGCCGCACACCGTCCCGGCGCCGGCATGCGGGGCGCCGAGCACGCGCCGACGGGTTACGGAAGCACGCAGGAGTACGGCTACGGAAGCACCGCGGAGTCCGGCCACGGCAGCGAAACCGCGAGCCCGCCCGCGCCGAGCGGCACCCCGCCCGAGCACGCCCCCGCCCCGCCCGGCAGCCCCGCGGCAACGGCGCCGACCGGCACCGCGACCTGGGCCGCGCCGACCCCGTCGACCAGCGCGTCGACCGGCACGTCGACCGGCACGTCGACCGGTACATGGACGCCGCCGACCCAGCCCCCGTCCTCGTCACCGTCCTCGTCCCCGGAGTCCTGGACATCGCCGCCGACGTACCCGGAAAGCACCCCGCCGAGCACGAACGCGACCACGCCGCCCGAGACGCCCGGCGAGAGCCCGTCGCCGTCGGCGCCGCCGCACCTCGCGCACACCGGCGCCGACGCCGGCGCCTCGCTGCTCGGCGCGCTGAGCGTCGGCGCGATCGTCACCGGGGCCGCGGCGGTCGCGCTGTCGCGGCGGGTCTCGCGCGGAAAGTAGCCGCGGGCGGAAACCGAGAATCAGTGCGGAATCGTTTTGGACGCGGCTGTCCGTTACTTATGACCGATCGACACGTTGAAGTGAAATGACGACTGCGAGTCTGCGGTCGCGTGTCCATTCAAGGAGAACTTTGATGTCTCGTATCGCTAAGACGGCCGCCGTCGTCGCCGGAGCGGGCGTCGTCGCGCTGGCCGGCGCGGGTATTGCCGCTGCCGACGCCGGCGCCGAGGGCGTCGCGACGCACTCTCCCGGAGTCCTCTCCGGCAACCTGCTCCAGGCTCCGGTCCACGTCCCGGCCAACGTGTGCGGCAACTCGGTCAGCGTCATCGGGCTGCTGAACCCGGCGTTCGGCAACCGGTGCGCCAACCTCGACGACCACGAGCAGCACGGCAACAACGGCGGCGAGAACCACGAGGGCGGATACGGGGACTAGTCCCCCGCATCCGGCCGGGCGTCCACCGCGACGGCCCGGCCGGGCACGGATCTCGCGTACGGCCTCCCGGTCTTCTCCCTCCGGGAGGCCGTCGCCGTGTCAGGCGTACCGGTAGATCCCGCTGTGGTCGAGCAGGGCCGAGGGCCGCACGCCGAACGGCGGCATCGGCTCGTCGAGCGCGGACACCCGGCCGTGCTGCGGGTCGCCCGGCGCCGGTGGTACGGCCGGGAGGTAGCGCGCCGACCGGGGGTGGGCGGCCTGCCAGCGCGACCAGAGGTTGTCGACGAAGGCGTGGTGGAGCCAGAACACGGGGTCGTTGACGGCGGCCGCGCCCAGCATGGAGCCGTTGATCCAGCGGTGCACCTGGTTGTGGTTGCGGAACTTGGCGCTGCCCGAACCCGCGGTCCAGCCCTCGATCTTGTTGCGGAAGCCGGTCCTGCTGGTGGAGTCCCAGGGCGCGACGTCGTACACCGGATCGGCCAGGGCGTAGGCGACGTGGGCGGGCGTGGGCAGGCTGATGGGGCTGTGGGGGCGGCCCATGTCCCGGGTCAGGAACCGGCCTTCGGTCACATTGACCTGGAGCTCCCAGTTCCCGTGCGCGTACGCGAAGGGGCCCGTCATGACCTGGAGGTCGCCGCGGCGCCCGTTGCCGCCCATGAAGTCGTCGCTCCACAGGGACGAGGCTGGCGAGTTGTCCCGCGTCCAGTCCCAATAGGGCACGGTGACACGGGAGTTGATCTGCTGGAGGGCCCACTCGAAGTGGAGCAGGAACTGGCGGTGCCACGGCAGGAAGGACGGCGTCATGTGCGCCACCCGCAGCCCGTCGGCGCCGTCGGAGACGTAGAAGTCGATGTGGGTGCGCACCAACCCGTCGTACCCGCCGCGCCTTTTGAGTTCGAGGACGGCATCGACGAACGCCCTGCGTTCCGCGCTCGTGAGGTCGCGCTGGTTCTTACGCGTGTACACCACGGGCTGCTCCTGCCTGGTGGCCGGCGTGCACGGGTACGGAGGCGAGCCGGGCGGGACCGAGCGCCGCCGCGGCGGCGCGGGCGGCCTCCTGTGCGGTGGCGTACGACTCGTAGTGGTCGACGGAGCTGAGGTAGCTGCCGTCGGCGCGGCGCATCAGGGTGAGCCGGCGCCCGTCCACGAACACGGTGATCTCGGTGCCGCCCGCCTCGGCCGGCCAGCCCTGGATGCGGTGTCCGGCGTGCATCTCGTCGAACATGGACCCCGTGTTCCGGTCCGACGAGCGCGGTACGGAGGCGCCCGCGGGCTCGCCGTAGGGCGCGGCGGACCGGATCCGGGAGAGCGCCGTGCCGGTGAAGGCGACGGTCGCCGAGGCGAACAGGGCGCGCAGCAGACCGCGTCGGGCGACGCGCCAAGAGATGCGCGGCGGGGGCGTGCCGGGCCTGGTGGGCTCGGGGGCGCGGCCCCGGGGGCGAGTGCGGCCCGTCCGTCGTGCGTGCCAGAAGTGTGTCGCGTCGTTCATGGGCGTCTCCCTCGTGCTCGCTCGCGCGGACCGGTCCGGCACATGCGTGGGCCCCGGAAACCAGCGTGATTCCGGGGCCCGTCCAAGCGTCCGCTCTCCTTGTCTGCTGCCGGGTTCAACGAGGCCCGGTGTCACAGGAAACGGCCATGGCCGTGACGTGGGCTCTCCCCGGGCCGGTACTGGCTGCACGGCCCGGGGAGTCCTCAACCATGCGACTGGTCAGTGGAGTCAACGCTTCCGGATGCCGGGCGTATCGCGGCCCACGCGTGATTCACACGGTCGGCCCAACGTTCCTGCGCCGCCGCCGTCAGCTCGTCCAGAAGTCCCACCAGCGGGTCAGGATCAGCATGCCGACGATCGCGACGTGCAGGACCGGCAGCACCCAGGTGAACTCCGACAGCAGGCTCCTGGCCCAACCGGGCGCGGGCAGCACTCCGGTGCGCAGGGTGAAGGAGGTGACGTACCAGAACATGACGATCGTGGCGACCCAGGCCAGACAGCACCACAGGCACAGCGAGTTGATCCGGTACAGCGACTCGAACTGCAGCCAGCTGACGAAGCAGACCCCGAACAGGGCGCCCGCGTTCAGCGTGAGCCAGTACCAGCGTCCGAAGCGCCCGCCCGCGAGCAGGCTCGCCCCGGCGCACACCACCATGCCGTACGCGACCAGCCCGAGCAGCGGGTTGGGGAACCCGAAGACGGCGGCCTGGCTGCTCTTCATGACGTTGCCGCAGGACACCACCGGGTTGAGGCTGCACGCCGGCACGAAGTGCGGGTCCGCCAGGAGCGCGAACTTGTCGAGGGTGATGACCCACGCGGCCACCAGACCGGCCACCCCGGTGAGGACGAGCAGCCAGGCGAGGGCACGGCTGCCGCCGAGCGTGGTGGCGCCCGCTCGCCGGGGGCCGGACGAGGCGGTGGCCGGCGCGGGCGGCTGGAGTGTCGCGGGGGTGGGCATGGCTGTCTCCGTTGTCGTCCGGTGAGGGTTCAGCCGCGCAGGCGGCGGACGGGGAGCACGCAGTGGCCGGCGGTGGAGATGGTGTCCTCGTCGCCCGCGAACGCCCTCAACTGCTCGTCGCTGACGGCGATTCCGGGCCTCCCCCCGGGCCAGGAGCGGGTGGCGAAGATGAACTGGACCGTGCCGCGCTGCCCGGCGGCGACGAGCCACTCGGGCGGCGCCGGGCACTGGACGGTCACCGACGGCATGGTCAGCACGGCCTGGCCGCCCTGGACGATGAGGGTCACCGGGAGCGCGGCCCCGCGGGCCTGGTCGAGCACGCTGCCGGCCGGCATGCCCAGCTCGTCGAGGAGCGCCCGCGCAGCGGCCTCGGCGCCTTCGGGCCCCTCGATTCCGTCACCGAGGGAGTACGCCATGAGGACGGGCACACGCTCGGCCTCTTCGGGGTGTCCGCCGCTCCAGGCGATGACGGCGAGCGTGCCCAACAGGGCTGCCCTGGAAGGCTGTACGGCGCTGGCGGCTGAGGTCATGGCGGGACTCTAGCGACATTCCGGGCCGAGCCCGGCGCAGCTGTCACCCAGGTGGATCAACCGGTTCTTCACGCATGTACCGGAACATCGGGGCGCCCCGGACATGGCGGAGCGGCCCCGGGATCCTCCGTCCGCGGAGCCGCTCGATCGCCCTGTGCGGGCGGTACGTCACTCTTCGTTGGCGCAGGCGTTGCCGAACGCCGGGTTCACGGCGCCGATGACGTTCACCGTGTTGCCGCAGAGGTTGATCGGTACGTGGATCGGCACCTGGGCCAGGTTGCCGGACACGACGCCGGGCGAGTTCACGGCAGCGCCCTCCGCACCCGCGTCGGCGAAGGCGGCGCCGGACGCGGCACCCACGGCGAGACCGGCGGCGGCGAAGGCGAGAGCAGTCTTCTTGGCGGTGTTCATGGTGGAGCCTTCCACTCGGGAGTTGCCTCAGCGTAGGCAAACGACCGGGAGCCGCCGGGAGCGAACACGCCGGGTTTATTGTCTTTCCCTCGTACAGCGCAGAACGGTATGACGATCAGTCAATTGACTGCCGTAACACTCCCGTTCACATTCCTAACTCACTGCCCCAGCGGAATGCCGCCGAGGAGCCGGCCCGTCTGAGCCGTCCCCCTGGTCTCGCCGAGGCCCCGGGCGGCGCTTCCCACCGTGTGCCGCAGCGAGTCGTTCGACTGAGGGTCGAGCAGGTTGGTCTGGATGGGCATGGCGTCGGCCACCGGCGCGGTGGCGAGGTGCTGGGCCAGCGAGTCGACCCCGCTGTTCGGGCTCATGGGGTGAGTGAGGTGACCGTGCGCGAAGGCCGGGGCCGCGGCGCCCGCGACCGCGAGGGAACCGGCGACTGCCGCGGCAATCTTCAGGGACTTCATCATCATTCCTTCCGCTGAATGCATTGCGCTGCTTCGCCTTGGGTAACGACTCCCGGACGGCGGAGAAACCCTTTCGGACTCATATGTGTGACCCCGCGCGCCGATGCGGAATGCTCTGCCGATACTCGTATGAAATTCCTTGAATTGCGGGGCAGGTGTTGGCAGTTGAGAGCGAATACTGCCCATCCCAGGCAGCCGAAAGCGCCGGTCCCTTCGGGGGCCGGCGCTTTTCGTGGGGTACGGCTCAGACGGGCAGCTTGGGTACCGGCAGCGCGTCCGTGGGGAGCTTGGGCAGGGCCGGCAGGCCCGGCAGGCTGGGCGCCGGCAGGCCGCCGCCGAGCGTCGTGGCCAGGAGCAGGCCGACGAGGCCGGTGACCACCCCCGCCGCATCGGGCACGAGGCCCACGACATTGAGGCTGAGGACGTCCTTGACCAGGGCGTCGATGGCCTTCTTGGTCGCCGCAACGGCGTCGTCCTTGAGGTCCAGGGGGGCGGCTGCGTTCTGCGGGCCGCCCAGCGGCAGATAGGGCGGGGCGGGCAGCGGCGGGACGGCGGGCGCGGCCGGAACCGCCGGGACGGCCGGAACCGCCGGAACCGCCGGGACCGCCGGGGCCGCCGGGGTCGCCGACTTCACCTTGTCCAGGGCCGCCGTGGCCTTGGCCTGCAGCGCCTGGACATCGGCGGCGGGCAGCGCGCCGTTGTCCGCCTTGAGCACGGCGTTCAGCAGATCGGTCACGGGTGTGAGCACACCCCCGATGTCGCCCAGTGTCTTGATCTGTGCGAGCAGGGCGTCGGCGCCCGGCACCGGAGCCTCGGCGCGGACCGTACTCGGGGGGTGGAAGTCGGCGGCCATCGCGGTGCCCGCGGAGCCGACGACGATCGCGGTCGACAGGGCCGCGGCGGCCAGCCGCCGCGGTGTTCGTGCACGCATGAAACGTTTCTCCTTCGGTGAGACATGCCGATTTCCCTCACCGTGCGGCGGCCTCGAAACGCCCGCAACCGCGTGGTCACCCCGGGTCATCTCCGCGTCCCCGCCGCAGGGCGCCTAGCTGGCACAACTTCAAAACCCGCCGCCCTGCGGGGGCTTCCGCCATCCGGGGCAGCACAAAGCCCCGGCGGCTCCTTGGGCGGGAGCGGCCGGGGCCGCGGCGGGGACTACTCGTTGACGCAGGTGTTGCCGAAGGCCGGGTTCAGGGCGCCGATGACGTTCACCGTGTTGCCGCAGACGTTGACCGGCACGTGGACCGGGACCTGGGCCATGTTGCCGGACGCGACGCCCGGGGAGTTGACAGCCGCACCCTGCGCGCCGGCGTCGGCGGCGGCGACGCCGGCTCCGCCTGCGATGGCGGCAACGGCGGCGGTGGACAGGACCAGGGCCTTCGCGGTACGCGACATGGGAGAAGCACTCCTAGATTGAGAAAGTTCACTGACCGGGTGTTGTCACTCGACCTACCGGTCAACGCGGCCCCGAGCGCACAGTTTTGCCTCTAACGAGTGAACCGGGTTTCGGGGTCGTACAGGGCGGTTCCGGGGCACCTCCGGACCGTGGACGCGGCTGGCGACCGCGGGCCGTGGACATCGCCCCGGCGGCCTACTTGTTGACGCAGGTGTTGCCGAAGACGGGGTTCAGCAGGCCGATGACGCTCACCGTGTTGCCGCAGAGGTTGATCGGCACGTGGATCGGCACCTGGATCAGATTGCCGGACAGGACACCCGGGGAACCCTTGGCGACGCCCTCCGCGCTCGCGCCATCGCCGTGCCCCGTGGCCGAGGCCATGCCGACGCCCAGCATCACGACCGCGGCACCGGCGCCGGCCGACACGACGGACTTGGCAATTCGATTCATCGCTCTTCCTTTCGAGTGGAGATGAGCCACCGATACAACGAGCCCGGCGTCAAGGGGATACGGACGATCGCCCGAAGGGACACTCCGGCGTACGCATTCATGACGGAACCAGGTCGTAAATACGGTTACAGTGCTCCCCGTCCCCGGGCCGGTCACAACGCGGGGGCCTCCGGCAGCCGGAGCGCAGTAATGCAGAATTATCCGCGCGGCCCGGATCATACAAACAGCCTTGAATACGACTCGGATGCTTCTATTCAGCTTTCTTTCGAGCGCTAGGACCGGAGTGACCGCGTATGCCGTCGCCAGCCAGAATCCCCGTCGGGCCCGGTGGACCGGAGCCCGCAGGGGAGTTGAGTGTCCTGCACCTGGTCCAGCCCGCTGAGGGGGGCGTGGCCAGAGTCGTCACGGACTTGGTGCGGGACCAGCTGCGCAGCGGCTTCCGGGTCACCGTGGGGTGCCCCGATACAGGCCCGTTGAGCACCGAACTGAGGCGCCTGGGCGCGCGGGTGTGCCCCTGGCCGGCCACCCGCTCGCCCGGTCCCGCGCTGCTCGGCGAGACGCTGCGGGCGGCCCGGCTGATCCGGCGGGTGCGCCCCGACGTGGTCCATGCGCACAGCGCCAAGGCCGGAGTCGCCGCCCGGCTCGCCGTGCGCGGCCGGGTGCCCACCGTCTTCCAGCCGCACGCCTGGTCGTTCGAGGCGGTCGGCGGGATCACCGCGCTCCTCACCCGGGGCTGGGAGCGCGCGGCCGTGCGCTGGACCTCGCGCATCGTGTGCGTCAGCGAGGGCGAGCGGGCCACCGGACGGCGGGCCGGCGTCCTCGCGGAGTGCTCCGTGATCCCCAACGGCGTCGACCTCGGCCACTACCGCGCGGGCGAGGAGACGCCGGCCGCCCAGGACCCGCCCCTGGTGGTCTGCGTCGGACGGCTGTGCCGCCAAAAGGGCCAGGACGTCCTGCTCCGGGCCTGGCCCGACGTCCGCGCGCAGGTGCCCGGCGCGCATCTGGTGCTGGTCGGCGACGGGCCCGACCTGGCGGCGCTGCGCGCGGCGGCGCCCCCTTCGGTGTCCTTCGTCGGCGCGGTCCGCGATACCGCCGCCTGGTACCGGGCGGCGGACCTGGTCGTGCTGCCCTCGCGCTGGGAGGGCATGGCACTCGCTCCGCTGGAGGCGATGGCGTGCGGCCGGGCCGTGGTGGTCACCGATGTGGGGGGCTCGGCCGAGAGCCTCGCGCCCGGACACGCGCCGTTCTGTCTCGTACCGCCGGACAGTCCGGGCGAGTTGGCGCGCGCCGTGACGGGGCTGCTCGGGGACGCGTCGCTGCGCACCTCGCTGGCCCGCCAGGGGCACGAGCACGTATCCACCACCCACGACGTGCGGCAGACGGCCCGAAGCATCGCGGAGGTGTACCGCGACGTGGCCGCTCTGCCGCGCTCCGAGCACAGGGAACGCATCAGCCAGTGACCGCGGAAAGCATCGTCCCTTCCGCCGGGGGGCCGCCCCACGGCGCCGGGATGTCATCGGGAACCGTTTCGGTGGTCACGCCCCGCGAGGCGCCGGACCACTTCGTTCTGCCGGCCCACCGGCCGCGCCCGGGACGCCCGTTCGTGTCCCTGCTGCTCGCCGTGGACTGCACGGCGGCGCTGCTCGGCATGCTCGCGCTGCCGTACGCCGGGCTGCCGCCCGGACCCGCCGGGCTGCTCGTGGCCACGGTGCTCGTGCTCAACGCCCAGGCCGGGCTCTACCGGCCGACGCTGGCGCGGGGCATGCTCGGCGACGTGCCCGCGCTGCTCTTCCGGGCGCTGATCGGCTGGTGCGTCCTGTCGACCGTGCTGGCCCACCGGACCGCCCTCGTCCACGAGTCGGCCGATGTGCCGCTCGCGGTGTCGGCGGTCGCGGCCGGCTGCGCGGTGCAGACGCTGGCGAGCTGCGCGGGGCGCGCCGCGGCCCTGTGGCTGCGGCGCCAGCAGGCGGTGCGCAGGCCCCGGCCCACGCTGGTGGTGGGCCCGGCGGCCACCGCCGTGCGGGTCACCGCGGCGCTGGCGCGGCAGTCGAGCGGCGGAATCCGGCCGGTCGGCGTCGTCGTGCCGCCGTCCGAGGGGCCCGTGGAGACCTCCCCGGTGCCGGTGCTGCGCAGCCTGGAGGACGTGCAGCGCGCGGTCATCCAGAACGGGGTGCGCGACTGCCTGTTCACGTACGGAGCCGACGTCTCGGCCCCAACTGCCGTACCGCTGCCGCTCCTTGAGGCGATGGGCTGCGCCCTGTGGCAGCTCGACACGCGCGCCCCCGGCTTCGTCGTGCCGCAGCCGGCCCCCGACGAACTGGCCGCCTTCCCGTGCCGCCCGATGACCAGCACCGCCGCCACCGGCCCCGGGCTCGCCTTCAAACGGCTCGTCGACCTGCTCGTGACGCTGCCCGCCCTGATCGCCGCGGCGCCCGTGCTGCTGGTGTGCGCACTGGTGCTGCGCTGGAGCGACGGGCCCGGGGTGCTGTTCCGGCAGGAGCGCATCGGGCTGCGGGGGCGGGCGTTCACGCTGCTCAAGTTCCGTACGCTGCGCCCCGACACCGCACACGAGGCCGCCACCCGCTGGAACATCGCCGACGACGACCGGATGAGCCGGGCCGGGCACTTCATGCGGCGTACGTCCCTGGACGAGCTGCCCCAGCTGTGGAACGTGATCCGGGGCGACATGAGCCTCGTCGGCCCGCGGCCCGAACGCCCTTATTTCGTCGCCCAGTTCAGCCGGGCGCACCCCGGGTACGCGGCCCGGCACCGGATGCCCGTCGGCATCACCGGGCTCGCCCAGGTGCAGGGGCTGCGCGGGGACACCTCGATCGAGGACCGGGCCCGGTACGACAACTACTACATCGACCACTGGTCGCTGTGGCAGGACCTCTGCATCCTGCTGCGCACCGCGGCCTCCCTCGTCCGCCCCGCCGGGAGCTGAACGTGAACGCCGTCGCGGCCGCGCCGCGCCTCCACGTCCCGGTGGCCGCCTGGGCCCCGCTGCGACGAGCCCCGCACCTGCTGCCGCTGCTCGCCGTGATCGTCCTGCTCGCCACTGGCCCGCTGGGCGGCGAGGGCTCGGCGACCGCCGCCGACGCCGCCTCGGGGCTGCTCGCGGTGTGGGCGCCGGTACGGGTCCTGCGCTCGGGGGCCCGGCCGCTGACCCGTACGGCCGTGATCGTCACGGGGCTTCCGGTGATCGGGATCTGCGTGGCCGCGATGGGCGCCGCCGACCCGGGCACCGCGGTCGCCGGGCTCGGCCGCTATCTGCAGATCTTCGTGCTGGTGCCGATCGCCGTGCTGCTCCTGCTGCGCGACCGCGACGACTTCCGGCTCGCGGCCGCGGCCGTGGTGGCGCTCGCCCTGTTCGAGGGCGGGGTCGGCGTCCACCAGTATCTGACCGCCACCGGCGCCTCCTACATGGGCCAGGACATCCGCGCGGTCGGCACCTTCGGCGCCTCGGACATCATGGGCATGGCGAGCGTGGTGTCCTGCGGGCTGATCTGCGCGGTGGGACTCGCCCTCGACCCCACGCCCGGGGCCGGCCGCACCCAGCGCCGGGCCGCGCTCGGCTGCGCCGCGCTCCTGCTCCTACCGCTGGCGCTGTCGTTCAGCCGGGGTGCCTGGATCGCCACGGCGGTCGCGGTCTGCGCGCTGCTGCTGCTCTCCGGGGTGCGGCGCGCCCTCGCCGTCACCGCGGTCGCCGCGGCCGCCGCCGTGGTCCTGGTCGGCGGGACCGGGGCGGGCACCCAGCTGCTCAAGGATCGGCTCGACAGCATCACCCAGGTCTCCGACGCCCCCGACCAGTCCGTCACCGACCGGTACACGATGTGGGCGGCGGCCGGTCTGATGTGGCGTCAATCTCCGCTCACAGGCGTCGGGTTGAAGGGATTCCCGACCCACCGCGACGCCAACTCCTCGCTCGCCCTGTCCTCCGGCAGCGACACCGGGGGCGCGGGCGCCGCGTTCAAACGCCAGCCGCTGCTCTCCCCGCACAACATGTACCTCCTCGTCCTGAGCGAACAGGGACTGCTCGGCACGGTCACACTCGTCGGAAGCTGGGCCGCGCTCCTGGTCGGCGGGCTGCGCGGGCTGCGCCTCGCGCGCAAGCGGCGCAGCGGAGTGGACTGCGCGCTGGTGGCCAACGGCCTCCTGATCTGGCTGCTCGTGGACTTCTGCTACGGCGACATCGGCGGGCCCTCGACCATCCTTACCGCACTCGTCCTCGGCTTCGCCGCCTGGTTCGCGCTCGGTGCGCGAGGGACGGGCCGGCCATGACGGAGACCGCTCCCCCGCGCCTGACCGCGACCGCCGCACCCCCCGAACCGGCCCAGTCCGGGCGGCTGTTGGCGCGGGCCGCCGCCCTCACCGCCGCCCTCACCGTCGCCGGAGCCCTCCTCGGGCTGCTGCGCGACCAGGCCTTCGCACACGTCTTCGGCGCCGACACCGACACCGACGCATTCCTGGTCGCCTGGACGGTCCCCGAGGTCGCCGCGACGCTGCTGATCGAGGACGGCCTGGCCTTCGTCCTGGTACCGGCGTTCAGCCTCGCCCTGGTCGAACGCGGCCGGCGCACCGGCCCCGATCCGGTACGCGCCCTGGTGGCGGCCACCCTGCCCAAGCTGATGCTGGCGCTGGCCGCGGGCGCCGCCGTACTGATCGCCGCCGCGCCCGCCGTGGTGGCGGTGCTCGCCCCCGGCCTTCCCCGCGCGGACCTCGCCGTCGACTGCACCCGGCTGACCGCGACCTGCGCCTTCACCTTCGGGCTCGCCGGATACTGCAGCGCCGCCCTGCGCGGACACGGCCGCTTCCTGGCGCCCGCGTCGATCTACGCGGCGTACAACGTGGGCATCATCGCCCTGCTCCTGCTGCTCGGCCGGGCGTGGGGGGTGCGGGCCGCGGCGGCCGGGGTCGCGCTCGGCGGCGCGCTCATGGTGCTCGTCCAGCTGCCCGCGCTGTGGCGCAGCTGGCGCCGCCGGGAGCCGGCCGCCGCCCTGCCGCCCGCCCGGCGGCCGGACCGGCCCACCGCCCAGGCCTTCCGGCTCGCGCTGGTCGCCCCGGCCGTGGTGTTCGCGCTGAGCCGCCAGACGCAGGTGCTCATCGAGCGGTTCCTGGCCGCGCCGCTGCCCGCCGGAGCCATCTCGCATCTCAACTACGCCCAGAAGGTGGCGCAGATGCCGATGATGCTCTCGCTGATGCTGTGCACGGTCACCTTCCCCGTGATCGCGCGCGCCCTCGCGGCGGGCGACACCGAGCGGGCCAGGCGCCGGGTGGAGAGCGACCTGGTCGTGGCGGGCGCCATCGTGCTCGTCGGCGCCTCGGTGGTGGTGGCGTGCGCCCCGCAGATCATCCACGTCCTGTTCCAGCGCGGCGCGTTCACCGTCGGCGACACCGCGGCGACCGCGGCCGTGATGCGGGTGTACGCACTCGGTCTGCTCGGCCAGACCCTCGTCGGGGTGCTCGCCCGCTCGTACTTCTCCGAGGCCCGGCCGCTGTGGTTCCCGGCCTGCGCCATGCTGGCCGGGCTCGCCGCGACCGCCGCGGCCGGGGCCGTCGCCGTACCGGTGTGGGGCTCGCCCGGCATCGCGGCCGCCAACGCGCTCGGCATCAGCCTGACCGCGCTCCTGCTCCTGTGGGGCAGCGGGCGCCGCCGCACGGCACTGCCCACCCGCTGGGCGTGCGGCCAGCTCGCCCGGCTCCTGGTGGCCGCGTGCGCCGCGACGGCGGCCTGCGAGTGGGCCGCCGACATCACCTCAAATCCCTTGCTGGCTCTGCTTGTTGGAGCGTTCGCCGCCTGCGTCGCCTTCGCCCTCGTCGCCCGCCTGCTGCGGGTCCGGGAGTTCTGCCTGCTGTTCCGTCCCGTCACACGAAAGCTCTGGCATGCACGTTGACACAGCAGTCGGCGACCCACGGGGTCCACTGACTGGTTCGAGACCGCGCCCCGCCGCCCCGCTGTGGGTGGTGATGTACCACTCGGTGACCCACACCATGGACGACCCGTACCGCATCACCGTCTCGCCGCGCCGCCTGGAACGCCAGCTGCGCTGGCTGCGCGCACGCGGCCTGAAGGGGGTGAACATGACCGAACTCATCCGGGCCCGCGCGGCCGGCACCGCTCGCGGACTGGTCGGTCTGACCTTCGACGACGGGTACGCGGACTTCACGGCCGAAGCCCTCGCGCTGCTGCGCCGCCACGAGTGCACGGCGACGGTGTTCGTGCTGCCCGGACTGCTCGGCGGAACCAACGACTGGGACCCGCTGGGCCCGCGCAAACCGCTCCTGGACGAACGCGGCATCCAGCAGGCCGCCACCTGGGGCATGGAGATCGCCTCGCACGGCCTGCGCCACCTCGACCTGACGCACGCCGACGAGGACACCCTGCACCGCGAGGTGCAGGAGAGCAGACAGCTGCTCCTCGACCTCACCGGCCGCGACGTGACGGGTTTCTGCTATCCGTACGGGGCCGTCGACCTGCGCGCCATGGACGCGGTGCGCGCGGCCGGGTACCAGTACGCCTGCGCCATCGACGCGGGCCCGCTGACCGGCCGCTACGCACTGCCGCGCATCCACATCGGGGAGCGCGACACCAGCTGGCGGCTGTACCTCAAGCGGGGCCTGCACCGCTGGCGCCGGGAGGCGCCCGCCGACCTTCCGGAGGGCGCGTGAAGGTCCTGCACGTCATCACCGGGCTCGGCGTCGGCGGCGCCGAGCAGCAACTCCGGCTGCTGCTACGGCACTTGCCCTACCACCCCGACGTCGTCACCCTCACCAACCCCGGCACCGTGGCCCGCGCCATCGTGCGCGACGGCGGCCGGGTGCGCCACCTCGGCATGGCGGGCAACCGGGACCTGGCCGCGCTGCCCCGCCTCACCCGGCTGGTCTCCCGCGGCCACTACGACCTGGTCCACACCCATCTGTACCGGGCCTGCCTGTACGGCCGCCTCGCGGCCAGGCTCGCCGGGGTACGCACCGTCGTCGCCACCGAGCACTCGCTCGGCGAGGCCCGCATCGAGGGGCGGCCGCTCGGTCCCGGCGTACGCGGCCTCTACCTGGCGAGCGAGCGGCTCGGCACGACGACGGTGGCGGTGTCCGGCACCATCGCGCGGCGGCTGTCCCGCTGGGGCGTGCCGGACCGCCGCATCCAGGTGGTGCCGAACGGGATCGACGCCGAGCGGTTCGCCTTCAGCCCGCGCACCCGCGCCCTCGTACGCCGTCAACTCGGGCTCCCGCCAAAGGCGTTCGCGGTCGGCGCGGTCGGCAGGCTGGCGGCGGGCAAGAGGTTCCGGGTGCTTGTCGAGGCGGTGGCCCAACTCCCCGACGCCTGGCTGGTGTTCGCGGGCGGCGGCGATCAGGAGCAGCCGCTGCGGGCGCTCGCCGAACGGCTCGGCGTGGCCGGCCGGGTGGTCTTCGCGGGCGAGTGCGCCCAGGACGGCCCGGCGGGCCACCGGCCCACCCTGCCCGGAGTGCTCTCGGCGGTGGACTGCCTGGCCTCGCCGTCGGACGAGGAGGCGTTCGGCCTGGCCGTCGTGGAGGCCCTCGCGGCGGGGCTCCCGGTGGCGTACGTGACCTGCCCGGCGATCGACGACCTGCCGCCCGGGTCGGCCCCGGGCGCGCTGCGCACGGGCCGGACGGCCGCCGCGTTCACCGGCGTACTGCGCGAACTCCAGCAGGCGGGCCCCACCCGGCATCCCGTCCCCGACGCGGTGCGCCGCTACTGCGTCACCACGACCTCGGCCCAGCTGGTCCGGGTCTACGAGGCGGCCGCGGCCCGCACACCGCTGCCCCGCCAGGCGTACGGCCCGACACCCGGCCCGGCACCCGAATCGGCACCCGGCCCGGCGCACATCCCGACGAACATCTCGGAGAAAGAAGAGTCCCGATGAGCAGATTCTCCGGCCCGTGGCAGCGTCAGGGCGTCCGCCGTCCGCTGCCCCGCTGGTGGCCATTGCCCGTGTGCGCGCTGCTCGGCGCGACGGCGGGCGGGGTGTACGGCGCGGTCAGAACCCCGGAGTACAGCGCGACCAGCTATGTGGTGGTCACCCCCGCCGGGAAGACCGAGGCCTCGGTCGCCCTCGGCTTCGCGCAGGCGTACGGCCGGGTCGCGACCGAGGTGGCCGTCATCGGCGACGCCCAGGTGTGGGCGGGGGTGAGCGCGGAGACCCTGCGGCGCAGTGTGCAGACGGCGACCTCGCCCGACGCGCCGATGATCGCGGTCACCGCCACCTCGGCGCGGGCCGGGGACGCGGCGGGCATCGCCAACGCGGTGGCGCGGGCCCTCACCCTCAACGGCGCGCACACCCAGGCCGACACCGGGGTGAAGGTGGTGCAGTTCTCCCGCGCGGCCAAACCGCTCGCGCCCTCCTCCCCCGCCGCCTCGCTGACGACCCTGGTGGGCGGCTGCGCGGGCGGACTGCTCGGCGGCCTCACCCTGCTGGCCCGCCCGCGCCGCCGCACCGGGACCGAGCCCGAGTCCGGGGTCGCGCTGCCGAGCCCGGCCGGCGCCGCGGCCGTACCGCAGGAGGTCGGCTGATGGCCGGGGTCGGCGTCGAAGTGTGCAGGGACGAAGCCCGGTTCGCCGAGCTCGCCCCCAACTGGCGCCGCCTGCAAGGACGTTGTCGTGCCGCGACCCCTTTCCAGAGCCATGCCTGGCTGCATTCGTGGTGGCTTTCGTACGGGGTGCCGGGTCGGCTGCGCGTCCATGTGGTCCATCGGGACGGGGAGTTGATCGGGGCGGCCCCGCTGATGCGGGTGCTGCGGCCCTTTCCGGCGCTGGTCCCGCTGGGCGGCACGATCTCCGATTTCACGGACGTACTCCTGGACGACAGCTGCGCCCAGGAGGCCGCGGACGCGCTCACCGAGGCGCTGATGGGCTCGGCGCGCGGCGCCCTGATCGACCTCGGCGAGGTCAGAGCGGGCGGCGGCGCCGAACGCCTGCACGCCAACTGGCCAGCACAGCGGCGGCAGTTGGCGGACTCGTGCTGCCTGGAACTGCCCGCGGCGGGCATGGACGTACTCCTCGGACGTCTCCCCTCGAACCGCTCCCAGCGGGCCCGCGCCAAGCTCCGGAAGATCGACGCGCTGGGCATCGAGCAGCGCGACGTACCGCCCGAGGAAGTACCCGGTGCGCTGCGGACCCTGCTCGATCTGCACGGGCTCCAGTGGCAGGGCCGCGGGGTGACCCGCGAGCACCTGCGGAGCCGGTTCGAGGAGCATCTGGCGCGCGCGGTGGGCGAGATGACCCGGCAGGGCGAGGCGGTGGTCACCGAGTTCCGGCTCGACGGCGAGGTGGTGGCGGCCGATCTCACCCTGCTCTCCCCGGCGCTCGCCGGCGGCTACCTGTACGGGGCGCACCCCGGGCTGCGCGCCCGCAAGGTGGACGTGGCCACGATGCTGCTGCGGGCCGGCGCGCAGCGGATCGACGGCAGCGGGCGGGCCGCGCTGAGCATGCTGCGCGGCAACGAACCGTACAAACTGCACTGGCGCCCCGAGGTCCGGGTCAACCAGCGCTTCCTGCTGGCCCGGCGGCGCACCGCCCCGCTGCTGTGGGCCAGCGCACTGCACGCGCGGCTGCGGCGCCGGGCGGGCGCCGCGCTGCGGGCGCTGCGGCAGTGGCGGGACGGCCGGGGCCGCCCCGCCGCGGAGCCGTCAGGACCGGCGTGACCACCAGTCGAAGCGGAGGCAGAGCTTGCCGCCCATCCAGTACTCGACCCACGGGCCGAGATCGACGGGCGCGCACTTCTCGGGCGGCTTCGGCGCGTCCGGCACAACCGGCACGACCGGCACGACCGGCACGACCGGCTTCGGCGACGTGGGGGGCTGGGGGGACGTGGACGGCACCGGCGACGTGGACGGCAGCGGGCTCACCGGAGTGGAGGGCACGGAGGAAGGCAGGGTGGACGGCTGCGGGGTGGGCTCAATGCGGCCGGACAGGAGCGAGCGGTAGACCTGCGAGGAGCGGGGGTTCTCGGCACACCCCCACACGCCGTGCGGGCAGTAGTCGGTAATGGTGTTGTAGACCGGCTTGTGCGCGTCGATCCAGGCCAGCATGCGCCGCATGTATTCGGGATTGTCCCCGTTGCGGAAAAGCCCCCACTCCGGAAAGGAGATCGGCTTTCCGTGCGCGGCGGCGAAGTCCAGGTGCTGCTGGAGTCCGTACGGCTCTTTGACCTGCTCGTCGAAAGTATCCCCGGGCGGTTGGTCGTAGGAGTCCATTCCGATGATGTCGACCACATCGTCGCCCGGATAGCAATCGGTCCAGGGCACGGCGTCCCGCCCGCGGCTCGGCGTGAAATCGAAGCGGAATTTCTGCCCCGGGACGGAACGCATCGCGGTGATCGCGCGCTTCCAGTACTTCTTCCACGACTCCGGGTCGGGCCCGCAGCGATGGGTGTACGTGGTGCCGTTCATCTCCCAGCCGAGGACGATGACGGTGTCCGGGATCTTGAGCGCGACCAGCCGCTCGGCCAGAGTCTTGAAGTGGTCGTCGTACAGCCCCACGGCGCCCCGCAGCAGCAGGCCGCGCACCCGGGTGTCGGACACGCCGTCCTCGTTGCCGGCCTGCATGGGGACGTTGAGAACGAGCGTACGGTCGGCCCGCTGGCGGCGCCAGGTGGCCCAGTCTTCGAGGAATCCCGCCCTTCCCTCGATGTCCGACCAGGTATTCCCGGGCAGATACGTATGGCCCACTTTGATTTCGGTCCCGCCGAGCCATTTCTCCAGCGCCGCGATTTTCTTGACGCCGAGTTCACCGGAATCCAGAAAGGCGCCGAAATTCGCGGCGGGAGGGTGCGAGGGGTGGGGCGCAGGGGGGTCGTCGGCGCTCCGGGGCGGCCGGACTTCGGCGCCCGGCACCGCGGCCAGACTGAAGAGGGCACCCGCCGCCAGGACACTCGTGGTGAAGGTGGCCGCCCGATGACGTCGCTGACGCATGTGCGCTCCCTGGTTCTGAGACCTCCCCGGGTTCCCGGTTGGACAATATTCTTATTACGCCGATCGGGACGTTAAGCGGCCCCGCGTCACAAGACCCCCGAAAGGACGTACGCGAAAGGGCCAGTCGCGCGCCGCCCCGCTCGACGGACCGCATGACGAAGGGCCCGGCTCCTGAAGAGGAACCGGGCCCTTGGCGGTACGGACGAGCCCTGACCGTCCGGCTGGCTCCTGCGGCGCCCAACTGGCGCTGTTAGTAAGGGAGTTATGCCACCGGGTCCATACCCCCACCTCTGCCCTCGGCCGTCACTCGCCGCGGGTGGGGGTCTGGCGGGCCCATCGGGTCAGGCGCGGGCCATCACCCTGCCACGCCGGTAGAGGACACCCCCACCGAGCACGGGCCCGACGGCCCCGGTGTCGGCGAGGCGAGCGGGTGCGGGGGCCGGCGCCACGGCTGCGGGACGGGCGACCCGGGGCGCGGGGGCGGTGTGGTGCACGGGCGGGGCCTGGCGCACATGAGCCGTCTGCCGCGAGCCGGCGAGAAAGGGGCGGCTGAAGCCGACTTTGGGGCGTGCGGAGGGCACGCCCCAAAGTCAGAAAAAGGAGAGTCCTGACGCGCTGCGTCAGTCTTCTTCGTTGACGCAGGTGTTGCCGAACGCCGGGTTCAGGGCGCCGATGACGCTCACCGTGTTGCCGCAGACGTTGGCCGGCACGTGGACCGGAGCCTGCAGCAGGTTGCCCGACAGAACACCCGGGCTGCCGATCGCGGCACCGTCGGCGTGAGCATCGGCGAACGCCGGGGTGGCACCGCCCGCGGCGATGGCGAGACCGGTCATGACCGTCGCAGCCTTCATGTACTTCACGTGGTTTTCCTTCCCTCAGCCAAAACGTCACGCAACCAGTCGTTGCTCACGGCGCGTTGCCAGAGCTTTCGCCCAAGGAGCCGCTGACGACCGAGTAACGAATGAGCCAGGGAAAAGAAACCCGAATGGGAAGGGCCGCCCCGAGTTCCTCACCCGTACGCCAGAAAACGGCCCTGCTTCTCGATACCACCCCCGCAGGGCATTTGGCGCGCAAAAGAACTCGGGCTGCCGCGGGCCGAGTTGGACCCTGGCAGCCCGAGCGGCCACCTACCGGACTCAGCTCTTGTCGGCGCCGTTGTTCGAGAGGATCGGGATCTGGTCCAGGGTGTGCGAGAACGGCTCGTCGCCCTTGGCCTGGGTCGAGTTCTCGGTGCACTGCTGGTTCTGCGGGGCGGACAGGACCGGCACGTCCTGGAGCGCGGAGACCGGCACGGCGCCGACGAGGGACGCGGCGTTGGCCTTGACCGGAACACCGAGGCAGGGCTTGTTCAACGAGCCCTGGACCAGGGACTACCGACTTGTCAACTTCGCCGCACCGGTTTGGTTCCGATTGGCTCCGACGCTTCACCCGAAGGATCCCCCACACCTCGAAGAGATATCGAACACCAAACTCCAAGAGCCCCCGGAAGGCGGCATCGGATCTCCATATGATCCCCACCGATAAAGGGAGTTGAAAACCCGCCGACCAAACAGGCGGTAGGTCGCATTTTCGTACGGCTGAAGGAGTGAAGGGCAGAAACCAATCGACAAGGGGGCCCGTTGGGCAGGTGGCTCCGTATGGGGCAGCCATCTGTGGGGCATCCATCAGAAAGGGAGCAGCCGTGATCAAGAAGGGTATGGCGGCAGCAACCATCGGCGTGTCCGTCGCCGGCGCGTCCGCGGCGATGGCGCCGCGGGCGATGGCGGTCGGCGACCACGACGGCACGAGCTCGGTCAGCGGCAACGGTGCGACGCAGGCGTACGGGAACTCCGCCACGTACGGCACCATGAGCCCGCAGATGGCTCTGATCCAGGGTTCGTTCAACAAGCCCTGCATCGCCCTGCCGGCCAAGGCCAACCTCGCGTCCCTCGTCGGCGCCGTGCCGGTCTCGGCGCTCCAGGACGTGCCGGTCCTGTCCGCCCCGCAGAACCAGCAGTGCACCGAGAGCTCGACCCAGGCCAAGGGCGACGAGCCGCTCTCGCACACCCTGGACCAGATCCCGATCCTCTCGGGCAACGGCGCCAACAAGGGCTGAGCCCCCGCTTCCCCCCAGCACAGCCGGACCGCTGCCCATCCCTTCGGCGGTCCGGCACCCTGTTTTCCACGGGCCGGTTCACCGGAATTTCCGGTGAACCGGCCTTTCTCGTGCCCCGGGTCGGGGGACGGAATCAAGAAGGCCAGTAGGGCCCATTGATGAGCTGGTTCCATTCCCAGTCGGGCCGCCCCGGAAGCGTTCGGCCCTCGGCGGCCCAGGAACGCACCAGAGCCGCATAGAGGGGTTCGGCCGCCGCCTCGCTCTCGAATCGCTGCCGGGTGATCGGGATGAAAGTCTGCCGGCGCCAGGCGCCCTGCGTCTCCGTCATGTTTCCTCACCATCGGTTCGCGGTTACTGCCTAATACCACGGCCGGGCGGAGTCGATTCCGAAAATGCTCTGTCCGGGGGACGGGGCGCACCGCTCAGCGCAAGGCGTCGTCCAGCAGCACCGCCCACTGCGCCACGACCCGCTCCCGGCGCGCCGCGTCGTCGGTGAGCAGATTGGCCAGGCCCAGGCCCCGGGCCATGTCGAGGAAGCCCTGCACGGTCTCCCGTACGCCCGGTACGGATTCGTCGGCGCCGAGCAGGTCCACCGCGATGCGGTGCGATTCGCGGCCCACCCTCGCCTCCAGCTCGGTCACCCGGGCGTGCAGCTGGGGTTCGTCGGCCGCGGCGACCCACAGGTGCAGCGCGGCCCGGAACAGCTGCCCGGTGTAGAGGCCGACGAGGGCGCGGACGACCTGCTCGCGGTCCGTGCGGTCCAGGGCGCGCAGGGCCGAGGACCGCTGTTCGGCGACGTACTCGACCGCCGCCGTGAACAGGTCCTCGCGGGTCGGGAAGTGGTGCTGGGCGGCGCCCCGTGAGACCCCGGCGCGCTCGGCGACCACCGACACGGTGGAGCCCGCCCAGCCGTGCTCGGCCAGGCAGGCGACGGCGGCTTCCAGGAGGCGCTGCCGGGTGGCCCGGCTGCGGTCCTGCTTCGGGGTCTTCGGTGGGGTCACAACACCCATGCGGGGTCCCGTCGTTCGAGGAAGGCCGTCACTCCCTCCCGCGCCTCGGCGGAGGCGAAGAGGGACGCCGAGCGGGCGGTCAGCTCCTTGGACCGGCGGTCGAAGGTCTCCGCCACGGTAGCCGTGACCAGTGCCTTGGACGCGGCCAGGCCTCCCGGCGACGACCTGCGCAGCCCGTCGAGGACCGGTTCGAGGGCCTCGTCCACGTCGTCCGCGGCGAGCGTCACCAGTCCGGTGCGGGCCGCCTCCGCCGCGTCGAACCGCTCCCCCGTGAGGAAGTAGCGGCCCGCCGCGCGCGCCTCCATGCGGGCGAGGACCGGCATGGAGATCACCGCCGGTGCCAGGCCGAGCCGCGCCTCCGTGAACGCGTACGAGGACGCCGGGCCCGCCACCGCGATGTCGCAGGCGGCGAGCAGGCCGAGGCCGCCCGCGCGGACGTGGCCGGTGACCCGTGCCACGACGGGCTTGGGGAGCTCCACGACGGTACGCATCAGCGCCACGAAGGCCGCCGGGTCGGCCGGTGCCTTCAGGTCGGCTCCCGCGCAGAACGTGCCGCCGGTGTGGGTGAGCAGCACCGCCCGTACGTCCGGGTCCTCGGCGCACCGTGCGAGCGCAGCGCCCAGCTCGGCCACCAGGCCCGCCGACAGCGCGTTGCGGTTGGCGGGCGAATCGAGGGTGAGGGTGGTGATGCCCCGCTCGTGGGCCGTCCGGATTGGGGTCTCCCCTGCGCGAGCGGAGCCGAGAGCTTGGGGAAGGGTCACGCGCCGTCCTTCTCTCGTTGCCGCAGCTCGCGCCGGAGGATCTTGCCGGAGGCCGCCCGGGGCACGCCCTCGATGAACTCCACCCGGCGGAGCTTCTTGTACGGGGCGACGCGTTCGGCGACGTAGGCCATCACCTCGTCCGCGCCGAGGTCCGGCGCGCCCGGCCGGCGGACGACGAAGGCCTTGGGCACCTCGTTGCCGTCGGCGTCGTACACGCCGATGACGGCGGCGTCCGCGATGGCGGGGTGGGTGAGCAGGAGTGCTTCCAGGTCGGCGGGGGCGACCTGGAAGCCCTTGTACTTGATGAGTTCCTTGACGCGGTCGACGACGTACAGCCAGCCGTCCTCGTCCACCCGGCCGACGTCACCGGTGTGCACCCAGCCATCGGCGTCGATCAGGGCGGCGGTGGCGTCGGGGCGGCCGAGGTAGCCCTTCATGACCTGGGGGCCCCGGATCGCGACCTCGCCCGCCTCGCCCGGCTCCGCGTCGCGGGCCGGGTCGTCCAGGCGCAGGATGCGCATCTCGGTGGAGGGCAGGAGCTTGCCGACCGCGCCGGGATTGGGGTCTCCCCTGCTCGAACGCAGTTGAGAGCTTGGGGAAGGGTCCGGGACGGCGAGCGGGACCGCGTGGGTGCCCGGGGACAGCTCGGTCATGCCGTACGCCTGCCGCACCGGCGGCAGCTTCAGCCGGCCCGAACAGGCCGCCGCCAGACGGGAGTCGAGGGGGGCGGCGGCGCTGACGACGTACTCCAGGGACGACAGGTCGTACTGCGCGACCGCCGGGTGCTTGGCCAGCGCGAGCACGATGGGCGGGGCGACGTACAGGCCGGTGATGCGGTGCTTCTCGATCGCGCCGAGGAACTGGTCGAGGTCGAAGCGCGGCAGCACGACGACGGTGGCGCCGCCGCGCAGGGGCGCGTTCATGAGGGCGGTCATGCCGTAGATGTGGAAGAAGGGCAGCACGGCGAGGATGCGCTCGCCGGGCCCCATCGGCACCAGCGGGTGCAGCTGCGCCAGATTGGTGGCGATGTTGCGGTGGCTGAGCATGACCCCTTTGGGGACGCCGGTGGTGCCGGAGGAGTACGGCAGTACGGCGATGTCCTCGGCGGGGTCGATGGTCACGGCGGGCTCGGCCGCCTCGGTCGCGAGCAGGTCGTGGACGATCGAGCGGTGGCCTTCGGCCCGGTCGCAGACGAGGATCTCCTCGATGCAGCCGACGAGTTCGGCGGCCCGGCGGGCGGTCTCCAGGAGCGGGGAGACGGTGACGATCCAGCGCGCCGAGGAGTCCGCGATCTGCTGGGCGAACTCCTCGGCGGTGCACAGCGGGTGGACGGTGGTGACGGCCGCCCCGGCACGGGTGGCGCCGTAGAACACGGTCGGGTAGAGCACCGAGTTGGGGCTGTGCAGCGCGAGCACGTCCCCCTTGCGCACCCCGGAGGCGGCGAGGGCGGCCGCCAACTTCCGGTGCTGGACGTCCAGTTGGCGATACGTGACGGAGGTGGCCCCGCTCGGGTCCGTGCCGTCGATGAGCGCGATGGCGTCCTGGTACGCGGCGGCGGAGCGGGCGAGGACCGCCTCGTGAATGGGCTCGTCCACGACGGGCACGTCGGCGTACTCGCTGCGGAAGATACGGGGGGAGTCCATGGGGGTCTCCTAGTACGTCTCGGCGGGCTGGTGGAAGGCGGCCCAAAGGGGCGCGGGGAACTGCGCGACCAGCCCCCACCGGCCCGCAGTCACATGCCCGCACTCCAGCGGAGCGCCTAGGGGGTGTCCGGTGGGTCAGGGTCGGATAGGGCGCGGCGGCTGGTGCGGTGCATCGCAAGGCGCCGGAGCGGCCTGAGTGGGGGTCTCCCCTGGCCTTTAAGGCCTTGGGGGAGGAGCTATCGGGGCGTTTCGGCAACGCGGCGAAGTGCCGTGCCAGGCGCCGCGACCCCGGCCATGACCCACCGGACACCCCCCTAGTACGACTTGGGCAGGCCCAGGGACTGATGTGACACGTAGTTGAGGATCATTTCGCGGCTGACCGGCGCGATCCTGGCCACCCGGGCGGCCGTGATGAGCGAGGCGAGGCCGTACTCGCGGGTCAGGCCGTTGCCGCCGAGGGTGTGGACGGCCTGGTCGACGGCCTTGACGCAGGCCTCGGCGGCCGCGTACTTGGCCATGTTGGCCGCCTCGCCCGCCCCGATGTCGTCACCCGCGTCGTACAGCGCGGCGGCCTTCTGCATCATCAGGCGGGCCAGTTCGAGTTCGATGTGGGCCTGGGCGAGGGGGTGGGCGATGGCCTGGTGGCCGCCGATGGGGAGCTTCCACACCTGCCGGGTCGTCGCGTAGTCGACGGCTCGGGCGAGCGCGTAGCGGCCCATGCCGATCGCGAACGCGGCCGTCATGATGCGCTCCGGGTTGAGCCCGGCGAAGAGCTGGAGCAGACCGGCGTCCTCGTCGCCGACGAGGGAGTCGGCGGGCAGGCGTACGTCGTCCAGGACGAGCTCGAACTGCTTCTCCGCCGCCCGGAGTTCCATGTCGATCCGCGAGCGCCGGAAGCCGGGGGTGTCGCGCGGGACGATGAAGAGGCAGGGCTTGAGGCTGCCGGTCCGCGCGTCCTCGGTGCGGCCGACGACGAGGGTGGCGTCGGCTATGTCGACGCCGGAGATGAAGACCTTGCGGCCGGTGAGGATCCAGCCGTCGCCGTCGCGCCGGGCGGTGGT
Source organism: Streptomyces sp. NPDC094147 (assembly GCF_044764265.1). Lineage (NCBI taxonomy): Bacteria > Bacillati > Actinomycetota > Actinomycetes > Kitasatosporales > Streptomycetaceae > Streptomyces > Streptomyces sp. NPDC094147. The sequence continues at coordinate 214,127 of NZ_JBIWHT010000010.1, read as the reverse complement.
GGTGATGCGGTGCGAGTTGGAGCCCGCGTCGGGTTCGGTGATGCCGAAGGCCATGGTCAGCGTGCCGTCTGCGAGGCCCGGCAGCCACTTCCGCTTCTGGGTGTCGGTGCCGAACCGCGCGATGACCGTGCCGCAGATGGCGGGCGAGACGACCATCATGAGAAGGGGACAGCCGGCCGCCCCCAACTCCTCCAGGACAATGGACAGTTCGGCCATTCCGCCGCCCCCGCCACCGTACTGCTCGGGCAGGTTGACGCCGAGGTAGCCGAGCTTGGCGGCCTCCGACCACAGGGCCGCGCGGTCGAACCCGCGCCCGTGCCGGGCTCCGAGCGCTGCGACGGCGGCACGCAGATCCTTGTTCTCCTGGCTCTCGATGACACCGGTCATGCTTCTTCAGCCTCCTGAACGACTACGGCGAGCAGGGCACCGACCACGACCTGGCGGCCGGGGGCGGCGTGGAGCGCGGTGAGCGTGCCGGAGGCGGGAGCGGTGATGCGGTGCTCCATCTTCATCGCCTCCAGCCAGAGCAGCGGCTGACCCGCGACGACGCGGCAGCCCTCCTCAAGACCGTCGGCGACCCGGACGACCACCCCCGGCATGGGAGCGAGCAGCGAGCCGGGCGCGACGAGGTCGCCGGGGTCGGCGAAGCGGGGGTGCGCGGCGAGGGCGTACCCGCCCGACGGAGTGTCGACGTACACGGTGCCACCGTGCGAGCTGACCACGAACTCCCTTACCAGGCCGTCGATTTCGAGGCGTACGCGATCCGGAGCGGCCGCTTCGAGGCGCACCTCGGGGTAGGCGTCGGCTTCGAGTCCGTGGCGGGTGAGGCGGTAGCGGACCTCGTGTTCGCCGTACCGCTTGACCTGGGGCTGCGAGGGTACGTTGCGCCAGCCGCCGCCGAACCGGCCGGCCCGGGAGGACGCGTCGGCGAGCGCGGCGGCGAGGGCCGCGTAGCGCGCGCCGGGCACGGGTTCGGTGAGCTCGGGCAGGTGGCGGTCGTAGAAGCCGGTGTCGAGCCGGGCTCCGGTGAAGTCCAGGTGACGCAGGGAGCGTACGAGCAGGTCGCGATTGGTCACCGGGCCGTGGATACGGGCGCGTTGGAGGGCGCGGGCGAGTTTACGGGCGGCCTCGGCTCGGGTCGGGGCGTGGGCGACGGCCTTGGCGAGCAGGGGGTCGTAGTGGACGCCGATGGTGTCGCCGGTGCCGTAGCCGCTGTCCAACCGGACGTCAGGGACGGCGAGTTGGTGGACGGTGCCGGTCTGCGGGGCCCACTCGCCGGCGGGATCCTCGGCGTACAGGCGGGCCTCGATGGCGTGGCCGTGGGGGGTGGGCGGGTCCGCCGGGAGGGCGTCGCCTTCGGCGATGCGCAGCTGGAGCGCCACGAGGTCGATGCCGAACACCGCCTCGGTGACGGGGTGTTCGACCTGGAGGCGGGTGTTCATCTCCAGGAAGTGGGCCCTGCCGTCGGCGACCAGGAACTCGACGGTGCCCGCGCCCCGGTAGTCGGTCGCCTTCGCGGCCCGTACCGCCAGGTCGTGCAGTTCGGCGGTCAGCTCGGGACCGAGACCGGGCGCCGGGGCCTCCTCGATGACCTTCTGGTGGCGGCGCTGGAGGGAGCAGTCGCGGGTGCCGAGCGCCCAGACCGCGCCGTGCGCGTCGGCGAGGATCTGCACCTCGACGTGGCGGCCGCCCTCGATGTACGGCTCGACGAAGACCTCGCCGTCACCGAAGGCGCTCAGGGCTTCGGCACGAGCCGCCGCCAACTGGTCATCGACGTCCGCCAGTTGACGAACCACGCGCATGCCGCGTCCGCCGCCGCCTGCCGCGGCCTTGACCAGTAGGGGGAGGTCGGCCTCGGTGACATCGGACAGGTTCAGCGGCGGAAGACCCATGAGTTCCTTGGCGCGGGTCTTGGAGGCCATGGCCTCGATGGCCTCGGGGGGCGGGCCGATCCAGGTGAGCCCGGCGTCGGCGACCGCCCGCGCGAAACCGGCGTTCTCGGACAGGAAGCCGTACCCGGGGTGCACGGCGTCGGCGCCCGCCGCGAGGGCCGCCTGCACCACGAGGTCGCCGCGCAGATACGTCTCGGCGGGCGTCGCCCCCGGCAGCCGTACGGCCGTGTCCGCCTCCCGCACGTGCAGCGCGCCCGCGTCGGCGTCGGAGAACACCGCGACCGTGGCGATACCCAGGTCGCGGCAGGTGCGGAAGACCCGGCAGGCTATCTCGCCCCGGTTGGCGACGAGCAGGGTGCTGATGGCGGTCATCGGGGCCTCACATCCGGAAGACGCCGAAGCCGCCGCGGGCGCCTTCGACAGGGGCGGTGTGGATCGCCGACAGGCAGAGCCCGAGGACGGTCCGGGTGTCGCGGGGGTCGATGACCCCGTCGTCGTACAGCCGCCCGGACAGGAACATCGGCAGCGACTCGGCCTCGATCTGCTGCTCCACCATCGCGCGCAGCGCGGCGTCCGCGTCGTCGTCATACGGCTGCCCCTTGGCCTCGGCGGAGGCGCGGGCCACGATCGACAGGACGCCGGCGAGCTGCTGCGGCCCCATCACAGCGGACTTGGCACTCGGCCAGGCGAAGAGGAAGCGGGGGTCGTAGGCGCGGCCGCACATGCCGTAGTGGCCGGCGCCGTAGGAGGCGCCGAGGAGGACGGAGAGGTGCGGGACCCGGGAGTTGGACACCGCGTTGATCATCATCGCGCCGTGTTTGATGATGCCGCCCTGCTCGTACTCCTTGCCGACCATGTAGCCGGTGGTGTTGTGCAGGAAGAGGAGGGGGATGTCGCGCTGGTTCGCCAACTGGACGAACTGGGCGGCCTTCTGGGACTCGCCGGAGAAGAGCACGCCCTGCGCGTTGGCGAGGATGCCGACGGGGTAGCCGTGCAGCTCGGCCCAGCCCGTCACCAGGCTCGGCCCGTACAGCGGCTTGAACTCGTCGAAGTCGGAGCCGTCCACGATCCGGGCGATGACCTCGCGCGGGTCGAAGGGGGTCTTCAGGTCCTCGGACACGATGCCGAGCAGCTCGTCCTCGTCGTACTTGGGCGGCTCGGCGATCGCCCGCGGATCCGGGTGCGCCTTGCGGTGGTTGAGGCGGGCGACGATGCGGCGGGCCTGGCGGATCGCGTCCCGCTCGTCCACGGCGAAGTGGTCGGCGAGACCCGAGGTGCGGGCGTGCATCTCGGCGCCGCCCAGCGACTCGTCGTCGCTCTCCTCGCCGGTGGCCATCTTGACCAGCGGCGGCCCACCGAGGAAGACCTTCGACCGCTCCTTGATCATCACCGTGTGGTCGGACATGCCGGGGATGTACGCCCCGCCCGCCGTGGAGTTGCCGAAGACGACGGCGATCGTCGGGATGCCGGCGGCGGACAGCCGCGTGATGTCCCGGAAGATCGCACCGCCCGGAATGAAGATCTCCTTCTGCGAGGGCAGATCGGCGCCGCCGGATTCCACGAGGCTGATGCAGGGGAGCCGGTTGGTGTACGCGATCTCGTTGGCGCGCAGCGCCTTCTTGAGGGTCCAGGGGTTGGACGCGCCGCCGCGCACGGTGGGGTCGTTGGCGGTGATCAGGCACTCGACGCCCTCGACGGTGCCGATGCCGGTCACCATCGAGGCGCCCACGGGGTAGTCGCTGCCCCACGCCGCGAGGGGGGACAGTTCGAGGAACGGGGTGTCGGGGTCGAGGAGCAGCTCGATCCGCTCGCGGGGCAGGAGCTTGCCGCGCCCGCGGTGGCGCTCCGTGTACTTCTCACCGCCACCGGCCAGCGCCTTGGCGTGCTCGGCGTCCAACTCGGCGAGCTTGGCGCGCATGGCAGCGCGGGCGGCGAGGTGTTCGGGGGTGGTCGGGTCTATGGCAGTGGGGAGGGTGGGCATGGGGGCTCCTGGGGGGGGTGGGGCAGGCGCCTGCGGCGGACCTCAGCCCAATGTCAAGCCCCTCATGGGGGTCCCTCCCTGGCCCTTAAGGCCTCGGGGGAGCTTGAGGAGCGGGGGTCTGGGGGCAGAGCCCTCAGTTCGGGAAGGGGCGGGGTGGGGAAATGCTCACTCCAGCAACGCCACCGGCACGGCCACCTCCCGGCTCCGCAGCCACTCCCCCAGCCCCTTCGCCTGGGGGTCGAAGCGCGACTGGGACGCGACGCCCTCGCCCAGCAGGCCCTCCACGACGAAGTTCAGCGCCCGCAAGTTCGGAAGAGGGTGACGAGTGACCTTCAACTCCCGCACTTCCGGGAGCAGTTGACGGAACCGCTCCACCGTCAGCGCATGAGCGAGCCACTCCCACGCTGCATCCGACCGCACCCAGACGCCCACATTCGCGTCCCCACCCTTGTCCCCACTCCGCGCCCCCGCCACCAGCCCCAGCGGCACCCGCCGAGTCGGCCCCGCAGGAGCGGACGGAGGCAGAGGCGGTTCGGGGACCGGCGCGAGGGCCGCCGTACGGGCGGGCGGGGAGATCAACTCCCGTACGCCATCGGCATGTACGGCCACGTGCTCCACCGAGCCCGCCGCCACGTACGCCGCCTCGAACACCCCGTACGGCGCTCCCTTCCCGGGCGGGGCCGTGACGTGGAAGCCGGGGTAGCTGGCGAGGGCCAGTTCGACGGCGGCGCCGCTCACCACCCGGCCGACCGCGTCCGGGTCCGCGTCGCGGACGACCAGGCGCAGCAGCGCGCTCGCGCACTCCTCGGTGGCGGCGTCCGGCCGGTCGGTGCGGGAGAGCTCCCAATTGACGTACGCGGGACGCCGTTTGGCGCGGGCGAAGGCGTCCTCGATCTGCTCCCGCACCAGCCGGGCCTTCGCCTCGACGTCGAGGCCGGTCAGCACGAACACGACCTCGTTGCGCCAGCCGCCGATGCGGTTGAGCCCCGCCTTGAGGGTCGCCGGCGGCGCCTCGCCCCGCACTCCGGTGATGCGCACCCGGTCGGGCCCGTCCTGGTCGAGCCGTACGGTGTCGAGCCGCGCGGTGACGTCGGGCCCGGCGTACCGGGCGCCGGACGTCTCGTACAGGAGCTGCGCGGTGACCGTGCCGGTGTCGACCACTCCGCCGGTGCCGGGGTGCTTGGTGATGACGGCGGTGCCGTCGGCGTGGAGTTCGGCGAGGGGAAAGCCGGGGCGGCGCAGGTCGCGGCCGCTGAACTCCGTGAAGAAGGAGTAGTTCCCGCCGGTGGCCTGGGCGCCGCACTCCAGGACGTGCCCGGCGACGACCGCGCCCGCGAGCGCGTCGTACTCCTCGGGCCCCCAGCCGAACCACCACGCGGCCGGCCCGGTGACCAGGGCCGCGTCCGTCACCCGCCCCGTCACGACGATGTCGGCCCCGCCGCGCAGACAGGCCGCGATCCCGCCGCCGCCCAGGTACGCGTTGGCGGTCAGGGCGCCCTCGGGCAGCGGCAGCCCGTCGCCCTCCACATGCCCGACCCGCACCGGAACGCCCACCCGGTCGGCCAACTCCCGTACGGCGTCAGCGAGTCCGGCCGGATTGAGCCCGCCCGCGTTGGCGACGATCCGCACCCCGCGCTCCCGCGCCAGCCCGAGGCACTCCTCCAGTTGCCGCAGGAACGTCTTGGCGTACCCGAGCCGGGGGTCGCGCAGCCGGTCGCGGCCGAGGATCAGCAGGGTGAGCTCGGCGAGGTAGTCGCCGGTGAGCACGTCGAGCGGGCCGCCGGTCAGCATCTCCCGCATCGCGTCGAAGCGGTCGCCGTAGAACCCGGAGGCGTTGCCGATGCGCAGTATTCGCCCGTCCTGGTCCATCAGTCCCCCTTGGGGGCGCGTCCCGGTCCGGCGGGACCGGCGAAGGCCTGGGCGATGTCGAGCCAGCGGTCGGCGTCGGCACCCTCGGCGCGCACCGCCGTGTCGCGGCGGTGCAGCCGCTGCGTGACGAGAAGGCAGAAGTCCAACGCGGGCCCGGTGACACGCTGTTGGGCATCCTCGGGCCCAAACGTCCACAGCCCGGCGCCACCGTCCGGGGCGGTCAGCTCCACCCGGAACTCCTCGGCCGGAGGCGTCAACCCCCGTACGGAGAAGGCGTAGTCGCGGGCACGGATGCCGATGCGGGCGACGTGGCGCAGCCGGTCGGTGGGCCTGCGGGTCCGGCCCAGCGCGTCGAACACGTCCTGGCCGTGCGCCCAGGTCTCCATGAGGCGGCCCGTGGCCATGGACGCGGCGGACATCGGGGGCCCGTACCAGGGGAACCGCGCCCCGGCGGGCGCCGCCCGCAGCGCCGCTTGCAGGCGTACGCGACCGTCCCGCCACCACGAAAGCAGTTCGGCGGGCGGGAGTTGGGCCCCGGCCTCGGCGCCCTCGTCCACGAACCTGTCCGGCGCCGCGACGGCCTTCTCGACCTCCGCCGCGAAGGCGTCGGGGTCGGTGACGGCGAGCAGGGCGGCGGTGTCCGTCCAGGCGAGGTGGGCGACCTGGTGGGCGATGGTCCACCCGGGCGAGGCGGTGCCCCCGGCCCACCGATCGAGGCTCAACTCCCCTACCAGCCGGTCGAGTTCATCCCCCTCGTCGCGCAGATCGTCGAGCAGGCCATCGAGCACGGCGACGGCCGGACCGGACGCTTCGGACACGGTGCGCTCCCCTCCGGGACAGCGGGTGTGCGGTGGAGCATGGCAGCCGCGCTTGAAACAAGCAAGCGTGCTTGCATTTATTTTCGGCCGACCGTACCACTCGGGCAGATCCCGCTTGGGCGGCTATGCCTGCTCGATCTCTTCCATGAGCATCCGGAGCGTGAGGCTGTGCTTTTCCCGCGGCAAGGCGCTGAGCGCATCTTGGGCGTACCGGGCTCCGCCCGCCCTGTCGCCCGCCTTGACCAGCATCAAGCCGCGATGCATCTCAAGGTGGGTGGCGAACCTTGGCAGCGAGGCAGGAAGGTTCTTGCGCGCTGCGTCCTGAGCTTCGATGGCTCCGCGTTCGTCACCAAGCCGGGCAAGCAGGAGGCTCAGGAACACGCTCATACGCCAGTACGGCACGGCGTAGTCAGATGTCTGCTCGTACGACGCTGCGGAGTCAAAAATACGGCGCCCTTTCTCAGCAAGAGCGAAGGCGGCACGACGATCACCGCGCAGTGCTGCGGCGTGCGCCTTCCCCATCACAGCGTTGAGGAGTCCGAGCGACGGCGTCTCGCTGACGGCCATTGCCTGTTCCGCGAAGGCGTCGGCGAGCCCGAGCGACGCCCCTTCGTATCCCAGCGCGATCGCCGCCCTGCCTCGGACCCAAACGCGTGTCTGCTCGTCACCGGACCGGTCGGCGGATTCGGCAGCCATGCGGTACCAGTTGGCGGCTTTGCTGCCGTCACCGCCTGGGAACGTCTTTGCGTACAACGTCATGAGCCGCGCCGCCACAGACCAGAGGTGCGGCGTGTCGAGCTGCTGTTGCACTACGACCAGTTCGCCGGCTACACGGCGCTGGATGTCCGCGGCTCCCATGCTCATGTAGTCGGTGCCGTAGGTTGTCAGCTTGCCTTCCCAGTCATCGAGTGTCGGAGCGCGGCCCTTCAGCCGGGCGGCGAACCCGGCTGACAGGAGATCCGACGCGACAACGGGGGCTATCGCCGTCGCCGCAACATCGCTGATGAACTGTCGTCGGTTCACTTCACCCTCAAGGATGGCCAACGGGACGTCGAGCACGGCAGACAGACACCGTAGGTAGAAGTCTTGGGGAGTGACCTTGCCTCGCTCCCACTTGCTCACGTACTCGCGAGTCAGGTTGGTGCCGAAAGTGTCGTTGATCGCTTTCGCCAGCCTGCCCTGGCTCCATCCTCGCGCCTCGCGTAGGTCCCTGATCAAGTGCCGAATGGCCATGCACCCATCTTGCCCCTACGGATGACCCTGTGCAGGGCAACGGGCCCCAGGGGCCTGGCAATTGACCCTAGTTAAGCCACTAGCCGATACCCAGCAGTGACTACAGGGTGGTACTGCCCGGATACAGATGGTAGCGAAGCGATGGGCTGAGCACCCGTGGTCACTCATCGCGCGAAGCGTCAGTCGGGTCAGCCAGGCCTGTTACCCCCTGCGCGGGCTCGTGGCTGGCTGGAGCACCCCCGAACTCCCGTCCTGACCGTGTTCCCGACTCCCCCCAATACAGGAGGAACCCAGTATGAGCACCGCAACGTCAACACCTGTCCCCTTCGGGGTCCGGCACTTGGTGTCACCGGCTCCGACGAGCAGCGAAGCGCCCGTCATCACATACAGCGATGCGCTTCAGATGAACATCTCCGCCGAGGGCAACCCGTGGCACGCGATCACGGCGGAGATGCCTGAGACGCAGACGGAGACCAGCAACGGCGACGGTTCGTCGCCGGGCTCCGACAGCGGAACCGACCTGTACTGACATGCGATCCATCCTCATCCTGACCGGCCGGGACGACCTCACGGCCGATGCGGTGGTCGAGGAGCTGGTGAAACGCGGTGAGCATGTCGACAGGTATGACACTGCCGACTTTCCGACCGCTTCCCGTCTGGCCGTCGCCCTCACCCGGGACGGCTGGACTGGTTCCCTCACCGGCTCCCGCTCGGTCCGCCTGGAATCCGTCAAGTCGGTGTGGTGGCGTCGCCCCCACGAGTTCCGGACCCCCGACGACTGGCCCAGACACGCTCGCGCGCTCGCGGTCTCGGAGGCGCGTTCCGGGCTGCTCGGTGTGCTCGGCTCGCTGCCCGTGCGCTGGATCAACCATCCGGCCAACGATGCGGCAGCGAACTACAAGCCGAAGCAACTTGCGGTTGCCGCCCGGTGCGGGCTGGCCGTGCCCTTCTCCGTGATCACGTCGGATCCCGAGTACGCCCGTAGGTTCATGGGGGACGACACGGTTGTTTACAAGGGGCTCGGCGGTGGCGTGCTCGGGCCCAACGGGAAACGTCAGTTCCTCCCCGTGGCGCTCGTCTCCGCGGACCAAGTGGACGACGGAGTGAGCGGAACCGCCCACCTGTTCCAAGAGCGCGTGGCCAAGGCGTACGAAGTGCGCTTGACCGTGATCGGCGACCGCATGTTCCCCGTCGCCATCCACACGGACAGCGAAGCCGCGCGGCTCGACTGGCGGACGGACTACAAGTCCCACAGGTACGAGGTGGTGGACATGCCCTCAAGGGTTGAAAAGGGGGTCCGCCGGCTCATGGACGAACTCGGCTTGTGCTTCGGCGCGTTGGACTTTGCCGTCACGCCGGGCGGACGTTGGGTGTTCTTCGAGGTGAACCCCAACGGCCAGTGGCACTGGCTCGCCGTCAAGGCCGGTGTTCCGCTCGTTGAAGCCATGGCCGACGCTCTGCAAGGAGAATCCGCATGACCGAAGCGTCCGCATGGGCCGAAGCCGCCACGTCGCTTGCGGACAAGGTGACCGCCGACGCCCCCGCATGGCATGACGCGGTGGCCAACACCCCCCGTCATCGTCTGGTCCCGCACTGGTGGAAGCGCATCCCCAACAGCCCAATGGAAGAATGGGAGTTGGTGGGGCTCCCGGAGGGCTCGCCCGAGCGGCTGCACGCCGCGTACACCGACGAAACGCTGGTGACCCGCGTCGGTCCCACGCACGCCGACCACGCCACCCCCGGCGAGCACGGCAGGGGCGATCCGACGTCGTCGTCCACGCTGCCGGGGCTCATCGTGTCCATGGCACACCGGCTCGACGTCAAGCCCGGCCACAAGGTGTTGGACGTGGGTACGGGCTCCGGGTACTCCGCCGGTCTGTTCGCCCGCCGCTTCGGGGACGAGAACGTGACCAGCGTGGACGTGGACCCGTACCTGGTCGAGGCTGCCCGTAGGCGCCTCGCCGAGTTCGGACGTACGCCGCGCGTGGAAGCCATCGACGCCACCGGTGAACTCCCCGAACCGGAATACGACCGCATCATGGCGACCGTTTCCGTACGGCCCGTCCCCGCGTCGTGGCTCCGCGCACTCCGTCCCGGTGGACGGCTCGTCACGAGCATTGCCCGCACTGCCCTGCTGATCACGGCGGACATGGGAACCGACGGCATCGCACGGGGCACCGTCCAGCCCGACCCGGCGACGTTCATGGAGACCCGGCAGGAAGCGGACTACCCGGCGAAGCTGAACGACGTGTTCATGTCCGCCCGAGTACGGCAAGGCGAGGACATGCGGTCCCCGGACGGGCCGATTCCCGACCTGTGGCGGGAATGGCCGCTCCGGTGGCTCTACGAGCTGGACACGCCCGGAGTCGAGACCCGCGCGGCCACCTGTCCGGACAACGGTCGCCGCGTGGTGTGGCTGCTCGCCGCGGACGGCTCATGGGCGCGCGCCGAGGACGGCACGTCCCCCGTGGTGCACCAGAGCGGACCCCGCCGGCTCTGGGACGACCTCGAACGCGTCCGCCGCAGGTGGGAAGAGGACAACCGGTTCTCGCTGCACACGCTGCGGGCCGAACTCACCGCCGAGGGAAGTTCCCTGCTGTCCCCTGACGGGTCCTGGTCCTTCCCCGTGTGAGGCCGGACGTGCGCGGCCCCGTCCGGCTCCGGCCCACGGCCGGCCCGCGGCCGACGAGCGTCACGTCCCGCGGAGCACTCAGCGCCCCTCCCCCCGCCGCACCTGGCTCCGCACCGCCCCCATGCTCGCGCCGATGACCAGTGCGATCGCCAGCGCCTGGAGCCAGGACAGCGACTGGCTCAGGATGAGGAACCCCGCGGTCGCCGCGATCGCCGGTTCCAGGCTCATCAGGATCGCGAAGGTGGACGCGGGCAGGCGGCGCAGGGCGAGGAGTTCGAGGGTGTACGGGAGGACCGAGGACAGCACCGCCACGGCCGCGCCGAGCGCCATGGTCGACGGGACGAGGAGTCTGCCGCCCGCCTGCGCGATGCCGATCGGGAGGAAGAGCACCGCCGCCACCGCCATGGCGAGCGCGAGGCCGTCGGCCTGCGGGAAGCGGCGCCCGGTGCGTGCGCTGAACAGGATGTACGCCGCCCAGCACGCCCCCGCCCCGAGCGCGTAGGCCGCACCGGCCGGGTCCAGCGTGTCGAAGCCTCCGCCGCCCAGCAGGACGACCCCCGCGAGCGCGAGACCCGCCCACAGGAGGTTGACAAGGCGGCGGGACGCGATCACTGAGAGAGCGAGCGGGCCGAGCACCTCCAGGGTGACGGCGACGCCGAGGGGGATGCGGTCGACGGCTTCGTAGAACAGCCCGTTCATGCCGGCCATCGCGATGCCGAACGCGACGACCGTGCCCCAGTCCGCCCGCGAGTGCCCGCGCAGCTTCGGGCGGCAGATCAGCAGGAGCACGAGCGCGGCGGCGACCAGGCGCAGCGTGACGACTCCGGCCGCGCCCGCCCTCGGCATCAGCGTCACCGCGATGGCGGCGCCGAACTGCACCGATATGCCGCCCGCCACCACCAGCGCGACCGGCCCGAGCGCTGCCCGCCGGCCGGCTCCGCCGCGCCCCAGCGCACCGGCCGCCTCCGGCACGGCGACGGCGGCCGCCGCTACCGGCTCTGCCGTACGCGCGCTGTTGACCGGATTCACCGGCACTCCCCTCGAATCAACGAACTTCAATCTGGAGGTTCCACTGTTACGGGTGTCAGGTGCTACACGGGTGTCACGGGGGCTGTGGGCCTCACAGGACAGCCTGAGCGATCCTTTAAGTCCATTTCAATGGACTTACCCATCCACTATGTTGCACTGCACCCCGTGAGCGCAACAGCCTTTTCCCCGTCGATCGGAATGACACCTTCCATCTAATGTAAGCGGCGCTGGGCCCTGCTACCCCTCACCGTCCAGCCGCTCCGCCAGCACCTCCGCCAGGTGTCTGGCCCGGCGGCCCGCCAGCTGGGCCAGTTGCGTACGGCAGGAGTAGCCGTCGGCCAGTACTTCCGTGCCGGGTGGGGCGTCCCGTACCGAGGGGAGCAGGTGTTCCTCCGCGCAGGCCATGGACACCTCCCAGTGGCCGCGTTCGAACCCGAAGTTCCCGGCGAGCCCGCAGCAGCCGCCGCTGAGCCCGCCGGTCAGGCCCGCCTTCTCGCGCAGACGGCGTTCGGCGGCGTCGCCCAGTACCGCGTGCTGATGGCAGTGGGTCTGCCCGACCACCTGGCGGTCGACCCGCGGCGGTGTCCAGTGCGGCGCGCACTCCTCCAGGGCCTGCGCGAAGGTGCGTACGGCGGCCGCGAGGCGGGCGGCCCGCGGGTCGGCGGGGAGCAGTTCGGGCAGGTCGGCGCGGAGGGCGGCCGCGCAGCTCGGTTCGAGGACGACGACGGGCGGGCCCGAGGCTCCGAGCAGCGGATCGAGCACGTCCAGGGTGCGGCGCATGACCGACCGCGCGCGGTCGAGCTGGCCGGTGGACACATAGGTGAGGCCGCAGCAGACCCGCCCCGGTGGAAGCGCCGCCGCCAACCCGGCGTCCGCCAGGACGCGCAGGCCCGCCCGGCCGACCTCCGGGGAGAGGTGGTCGGTGAAGGTGTCCGGCCACAGGATCACGGCCGGGTCCCGCGGCACCGGCCTGTTCCGCACGGCGCGCAGGAAGGTGCGCGGCGCCAGGGCCGGGAGCGTCCGCTCCGGCGCGATCTGGGCGATCCGTTTCGCGAGGGCGGCCAGCGGGCGGACGCGGGCCGCCGCGTTCAGCGGGCGGGCCAGCGGCGCGGCCGCCCGCAGCCACTCGGGGAGCCGGCCCATCGCGTAGTGCGCGGCCGGGCGGCGGCGCCCCTGGTAGTGGTGGTGCAGGAACTCCGCCTTGTACGTGGCCATGTCCACGCCGACCGGGCAGTCGCTGCGGCAGCCCTTGCAGGACAGGCACAGATCGAGCGCGTCGCGCACCTCCTCGGACCGCCAGCCGTCCGTGACCACCTCGCCCGCGAGCATCTCGTGCAGCAGCCGGGCCCGGCCCCGCGTCGAGTGCGCCTCTTCGCCGGTGGCCCGGAAGGACGGGCACATCACCTCCCCGCCGCCCGAACTCACCTCCGCCGTACGGCATTTGGCGACTCCCACACACCTGCGTACCGCCGCCGAGAAGTCGCCGCCGTCGTGCGGGTAGCCGAACGCCACGTCCACCGGCCGCTTCGGCAGCACCTCGAAGCGCAGGTTCTCGTCGAGCCGGGCGGGCCGGGCGAGGATGCCGGGGTTCATGATTCCGGCCGGATCCCAGAGGTCCTTGAACTCGCCGAAGAGCCCCACCAGTTCGGGCCCGTACATCGTGGGGAGCAGTTCGGCGCGGGCCTGTCCGTCGCCGTGCTCGCCGCTGAGCGAGCCGCCGTGCGCGACCACCAGGCCGGCCAGTTCCTCGGAGAAGCCGCGGAAGCGCGCGATCCCGGCGGGCGTCAGCAGGTCGAAGTCGATGCGGACGTGGATGCAGCCGTCGCCGAAGTGCCCGTACGGGGCGCCGCGCAGCCCGTACGAGGACAGCAGGGCGCGGAACTCGCGCAGATACCCGCCGAGGCGCGCGGGCGGCACCGCGCAGTCCTCCCAGCCGGGCCACGCCTCGGTGCCGTCGGGCATCCGGGTCGCGGTGCCCGCGGCGTCCTCGCGGACCCGCCACAGCGCGCGCATCCCGGCCGGGTCGCTCACCACGGCGGCCGCCGGCGCGTCGCCCGCGCGCGCCAACTCCTCGGCGCGCGCCCGCGCTTCGGCCTCCGTCGCCCCGCCGGCCTCGACGAACAGCCAGGCCCCGCCGCGCGGCAGCCCGACGTCGCCGCGCACCCGTACGAGATCGGCGGCCATGCCCTCCACGGTCAGCGGGCCGTACGGGAGCAGCCCGGGGGCGGCCTCGGCCGCCGCGCTCTCGTCGGGGTAGCCGAGCACGGCGAGGGCGCGGGCGCGCGGCGCCTGAACCAGGCGGACGGTCGCCTCGGTCACCACCCCGAGCGTGCCCTCGCTGCCGCAGAACGCCCGCACCAGATCGGCGCCGCGTTCGGGGAGCAGGGCGTCCAGGGCGTAACCGGAGATGCGGCGCGGGAGGTCCTGGGGGTAGCCGGTGCGGAGGATTGACAGATGACGGCTGACGAAATCGCGTAGGCCAACAGGCGCTGTTGATTTCTGCCATCCCTGCGACAGCTGGTGAAGCGTGCCCTGTGCGCTGACGACTTTCAGATCACGGATGTTGTCAGCTGTCGTCCCCCAGGCCACCGAATGCGACCCGCACGCGTTGTTGCCGATCATCCCTCCCAGCGTGCACCGGCTGTGCGTCGAGGGATCGGGCCCGAAGGTGAGCCCGTGGGGAGCGACCGCCTCCCGGAGCACATCGAGCACAACTCCCGGCTGGACCACGGCGGTTCGGGCCGCGGCGTCCACCGAGACCAGGGAGCGCATGAAGCGGGTGAAGTCGAGCACGATCCCGGTGCCGGTGGCCTGGCCCGCGATGGAGGTGCCGCCGCCGCGCGGCACCACCGGCACCCCGTACGTCCGGCAGACCTCCAGCGCGGCCGCCACGTCGTCGGCGTCGCGCGGGGCGACCACGCCCAGCGGCACCCGGCGGTAGTTCGAGGCGTCCATCGTCGTCAGGGCGCGGGCGGTGACCCCGAAGTCCACCCGGCCGCGCACGGCCCGCGACAGCTCCCGCTCCAGCTCGCCTTCCGGTCCGGATTCCGGTCCGGATTCCGGCCCACGCACTCGTCCGGGGCCCTTCGCGCCATCTGCCATGGGGTCAGGATGCCCCGGCAGGGGCCTGGCGCGGAGGTGGCAGGGGTCTGGCGCGGCGCCGCCCGTCCCGTGTCCGGAAACAGCCGAAGATGACCTGAATGCGAACCCGCACAGTCCCTCATCGACTGTAATGAGCCGCAATCTTCACCAGCAACTGTCCAAATCGCTCATCAACTCTCCTATAGTTGCCCATCGTTGCCCTAGGAACCCCCTCTTCCATTTCGCCCGCCATGAGCGCTGTAAGGCATTGATCAATGACGGCGTCGCCCTCCCTCACCCGCCCCTCCGCGCTGGCCCTGCTGATCACGGCGGTGGTCACCGGCGCGTTCTGCACGGTGGCCGTGGTCACGGCCGCGCCCGGCTCCCGCGCCGTACTCGGCTGGAGCCTCGGCGGTGCGGCGGCGCTGCTGAGCGCCGGCGCGTTCGCCGTGACACACACGGTGCTGCGCAACCGCGTCCTGCGCGCCCGGCTCGCCGCGCTCAACGGCCAGATCGGCGCCCAGGAGGCCAACGCCGCCCGGCGCAGCGCCGACGCGGTGCGCCGGGACGCCGCGCACGCCGCCGAGCGCAGGAACCTGGTCGCCGCCCACACCGCGGAGCTGCGCCGGGCCGAGTCGGCGCGCGCCGCCGCGCTCGCCGCCACCGCCAACGCGGCGGGCCGCATGCAGGCGCTGGCCACCGGCATGCTCGCCGACCTGCGCGACATGGAGCACCGGCACGCCGACGAGGACGTACTCGGCGACCTCCTCCACCTCGACCACCGCACCGCGCAGGCGGGCCGGCTCGCGGACTCCATCGCCGTACTGACCGGGGCGCGTTCGGGCCGCCGCTGGGCCAAGCCCATCGTCATGGAGTCCATCCTGCGCGGCGCGATGGGCCGCATCGGCGGCTATCAGCGCGTCCGGCTGCACTCCACCAGCGACGCGGCCGTCGCCGGGCACGCCGCCGAGGGCGTCATGCACGCACTGGCCGAACTCCTCGACAACGCGGCCAACTTCTCGCCGCCGACCGCCGAGGTCCATGTGTACGTCGAGGAGGTCCCGGCCGGGGTGATCATCACCGTCGAGGACAGCGGCCTGGTGATGAGCGAGGTGCAGCAGCGCCGCGCCGAACAGGCCGTTTCCGGCCGGTCCACCGACCTGGCCGGGCTCTCCGGCACCCGGCTCGGCCTCGCGGTCGTCGGCCGCCTCGCCCGCAAGCACGGCCTCACGGTGTCGTTCCGGCCGTCCGCGCGCGGCGGCACCGGCGCGCTTGTGCTGCTCCCGCACGAGCTGATCACCCATGTCGCCGCGGCTCCGGCCGCGCCCGTCACCGACGTACCGCACGAACCGCAGGCACCGCAGGCACCGCAGGCGGAACCCGAACCGGAGGCCACCCGCGAACCGGCCACCGACGCAACTGGTGCCGACGCCGGCACCGGTGGCGAGACCGGCGCCGAAACCAGTGGCGAATTCCCGCAGTTCGGCGAGAGCGGGCTGCCCCGGCGCCGACGCGGCCGGGCGCTGGCCGCCGCCCACCCCGAGGGTCCCGACGCCCCGCCGGCCCCGGCCCGCGCCTCGGCCGCGGCATCGCAGGCGGCCGCCCGCTTCAGCAGCTTCCGCCAGGCCGTACGCGCGAAATCCCCCACCCCGGAAGGCACCACGCAATGACCGGCACCACCACCGACGAGAAGCTCAACTGGCTCCTGGAGAACCTGCTCCAGCGCACGCCCGGCGCCCGCCACGCGCTCGTCCTGTCCCGCGACGGCCTCAAGCTGTGCCGTACGCCAGAGCTCTCCGTCGACCAGGCCGACCAGCTCGCCGCGATCGCCGCGGGCATCCAGAGCCTGTCGCACGGGGCGTCCATGGAGTTCGGCGACGGAAGCGGCGGGGTGCGCTCCGCGATGGCCGAGTTCTACGGCGGCATCCTCTTCATCGTCGAGGCGGGCGAGGGCGCGCACCTCGCGGTGGTCGCCGCCGAGGACGCGGACGCCGGGCTCGTCGGCCACAACATGTCCGAGCTGGTGGAGCAGCTCGGCGAACACCTCAGCGCCGAGCCGCGGGCATGAGCAGGCCGGGCCGGGACGACTCGCCGGACCGGCTCTACACCCTCACCGGCGGCCGCAGCCGCTCCGGTTCGGACGCCTTCGACCTGGTCACCCTGGTGGTCACCGAGTCCGATCCGGTGCCCGGCATGCAGTCCGAGCACGCGGCGATCCTGCGGATGTGCCGCTTCCCGACGGCGGTCGTGGAGATCGCCGCGGAGCTCGGCCTGCCCGTCACGGTGGTCCGCATCCTGCTCGCCGATCTGCACGCCACCGGCGCGATCAGCGCCCGCCACCCGCGCTCGGCCCACCTCCTTCCCGACCCCGACATCCTGGAGCAGGTGCTCGTTGGCCTCCGAAATCTCTGACCGGCCCGCCTCGACCTCGCAGCGGCCAGCCCTGGCGAGGACCGCGGACAACGGCTTGAAAATCGTCGTCGTCGGTGGTTTCGGCGTCGGAAAGACGACCATGGTGCGCTCGGTCAGCGAGATCCGTCCGCTGAACACCGAGGAGACCATGACCAAGGCGGGCGAGGCGGTGGACGACCTCGACGGCGTCCGCACCAAGTCGGCGACCACGGTCGCCTTCGACTTCGGCCGCATCACCCTGGACGCGCACAACGTCCTGTACCTGTTCGGCGCGCCCGGCCAGGAGCGGTTCTGGTTCCTGTGGGACCGGCTGTTCGCGGGCACGCTCGGCGCGGTCGTCCTCGTCGACACCCGCCGCCTCGCCGACTCCTGGTACGCCATCGACCGCCTGGAGCACCACGGCACGCCGTTCGTGGTGGCCTGCAACGACTTCGGCGGGCCCGTGCACACCGAGGCCCAGGTCCGCGAGGCGCTCGACCTGCCCGCCGAGGTGCCGCTGATGCGGTGCGACGCCCGCTCGCGGGAGTCCGGCAAGTCCGTCCTCATCACCCTCGTAGAACACCTCGCACGCCTGCAGAAGGCACCGGAGCTCATACCGTGACGCGCCAGACCCCCGCCCCCGTCCCGCTGAGCGGGCCCCGGTTCCAGACCGAACCGAACGCGCTGTACCGGGACATGCGGCGCGACCACGGCGCCGTGGCGCCCGTCGTCCTCGACGGCGACGTCCCGGCCTGGCTGGTGCTCGGCTACCGCGAGCTGCACCAGGTCACCAGCGACCCGATGCTGTTCTCGCGCGACTCCGGCCTGTGGAACCAGTGGGACCGCATCCCCGCCGACTGGCCGCTGCTCCCCATGATCGGCCGCAAGCAGCCGTCGATCCTGTACACGGTCGGCGAGCGCCACCGCGAGCGGGCCGCGATGGTCTCCGACGCCCTGGAGGCCGTCGACCCCTTCGAACTGCGCAGCCACGCCGAGCGGTTCGCGGACGAGCTCGTCGACGCGCTGTGCGGCGGCGGCAGTTGCGACATCGTCGGGCAGTACGCGACGCTCCTGCCGGTACGCGTGCTTGCCCGGCTGTACGGATTCGCCGACGAGCAGGGCCCCGGCCTGGTCACCGCCATGAACGACATGATCAACGGCAGGGAGGGCGCGCTGGAGGGCCAGCGCCACCTCGCCGAGTCGATGTACGCGCTGCTCACCGCCAGGCAGGTGGAGCCCGGCGAGGACGTGGCGTCCCGGATGCTCGCCAACCCGTACGGCTTCACCGTCGAGGAGGTCGGCCAGGACCTGATGGTCATGATGGCCGCCGGGCACCAGCCCACCGCGGACTGGATCGGCAACTCGCTGCGCCTGATGCTCACCGACGACCGGTTCGCGGCATCGCTCGCGGGCGGCCGGCACAGCGTCGGCGAGGCCATGAACGAGGTGCTGTGGGAGGACACCCCCACCCAGAACGTGGCGGGCCGCTGGGCCGCCCGCGACACCCGGCTCGGCGGGCAGCACATCCGGACCGGCGATCTGCTGCTTCTCGGCCTCGCCGCGGCCAACGGCGACCCGCAGGTACGGACCGACGCGGGGGCGCTGACCGGCGGCAACAACGCCTTCTTCTCGTTCGGCCACGGCGAGCACCGCTGCCCGTTCCCCGCGCAGGAGGTCGCCGAGGTCATCGCGCGTACCGGCATCGAGGTGCTGCTCGACCGGCTGCCGGACGTCGATCTCGCCCTGACGGCAGGGGAGTTGACCCGGCGCCCGTCCCCGTGGCTGCGGGGCCTGACCGAGCTTCCCGTGACGTTCACTCCCACTCCCGCCCTTGGAGCAGCCCGATGAGCAGCCGGACGAAGTGCCCCGTGGACCACGGTGGCGCCATCACGCTGGACCCGCTCGTCGGCGACCTCGACGCCGAGAGCGCGGCGCTGCGCGCGGCCGGTCCGCTGGTACGGGTCGTGCTGCCGGGCGGGGTCGCCTGCTACTCCGTGACGCACCACGCGGAGGCCCGCCGGCTGCTGACCGACCCGCGGCTGGTCAAGGACATCGACGCGTGGGGCGCCTGGCGGCGCGGCGAGATCCCGCCGGACTGGCCGCTGATCGGGCTCGCCAACCCGGGCCGGTCGATGCTGACGGTCGACGGCGAGGAGCACCGGCGGCTTCGCACCCTGGTCGCGCAGGCGCTGACCGTACGCCGGGTGGAGCGGCTGCGGGCGGGCATCGAGGAGCTGACGGAGTCGATGCTGGCCCGGCTCGCCTCGCTTCCGGCGGGTGAAGTGGTCGACCTGAAGGCGGAGTTCGCGTACCCGCTGCCCATGGACGTGGTCAGCGAGCTGATGGGCGTGGACGCGGCCGACCACCCGCGGCTGAAGGCCCTGTTCGAGAAGTTCTTCTCGACGCAGACGCCGCCCGAGGAGGTGCCGCGGATGATGGCGGACCTGGGCGAGCTGTTCGGGAGGATCGTCGAGGCCAAACGGCGCGAGCCGGGCGACGACCTGACCAGTGCGCTGCTCGCCGCCTCCGAGGACGGTGACCACCTCACCACGGAGGAGATCACCAACACGCTCCAGCTGATGGTCGCGGCGGGCCACGAGACCACGATCAGCCTCATCGTGAACGCGGTGGTGGCCCTGGAGACCCACCCCGAGCAGCGCGAGCTGGTGCTCGACGGCGCGGTGCCGTGGGAGAACGTGATCGAGGAGACCCTGCGGTGGTCGACGCCGACCTCGCACGTCCTGTTCCGCTTCGCGAGCGAGGACGTGGCGGTGGGCGAACGGGTCCTCCCGGCGGGGGAGGCGCTGATCGTCTCCTTCGGAGCGATCGGGCGCGACGAGGCGCAGCACGGGGCTTCGGCGGGCGACTTCGATGTCACCCGTGCCCCCAACCGCCACATCTCCTTCGGCCACGGTCCGCACGTCTGCCCGGGGGCGGCCCTGTCCCGCCTGGAGGCCGGCGTGGCCCTTCCGGCCCTGTACGCCCGCTTCCCCGGCCTGCGGCTCGCGGTCCCCCGCGAAGAGCTCCGCAACAAGCCCGTAGTCACCCAGAACGACCTCTTCGCCCTACCGGTCCGGCTGACCTGAACCGACCTGGGGGCTCCGCCCCCAGGCGTCCCGCCCCCCGTGGGGCCCGTCTCATCCGGCGGACCCGGTGACCTCGGCCGGTCGGAACCGGATACGCTCCGGCCGTGGCTGAGATCCAGATTCCCGCTGACATGAAGCCCGCCGACGGCCGTTTCGGCGCGGGCCCCTCCAAGGTGCGTACGGAGGCGCTGGACGCCCTGGCCGCCACCGGTACCTCCCTCCTCGGCACCTCCCACCGCCAGGCCCCGGTCAAGAACCTGGTCGGCGAGGTGCGCCAGGGCGTACGCGACCTCTTCTCCCTGCCCGAGGGCTACGAGGTGATCCTGGGCAACGGCGGCTCCACCGCGTTCTGGGACATCGCGACGCACGGCCTGATCGAGAACAAGTCCCAGCACCTGAACTTCGGCGAGTTCTCGTCCAAGTTCGCGAAGGCCGCCAAGCTGGCGCCCTGGCTGACCGAGCCGACCGTTATCAGCAGCGACCCCGGTACGCACCCGGACCCGCGGGCCGAGGCGGGCGTGGACGTGTACGCGTTCACGCACAACGAGACCTCCACCGGTGTCGCCGCGCCCATCAAGCGCGTCGCGGGCGCCGACGAGGGCGCCCTCGTCCTGGTGGACGCGACCTCCGGCGCCGGCGGCCTGCCCGTCGACATCACCGAGAGCGACGTCTACTACTTCGCCCCGCAGAAGTCGTTCGCCTCCGACGGCGGCCTGTGGCTCGCGGCGTTCTCCCCGGCCGCCCTGGAGCGCGCCCAGCGCATCCACGCGAGCGGCCGCCACGTGCCCGAGTTCTTCTCGCTGCCGACCGCGATCGACAACTCGCTGAAGAACCAGACGTACAACACCCCCGCCCTGTCCACCCTGTTCCTGCTCAACGAGCAGCTGAAGTGGATCAACGGCCAGGGCGGCCTCGACTGGTCGGTGCGCCGCACGGCGACCTCCTCGCGCACCCTGTACGGCTGGGCCGAGGACTCCAAGCACGCCTCCCCGTTCGTCACCGACCCGGCGAAGCGCTCGCAGGTCATCGGCACGATCGACTTCACGGATGACATCGACGCCGCCGCGATCGCCAAGGTGCTGCGCGCCAACGGCATCGTGGACACCGAGCCGTACCGCAAGCTCGGCCGCAACCAGCTGCGCATCGCCATGTTCCCGGCGATCGACCCGGCGGACGTCGAGGCCCTGACGGCCTGCATCGACTACGTCATCGACCAGCTCTGAGCATGTCGCGTACGTAGTCGGCACGTACGCCGAGGAAGGGCCCGGCACCGCCACGGTGCCGGGCCCTTTCGCGTCTCTGCGCGCCCGAATACCGGGATCCGGCGCGGGACTTACGTCCCAAAAATGCAGGTAAAGCGGGTGTATGGGATGAGTCATCGATGCAGGGTCCGGGCGCTTTCCCTGCCCGGGACCTTCGGCAGGGGCCGCACGCACCCTCCCGTACCGGCGAAACCGAACGGCGCACAGGCCACTCCTTGTCGGTGCATCCGGTGAACGGCCGGACAAAAAGGGAGAATTGATTATGCGCAAGGCACTCGCCGCTTCCGCCGTCGCCGCCGCCGCGGCACTCGCCCTCGCCGCTCCGGCCGCCGCGTTCGCCTCCGACGGCTCCTCGGCGACCCCCACGAACTCCGCGTCCCCCTCCGCTTCCGCGAAGCCCACGCCGACCGCGTCCACCCCGAGCGTGACGCTGTCCGCGGACAACGGCCGCCCCGGCGACAAGATCTCCGTCACCATCAAGGACAGCGGCCGCAAGGGAACCGCCCATGTCGTGTCCAAGGCCTTCGGCGGCCGGGTGGACCTGACCCCGGACGCGAAGACGGCCGGGGTGTGGCACGGCACGGCGACCGTCGCCGACTACCCGCGGGACTACTTCGGCGTCCAGGCCTTCGTGAACGGCAAGCTGTTCGACACGGTCAAGTTCACCGTCGGCGAGCCGAAGGACGACCACGGCAAGGACGACAGCAAGGGCCACGGCAAGAAGCCCTCCCCCAAGCCCTCCCCGGACCGGAGCAAGGAGCCCGTCGGCCGCTACCCGGCGCCCAAGGGCGGCGTGGACACCGGTATGGCGCCCGTGGCCGAGGACCACACCGCGGCGAACTCCGCGCTCGCCCTCGGCATCACCGCGATCGGCGCGAGCGCGCTGGGCGGTGCGCGCCTCCTCGACCGCCGCGGCCGGAACCAGGACTGAGCGCGTGACCACCCGCACCACCTCCCGCCGGGGTGGCCGCGCGGCCACCCTGGCGGGCGCCGCCGCCCTCACCGTGACGCTTGCCGCCACCGGCTGCTCGTCCGGCGGGCACGATGCCGCGCCGCCCGGCACGGCCGGCGCGGCCCCCGCGTCGGCGCTCGGCTCTTCCGTCCCGGACCGGATCGCCATCCCCGGCATCAAGGTGAACGCCCCGCTGGGCGAGATCGGCCTCGCGGCGGACGGCACGATGCAGACGCCGGCGTTCGACCGGCCGATGGAGGCCGACTGGTACAAGGAGGGGCCCGCTCCGGGCGAGCGCGGACCGGCCACGATCGTCGGCCACCTGGACACGGCCGAGGTCGCCAGGGCCGTCTTCCACGATCTGGCCGGGCTCAAGAAGGGCGAGCGGATCGACGTGCACCGCAAGGACGGCGGCAACGCGGTCTTCGCCGTCGACTCGGTGGACACCTTCAAGAAGGACGACTTCCCCACCCAGAAGGTCTACGGCCCCACCGACCGGCCCGAACTGCGGCTGATCACCTGCGGCGGCTCACTGACCAAGAACCGCCACTGGGACTCCAACGTCGTCGTCTTCGCCCATCTGACCGGCGAGGCCTGACGCATGCCCCAGGGCGCGTCCGGCGCGGACCGGGCGGCCGGGGGCGGGTGTCCCCGGCTCCCGCGCACGGCCGATAACCGCCCTATTCCGCACGGCACTTGGTCCCTACCATCCAAAGCGATCCGGCGCGCTCCGCACCACGGCCGGACCGGTCCGAAGGTTTGACATGTCCATGCCTCAACTACTTCACACCGCAGGCATGGGCGCTCGGCTGGACTCCCCACTTCACGCACGGCCACCGACAACCGATCGGAGCATCATGCCCGGTGCACTTCTCGCGAGCGGCGCTACCGCAGCGTTCCTCGCCACCTCGCTCTTCGCCCACACGGGCCCCGCCGCCCACCCCGGCATCGTCGTACCGCCCGACAAGATCGTCATCGAGGTCGCGACCGTCAACGGCTCCGGCTGTCCGCTGGGCACCGCCGCGGTCGCCGTCTCCCCGGACAACACCGCCTTCACCGTCACCTACAGCCAGTACCTGGCGCAGGTGGGCGTCGGCTCGCAGCCGACCGACTTCCGCAAGAACTGCCAGCTCAACCTGATCGTGCACGTCCCGCAGGGCTTCACCTACGCCATCGCGAGCGCCGACTACCGCGGCTACGCCCACCTGGAGAGCGGCGCGACCGCCGCCCAGAAGGCCTCGTACTACTTCCAGGGCTCACCGGACACGGTGACCACGACCCACCCCTTCAACGGCGCGTTCGACAACGACTGGGAGGCCACCGACGCCACCGACTGGGCCCAGCTCGTCTGGGCGCCCTGCGGCGTGCAGCGCAACTTCAACATCAACACCGAGCTGCGCGTGAACGCCGGCACCTCCGACCCGACCAAGACCAACAGCTTCATCGCCATGGACTCCACCGACGGCAACATCCAGACCGTCTACCACCTGGCCTGGAAGGACTGCCCGGCCACGCGCTGACGCCGCGCGCGGGGGTGCGGATCCTGCCACGCGCCGGGTCCGTACCCCCGCGACACCGGAGGTACAGGGCGGGGTGTCCACCGTCACGTCGCCGCCCGCCGTACCGATCGGTAATGATGACCCCCATGCGTTTTCTCTTCGTCGGCGACTCCATGACCATCGGATGCCCCGGCGACTTCACCTGGCGCTACCGCATGTGGCGCCACCTCGAAGCGTCCTTCGACGGCCCGTACGAGATAGTCGGCCCGCGTGACGCCCTGTACGACCCGGCGGCCGGGGCGCCCGTCTCGCACGACTACGCCGCCCCGGACTTCCCGGCCGCCGCCCGCCGCCACCTCGCGGGCTGGGGCGAGGGCTGGCTGCACATGGCCCCGGCGATCGGCGGGGCGGTCGCGGAGGGCCGGGCGGACGTGCTGCTCGTCTCGCTCGGCCTGATAGACCTCGGCTTCTACACGGACGCCGAACAGACCGCCGCCAACGTGCGCGCCTTCGTCGAGGGCGCCCGCGCGGCCAACCCGCGGGTCCGGACGGTCTGCCTGCCCGTCATCCCCAACGTACGGGCCGAGGACGACGCCCCGTTCGCCGCCGAGGTGGACCGCTTCAACGAGCTGCTCGCCAAGGCGGTCGCCGACCTCGACACGGCCGCCTCCCCGCTGCTGCTCGCCTCGGTCCCGGACTCGTACGACATCCACCGCGACACCTACGACGGTACGCACCCGGGCCCGAGCGGCGAGCACAAGCTGGCGGCCGCCTTCGCCGACGCGCTGCACGGCGCCTGGGAGCTGGGCGCCCGCTACACGCCGTAGGCGACCGGGCTACACGTCGTACGAAGCCCAGCCGCTGACCGCGAACCGGCTTGCCTCGCGCCGGACTTCGAAGGCGCCGGGGCCGCCGAAGTGGGCGGGGACGACGAGTTCGCGCTCGTCGGCGGCGCGGCCGAGGATCCGGTGCCGGGTGGCCGCCGCCTGCGCCTCGTCCTCGCAGAAGCAGCTGTTGCAGGACGGTTCGGCCAGCTGCACCGGGCTGTGCATCAGATCGCCGACGAAGACGGCCCGTTCGCCGCCGGAGGCGAGCCGCAGCACGGACGAGCCCGGCGTGTGCCCCGGCGCGGACTCCAGGACGAGGCTGCCGTCGATACGGTGCTCGCCCTCCCACAGCACGGCCTGCCCGGCCCGCACCACCGGAGCGACGCTGTCCTCGAAGAGGGCGACGTCGTCCACGCGCAGGCTGCGCCCGCCCGCCGGGTCGAAGTGGGCGTGGTCGGCGGCCGGGATGAGATAGGTGGCGTTGGGGAAGGCGGGCACCCATTCGCCGGGTCCGGCGGCGACGGTGTTCCAGCCGATGTGGTCGGCGTGCAGATGGGTGTTGACGACGACATCGACGTCTTCGGGCCGCACCCCCGCGGCCGCCAACTGCCCCAGGAAATCGGTGTTCCGGTGGTGGAACATCGGAGTGCTGGGCCGCTCGCGACCGTTGCCGATCCCGGTGTCCACGAGCACGGTCCGCCCGCCGCTGCGCAGCACCCAGGTCTGGAGCGCCCCGATCCAGCGGTCGCTGTCGGGCTCCCAGAAGTCCGGCGCGAGCAGGTCCTCGTTCGCCTTCCACACCTCCGGCCCGGCGCCGGGCACGATCGCCCGCGCAGGCCCGAACGCGCCCTCCCACTCCACGACCCTGGTGATCTCGACCTCGCCCAACGTGATGCTCCGCACGACTCCGCCGCCTTGTGCTCGATTCCGGTCCCTCCACCCTAAGAAGGCGGACTGAGCCGCTCAATGCGCCTTCGGCTCATCTGGATACGCGAACGGCTCATCGTTAGGCTGGCCGGATGGACGTGGTGAGCGACGCGATCTCCGCGGTGCGGGTGGGCCGCCCCTCCTCCACCAGGCTGCGGGTGGGCGGCAGTTGGTGTGCGCGCCTGGCCCCGTACGAGGGCGCGGGCTTCCACGTCGTCCTGGCGGGAAGCTGCTGGATGCTGCCCGAGGGAGGTTCCGCGATCCGTCTGAACGCGGGCGACGCGGTGCTGCTTCCGCGCGGCACCGGGCATGTGATCGCCGACCGCCCGGCCGACCGGGCCACCGTCGAGCGGGCCGTCGACTTCGAGCGCTGGACGGACAGGTCCGTCTTCGACTCCGCCGCCGACACGGAGCTGCTGTGCGGCAAGTACCGGCTCGACCGGCGGCACGCGCACCCGCTGATGGCGGAGCTCCCGGACGTCGTGCACATCCCCAACCGGGTCGGCCGCCACGGTGAACTCCGGGCGGCCATCGACCTGTTGGGGCGCGAGGTCGACGCCGGGCACCCCGGCTCGGCGGTCGCCCTGCCGAGCCTGCTCGACCTCCTGCTCGTCTATCTCGTACGGGCCTGGATGACGGACAGCACCACCTCCGGCTGGCCGGCCGCGCTCCACGACCCGGTGGTGGCCGCGGCCCTGCGCGCCCTGCACGAGGACCCGGCCGAGGCCTGGAGCAACGAGCGGCTCGCGGCCCAGGTGGGCGTGTCCCGGGCCACGTTGGCGCGCAGGTTCACCGCCCTGGTCGGCCGGGCGCCGATGGCGTACCTCACGTGGTGGCGGCTGACCCGGGCCGCGGCCCTGCTCCGGACCACCCCCGACGCGCTCGACACCATCGCCCGGCGCGTCGGCTACAGCACCCCGTACGCCCTCTCGCACGCCTTCAGCAGGCAGTACGGCACGACGCCTGGGCGCTACCGGGCCGGCGTCACGGCTTGATGACGAGCTTGCCCCCGGGGCGGCCCGTCTCGCTCAGCTCCAGGGCCTTCGCCGCGTCGGCGAGCGGGAAGGTCCCCGCGACGCGGACCCGCAGCCGGCCCTCGGCGGCGAGCCGGGCGTGCGCCTCATAGAGGGGCTCGGGCGCCGCCGTGCCGCCGCCGCTGAAGACGACGCCGAGTTCGGCGGCGGCCGGGTCGGCGATGGTGACGATGCGGGAGGTGCTGCCGCCGCGCAGCGCGATCGAGTCGGGCAGCGCGCCCCGGCCCGCCGCGTCGTACACCGCGTCGACGCCCTGCGGGACGAGGGCGCGCACCCGCTCGGCCAGGCCCTCCCCGTACGCCACCGGCACCGCGCCGAGCTCGCGCAGGAAGGCGTGGTTGTCCGGGGCCGCGGTGCCGATGACGGTGGCGCCCCGGGCCACCGCGAGCTGCACCCCGACCGAGCCGACCACGCCCGCCGCGCCGTGCACCAACAGGGTCTCGCCCGCACGGAGTTCGAGCAGACCGAGGACGCGCTCGGAGGTCTCGCCCGCGACGGGCAGCGCGACGGCCTGCTCCCAGGTCAGCTCGGCGGGCTTGGGCACGACATGGGTGGCCAGGGCGTACTCGGCGTACGCCCCGGTGTCGGACTGCCCGAACACCGCGTCGCCGACCGCCAACTCCGTTACGCCATCGCCCAGTTCATCCACGATGCCCGCCAGCTCCAGGCCCGGGACCGCGGGGAGCGGGGTCGGGAACTGGCCCCGCATCCAGCCGTTGCGGATCTTGTAGTCGACCGGGTTGACGCCCGCCGCGACCACCTTGACCCGCACCTGACCAGGTCCGGGCCGCGGCTTCGCGGTCTCGGCCAGGGCCAGCACCTCGGGTCCGCCGAACCGCTCGAACACGATCGCTTCCATCACAGCACTCCTCGTATCGCCCACAGCGTGGGGACGGCCGCGCCGACCGTACGCCGAAGCGGTGGAGCCCCGCAGGAGCCGCGGCACACCCGGGACGGCGCACGCGTCGTCGAGGCGGCGGGCCGTTGTCAGTGGCGGGTGCCAGACTCGATCACGTGGACGAACGGTGGGCCATCGAGGCGACCGAGGGCGGCGGGGCACGGCTCGCACCCCTCGGTGACGACGGGCTGCCCACGGGCCCGGTGCGCGAGGAGGCCGACCTGGTCGAGGCCGTCCGGGGCCGCCCCGGCGTCGGCCGCTGGGTGTGGCGGTCCACCGCCGAGATCTACCCCCGGCTGCTGGCCGCCGGGGTGCGGGTCGAGCGGTGCTACGACATCGAGGACGCCGAGCTGCTGCTGCTCGGGCACGAGGGCCGGTTCGGCGAGCCCCGCTCGGCGGCGGCCGCCTGGGCCCGGCTCCATCACAGACCCGTACCGGCCGACCCGCCGCCCCGCGCGGCCGAACCGGGCTCGCAGTCGTCCCTCTTCGAACCCCGGAGCACGGCCGGGCTGCCCTTCGAGGCGCTCCTGGAGGTGTACGCGGAGCAGCAGCGCCGGCACGACCGCACCGAGCACCCGGGGCGCATGCGGCTGCTCACCGCGTCGGAGTCGGCGGGGATGCTGGTCGCCGCCGAGATGAACCGGGCGGGGCTGCCGTGGCGGGCCGATGTGCACCGCGAGGTGCTGCACGGACTGCTCGGCGAGCGGTACGCCAGCGGCTCGCCCCGCACCGGGGCCGGGGGCGAGCCGCGCCGCCTGGCCGAGCTGGCGGACCAGGTGTCGGCGGCGTTCGGGCGGCGGGTCAGACCGGATCTGCCCGCCGATGTGGTGAAGGCCTTCGGCGAGGCCGGGATCCGCGTCAAGTCGACCAGGAGGTGGGAGCTGGCCGAGCTCGACCATCCGGCGGTGGAGCCGCTGATCGAGCACAAGAAGCTGTACCGGATCTGGACCGCGCACGGCTGGAGCTGGCTGCAGGACTGGGTGCGCGAGGGCCGCTTCCGGCCGGAGTACACCCCGGGCGGCACGGTCAGCGGACGCTGGACGACCAACGGCGGGGGCGCTCTGCAGATCCCCAAGGTGATACGGCAGGCGGTCGTCGCCGACGAGGGCTGGCGCCTGGTGGTCGCCGACGCCGACCAGATGGAGCCGAGGGTGCTCGCCGCGATCTCCCGCGACCCGGGTCTGATGGAGGTCGCGGGCCACGACGGCGACCTGTACACCTCGCTGTCCGACCGGGCCTTCTCCGGCGACCGCGAACACGCCAAGCTGGCGCTGCTCGGCGCGATCTACGGCCAGACCTCGGGCGACGGCCTGAAGAACCTCGCCGCGCTGCGAAGACGCTTCCCCCTCGCGGTGGCGTACGTGGACGATGCGGCGAAGGCGGGCGAGGAGGGGCGCCTCGTACGCACCTGGCTCGGCCGCACCAGCCCGCCCGCGGCCGGGGCCGGGGACGACGACGAGGCCGGCATCCCGCAGGAGCCGGACGCCCAACTCGCCACGGATGCAGGGGAGTTCACACCGGGCTACGCCTCCAGCAACGCCCGTGCGCGTGGCCGGTTCACCCGGAACTTCGTGGTGCAGGGCAGCGCCGCCGACTGGGCCCTGCTGCTGCTCGCCGCGCTGCGCCAGGCGCTCTTCGCGGCCGGGCTCCGGGCCGAGCTGGTCTTCTTCCAGCACGACGAGGTGATCGTGCACTGCCCGGCCGAGGAGGCCGAGGCCGTGACGAAGGCGATCCGCGAGGCCGGCGAACTGGCCGGACGGATCGCCTTCGGGAACACTCCGGTGCGCTTCCCGTTCACGACGGCGGTGGTGGAGCGCTATTCGGACGCCAAGTAGCCGTGGTGCTCGGCCACTTGGACTGGAGTGAACCCGAGCCGGGACGAGGCATCCGCACGGCTACTTGAGGCTGAGCCAGTGCGGGTCGAGCGCGATCGTCCTCAGCTCGTTCAGGGTGAGGACGGGCTTGGCGCGGGTGGCCGCCTTGTGCTGGTCTCCGGTGTTGAAAGCGGAGACGACGACCCGGAACCCGTCGGGGCGCACGGTGTCGGCGGTCCACCAGACCACCCCGGCACCGCCCTTCTCGCCCTGCTGCTTCTCCAGGCCGATCCGGGTGCCGTCCGGCAGGGTCGAGGTCTCGCCGCTCGGCGCGACGTCGGACATCCCGGTCTGCACATTGACCTGCACCAGGCTCCTGCCCTCGCCGTCGTCGACGACGAGAGAGGCGTAACCGTCCTGGCCGTCCTTCTCCACCACCTTGAGCGACTTGCCCGCGGGCAGCAGCGCGACGAGTTGCTTCTGGACCGCCTCGGCGGAGGGCCCCGTGCGGACGGGATCCCGCTTCTCGGGCGCCTTGAGCCCGTACGCCACCGGAAGCCACTTGGGGGATGTGACCAGCGACTTGAGCTGCTCGGCGGTGAGCGGCGGGGTGTCCCGGGAGACCTGGGCGCCCTTCTCGGCGGGCGCGTTCCACTCGCTCGCGTCGACCAGGGCGCCGTCGGGGGTGAGCAGGACGGCCCGCCATGATTTCGTCGGCTCGCGCCGGTCGGGGTACTCGTAGCCCTGGAACAGCATGTACCGGGAGCCGTCGGCCAGCTTCTCGGCCTTGCAGGCGTCGTAGCCGGTGGCGGACGGGGCGGGGCAGGTGACCTGCTGGCTGCCGGACTCGCTGCCGGGGTCGACCCTGCTGACCCCGAGCGAGACCAGCCCGGCGCCCTTCCCGTCGTCGAAGACGGCCGACGCGTACGGTGCGCCGAGGCCCCCGGGGCCGCCCGCACCCCGCCCCGTCTCCTCGGTGAGGGTGCCCGCGGGGAGCAGCGATTTGAAGAGCGCGACCATCTGCTCCCCGCTGCTGTCGCCGCTCTGCTGCGTGGGCTTCGGCGGCGCGGCCACCGAGGCGTCCGGGCCGGTGCCGCCGACGAGCCCTCCGGCGTACGCACTGCCGAGGCCCACCGCGGCGAGCGCGAGCACGCTGCCGGCGACAGCGGCGGTCCGGCGCCGGGCCAGTCGGCGGCGGCCCCGGACCAGGCCGGTCTCCACCAGGTCTCGGCGGTGTTCGAGTTCGAAGCTGTCTCCGGTGTGGCGCATGGCCTCGCCGAGTCGGTCCTCAAAGGGCATGGCAAACCACACCTTCCTGTCCTGATCGATGGAAATTCGATGTCGGTGACGGAGTCGTTGGAGACGGAGTCGGTATATCGGGGCGTCAGCGTGTGGCGAACTCGGTGAGGGAGCCGCCGAGCCGGTCGCGGAGCTTGGCGAGGGCGCGTACCGAGCGGGTGCGCACGGCGGCCGAGCTGACGTTCATGGCGTCCGCCGTCTCCTCGATGCTGCGGTCCTCCCAGTACCGGAGCACGATGACCGCCCGGTCCTTGGGCGCCAACTGGCCGAGCGCGTCGAGCAGTGCCACGCGCAGGGCCGGGTCCTCGCCGGTGGCCGCCGCGCGGTCGGGGAGTTCGCCGAGCGGCCGTTCGGTGGCCGAGCGGCGTCGGCGGTGGGTGAGGAAGGTCCGTACGAGCACCGTCTGCGCATAGCCCGCCGGGTTGTCGACCTTGGAGATCCGCCCCCACAGCACGTACATCCGGCCCAGCGTTTCCTGCACCAGATCCTCGGCGAGGTGGGTGTCACCGCTGGTCAGCAGGCAGGCGGACCGGAAGAGCTGGTCGGCGCGCCCCGAAGCGAACTCCAGGAAGTCATCCGTCCGGGCCGACACCCCCGGTCTCCCCTGCACCCTCTGCCACAGCTGCCTCACAGCCCGCCCCGCCCCCACCCGTCTCTCGCCCCGCCCCTACACCCCACTGACGCGCCGGACCCCCGGCAATGTTTCACCCGCTTTCCCCGACCGGCTCCCCACCGCCCGCGAACCGGCTGGATCACACCTTCAACTCGGCGAATTCCGGCGGAAAGCCGGTCCACTTCAGCTCGGCCGGCAGGTGCGCCATGTCGTTGTAGAGCAGCACGGATGCCGGGCGGTCGGGGGCGTAGCGGATGACGGTCAGGGCGGCGTTGCAGTGGTTGAGCCCGATCCAGCGCCAGTCGGGGGCGTCGAGCGCGGCCCGCACCAGCCAGCCGATGAGGAAGTTGTGGGTGACGACGAGTTCGTGGCGTGGGGCGGAGCCGGTGGCGGGGCCGGTGCAGCGGGCCATCGCCTCGCGGGCCAGCCGGGGCCCGAGCACCCGCTCCTGCGGGTCCGGGTCACCGAGGAAGCCGAGGATGCGGTCGGCGTCGGTGGCCGGGAGCTCGGCCCGCTCCGGCCAGTACGGAACGTGGTCCCCCGCCCACTCGGCCTCCCGCGCCGCCACACCGTCCAGTTCGGCCGCGATCAGGCGGGCCGTCTCGGCGGCCCGGCCCAGCGGGCTGTGGTGCACGGCGGCCAGCGGCACCCCGGCGAGCCGCCGCCCGAGCAGCACGGCCTGCCGCCGCCCCGCCCCGGTCAGTTCGGAACCCTCCCCTCCGGCATCGCCGTGCCGGGCCAGGTAGAGGTAGCGGGTGGCGAGGGCCGAGTGCTGCACGTGCTGCTCCATCACATTGGGAAGTTGATATCTGCCAGTCATCATCTGGAAGTTGATATCGCACCGCCGACACCGCAACACCCCCACCCCAAACCTGATAATTGTTCACTTTCCATTGACATGACACACCCGCCGGCCCAAAAGTTCCCCCATGACGCCGCTGCCGCTGCCGCTGCCCTCCTTTCCGCCCGGGTTCCTGTGGGGGGTCTCCGCCTCCGCGTTTCAGATCGAGGGGGCGGTGGACGTCGATGGGCGGGGGCCGTCGGCGTGGGACGCGTTCGCCGGGGAGGCCGGCCGGATCAAGGACGGCTCGCACGCGGACGTGGCCACCGACCACTACCACCGCTACCGCGAGGACGTGGCGCTGATGGCCCAACTGGGCGTCGGCGCCTACCGGTTCTCGGTCTCCTGGCCGCGGGTCCAGCCGACCGGGACGGGCCCGGTCAACCGGCGGGGCCTCGACTTCTACGACCGGCTCGTCGACGAACTGTGCGCCGCCGGGATCGCCCCCGTCCCCACCCTGTTCCACTGGGACACCCCGCTCGCCCTGGAGGAGCGCGGCGGCTGGCTCAGCCGGGACACGGCCGAGCGGTTCGCCGCGTACGCCTCGGTCGTCGCGGAGCGGCTCGCCGACCGGGTGCCGCGCTGGATCACGCTCAACGAGCCCGCCGAGATCACGCTGCTCGGGTACGGGCTCGGCGAGCACGCCCCCGGCAAGCGGCTGATCTTCGACGCGCTACCGGTCGCCCACCACCAACTCCTCGCGCACGGCCTGGGTGTTGAGGCGCTGCGCGCCGCCGGGGCGCGCGAGATCGGCATCGCCGCCTCGCACAGTCCGGTGTGGACGGCCGGGGACACGGACGAGGACCGCGCGGCCGCCGAGCTGTACGACACCCTGATGAACCGCCTCTTCGCCGACCCGATCCTCACCGGCGCCTACCCGGACGAGGGCCTGGCCGCCCTGATGCCGGGCCCGGTCGCCGAGGACCTGGAGATCATCTCGGCGCCCCTCGACTGGTACGGGATCAACTACTACAACCCGGCGCTGGTCGGCGCCCCGAAGCCGGACGCCGTCACCAGCCTCGCCGGGATCTCCCTCCCGCCGGACCTGCCGTTCGGCCTCCACGAGATCGAGGGCCACGAGCGGACCGACTTCGGCTGGCCGGTGGTGCCGGACGGCCTGTACGAGCTGCTCACCAACTTCCGTACGCGGTACGGCACTTCACTCCCTCCGCTGCTCATCACCGAGAACGGCTGCTCGTACGGGGACGGACCCGACCCGGCGGACGGACGGGTGGCCGACACCCGGCGGATCGCTTACCACGACGGCCATCTGCGCGCGCTGCACCGGGCGATGGCGGACGGCGTCGACGTACGCGGCTACTTCGTCTGGTCGATCCTGGACAACTTCGAGTGGGCGGAGGGGTATCGGCAGCGCTTCGGGCTCGTCCACGTCGACTACGAGACGCTGCGGCGCACGCCGAAGGACTCCTACGCCTGGTACCGGGACGTCATCCGGGGCGGCGGCCGATGACGGCACAGCCCGGCGCCGACGCCCTGCGCTCGCCGCCGGAGGGCGCCGGGGAGCGGGCCGGCGGACGCTGGGTGGGGGCGCTCTCGCTGGCCAACCTGGGGCTGTGGGTGGGGTGGTTCGGCCCGCTGCAACTGCTCCTCGCCCGCCAGGCGGAACGCTTCACCCCCGACCACAAGGCATCAACTCTCGCTCTGGTGACGGGACTTGGCGCCGCCGTGTCGATGGTGGCGAACCCGGTGTTCGGCGCGCTGTCCGACCGCACGACGGCGCGGGTGGGTCGCCGGATCCCCTGGGTCGTGGCGGGCGGCGCGGGCGGGGTCGCGGGGCTGCTGATCCTCGCGTGGGCGCCGGACGTGGCCGTGATGGCGGCGGGCTGGTGCCTGGTGCAGCTGGCGCTCAACGCCTCGTTCGCCGCGCTGACCGCCGCCGTGCCGGACCAGGTTCCGCGCCGGCAGCGCGGCACGGTCGGCGGCTGGCTGGGGGTGTCGCAGGTCGGCGGCATCCTGGTCGGCACGGCGCTGGCGACGGTGGCGGGCGGAATCACGGCGGGGTACCTGGCCTGCGCGGCCTTCTCGCTGCTCGCGCTCCTGCCGTACGTACTGATGCGCCGCGACGCGGCGCTGCTCGCGCGCGATCAACCACCCTTCCGCTGGCGGGAGTTCGCGTCGGGATTCTGGATCGATCCGCGCCGCTTCCCGGACTTCGGGTGGGCGTGGCTGACCCGGTTCCTGATGAACCTGTCGTACTCCATCAGCACGATGTACCTGCTGTACTACCTCACCGACGCGGTCCACTACCGGGGCGACGCGGACACCGGGGTGCTCGTCCTCACCGCGCTCGACGCGATCACGCTGCTCGGCACGGTGGTGATCAGCGGCATCTGGTCGGACCGCACGGGCCGGCGCAAGGTCTTCGTCGTCTGGTCCGGCCTCGTCATCTCGGCGGCGACGACGCTGCTCGCGGTGTGGCAGACCTGGACCGGCGCGGTGGTGGCCTCGCTGGTGCTCGGGGTCGGGTACGGGGTGTACACCTCCGTCGACTTCGCCCTGCTCACCGACGTACTGCCAACCGCCGCGAACCGCGGCAAGGACCTCGGCGTGATCAACATCGCCAACGCCCTGCCCCAGGTCCTGGCCCCGGCAATCGCCGCACCGATCGTCACCCACCTGGGCGGATACGGGGCGCTGTACGCGCTGGCGGGGGCGATCGGGGTGGCGGGATCCCTGCTGGTCCGGCGGATCCGGTCGGTGGCTTAGGGGGTGTTCGGGGTTCCTGGCCGGTGGCGGCCCCGGGGAAGGTCACCGCGGCCGGCAGCACTCCTGCGCCACCGAGACGAAGGCCAGCTTCGCGCGCTTCAGCTCGTCCGGCCTCTCATGGCGTCGCAGACAGTCGACGAGGTGCTGTGCGGCAGCGGCGGCATCGGGCGGGCCCTCCAGGAGCACCCCGCCCAAGGCACGTTGCAACTGGACGTCGTCGTCGGCCTGGCCCCGGCCGCTCCGTTCGGTGAGGATCCTGGCCTCCGCGGCTCCGAGGAACTCCGCGTAGGTCTGGCGGCGGAGGGCGAACTCGCGGTGGCCGGACTCGGCGCGGAGCGTCATGCGAACCGATTCGAGCAGCGCGTCCGCCTGGCGGTCCCCCGCGTGGCGTGCCGCGGCGGCCTGCCGGATGCCCGCGCTGCGGGCGTACCAGCCGGTCACAACGCTGCCCGCGATCGCCGATCCCGCGGCGATCAGCGCGATTCCCCAGTCACTCATGGCACCATCCTCGCGATCGGCCACGGCATGCCGCACCGCCCTTGCCCGATGTGCGGCGCGGATCACTCTCGGCGACCTTCGAACGGTGCGCGATAGGATCGGATCATGTCGCCCGACGACGCGAGTGAACCCGCCCCGACCTGCGAAAACACCCATTCTCGGCCGTCGGCCACCGATAGACTGGACACTTGCGGACGACGGACGACGGACGACGGACGACGGACGACGGACGAACGGTTCTGTTCGCGGCCCGGTCGGCGGTGGCCCTGTACCGCCTGCTCGACGTTCTCCCCATATTCTCCGGTGACGACCGGATCACCCGGCTGTTCACCCTCGTCCCCGGTTCGGACTTCGGAGCCGACGCGCTCCGCGCGATCGAGGCCCTCGGAGGCCGCACGGTGCCGTGGAGCGAGGCGTGCGCTCGCCCCCACGACCTGGTCGTAGGGGCGAGCCCGAAGGGCGACCTGGGGCTGCTGCGCGGCCCGCACGTCCTCCTGCCGCACGGCGCGGGCTTCAACAAGTCGATCCCCGGCGAGGGTTCGGCCGACTCGGCGTCCGGGCTGGACCCGGCGTATCTGCGACGAACCCACAGCCACGCTCCGATAGCACTGCACGCCTTGGCCCATCCCGATCAGGTCGCCAGGCTCGCCGCCACCAGTCCGCGGGCCGCCCGGCGCGCGAAGGTGATCGGCGATCCCACTCTGGAACGCGTCCTCGCCTCGACGTCCCTGCGCGACCGCTACCGGGCGGCGCTGGACACCGGGGCCCGCCGGCTGCTGGTCCTGGTCTCCACCTGGGGGCCCGAGTCCCTCATCCGGCAACACCCCGGACTGCCCGCCCGGCTCGCGGCCCAACTGCCCTGCGACGAATACCAGTTGGCGCTCGTGGTCCACCCCAATGAGCGCAGCCTGCTCGGGACGTACGAGCTGACCGAGCGCCTGGCGCCGGCCCTCGACGCGGGAATGATCCTGCCGGATCCGCACGAGGAGTGGGCCTCGGTCCTCATCGCCGCCGACGCCCTGGTCACCGACCACGGCTCCGCCGCCCTGTACTACTGCGCCGCCCAGGACCGCCCCGTCGTGAGCGTCCACCGCGGCGGCGGCGAGCTGATCCCCGGCAGCCCGATGCACGTACTCCTCGACCGGATACCGCAGTTGGGACGCGCCGAGGACCTTGTCGACGCGCTGCGGGCGTACCGGCCGGGCCCCGGGCGCACCGCTGCGCAAGCGGCGTTCGCGCCCCCCGGCGAAGCCGCGGCCCTCCTGCGGACCGAGGTCTACGCCCTGCTCGGTCTCGCGCCACCCGCCCACGACGTCGCGCCCCGGCTGCTGCCCGCACCCGCACCCGCCCCGCGTGTCCCCACGGCATTCGACGTGCACGTCGCGACCACCGCGGCCGGCATACGGATCACCCGGCACCCGGTCGGCCAAGGGGCGTCCGGCCACCACCTCGCCGTGGAGCACGGCGCCGCCGCCGAGCAACTCGCCCGCTCGGCCGGCCTGTTGTACCGTCGTCCGCTCCCGGCGTCCGCCGCCCCCGTGGACCTGGCCTGGACCGCCGGCGGGTGGACCCGGCACGCGCTGTCCGCCTACCCCGGCTGCCGTTCGGCCGCGGCTCTGCTGCCGTGCGGCGGATGCCTGCTCCGGGTCCGCGGTCATGAGCAGACGTACGCCGTCCAGGTCGAGCCGCGATCCGAAGACGGCCGGATCGTAAGGATCGACCCGGCCGTCGCGCTGTCGGCCGTGCACGCCCGGCTGGTCTCCCCTCAGCCCCTCCCGGCCGGCCCGACCCGGATGACCTGCCTCATCGGTGACCGGGCCTTCCGCATCACGCTCCGTCCAGCCACGGACGCCGAAGCCGCGCAGGTGATCTAGGGGGTGTCCTGGGCCCCTAGATCAGGCCGTTGCGCCACCGGAGGGTCCGCGCCGCCTCGCGATGCTCCGCCGCCTCCGCCAAGTGCCCTTCGGCCGTGGCCAGTTCGGCGAGTGCGTCGTGCACGCGGGCCCGGTCGAAGCCGGAGCGCCGCCTGTCGGCACGTGCCAGCGACTGCTGGTACAGCGCACGGGCCTCGTCCGTACGACCGAGCCGGTGGAGGACGCCCGCGAGGGCGAACGCCGAACGCCCGATCAGCCTCTCGCGCTTCTCGGCCACGAACCCGGTGTGTGCCTCGCGCAGCAGACGATGCGCCGTCTCCAGGTCTCCCACCTTCGCGTTCGCCTCGCCCATCCGATAGGTCTGGAGCAGGACGCCGTACGGGTTGGGGATCGCCTGGTGCATGTCGCGGGAGACGGTGAAGTCCGCCAGAGCCGCACTCCACTCACCGCGTGCGCCCTTGAGCATGCCGCGGTGCTCGACGGCCGAGGCGGCGAGCTTGCGGTCCCGTTCGGAGTCCCCCAGCAGGTCCCGGGCGGACATCGCGCCGAGGAGCTGGTCCTCGGCCTCGCCCAGTTCTCCCGACTCCCACAGCGGCCTGGCCAGCTGGCAGCGCGTGCGCACCAGCCACCCCGGGTTCCCGCCGTGCCGGACCGCCGAGTCGACGGTGCGCCGGAAGAGCTCGGTCACCTCGGACTGGTGGGGGTGGTCGAGTGCATGCGTCCACACCGGCTCGGACAGGGCCACGACCTCGGTGTCCATCTCACGGCCGTGGGCCAGGCGCGAGCAGCCGAACAGCACATGGCGTTCCTCGTCCAGCCAACGCGCCGCCCGTTCGGCGCGTTCGGCCCGTGCCGCGTCGTCCGCGACCGCTTCCGGATCCTCCAGTGGAACGTCCGGCGCGCCGGGAACGGGGTCGAAGAGAGCCACGACAGTCAGACGGCGGCCGGCGGCGAACCGGTCGGCCAGCTGGGCCTGCCGTACGAACCAGCGCAGCAGCCGCACCTGTGCCTCGGCCACCTCCCCCTCGGCCGCCTCGCGGCGGGACCGGCGCAAGGCGTGCCCGCGCTGCGGCCCCGGCAGCCTCATCTGGCCGGCCTCCGTCAGCGACAGCAGACGCAGGTCCAGTAAGCCGGCCCGGTGCAACTCCTCCAGGGCGTCCTCGCAGGCGTCCCGGCCCAGTCCCGACAACGCGGTGGCCGAGTGGAGCGTGAACGTCTCACCGGGATGGTGCGGAAGCAGCCGGTAGAGCAGGGCCGCCGGGCGGGACAGATCGGCATAGGTCATGTCCCAGATGTGCTCCACGCCGGACACGCCCTTCTCGTCCAACGCGGCCTGGAGATCCGCGAGGATGCGGGAGAGCGGACGCAGCCGGTGCGCGCGCACCCACCGGCCCGCCACGTGCAGCGCCGCGGGGAGACCGTCGCACAACCGGACCACCGCCCGCGCCGCCTCCGGGTCGGCGGCCAGCCGGTGGTCGCGGGCGATCAGCTCCAGCAGCTCCGCCGCCGCCTGCTCCTCCAATGGCGGCAGCGCCAGATCCACCGCGGTTCCGGCTTCGAGGTCGTGGAGCGGACCGTGGCTCGTGACGATCACCACGCTGTCGCCCGACGCCGGAAGCAGGGGAACGACCTCCGAGGCATAGCGCGCGTTGTCCAGCAGCAGGACCAGTTTCGCCTCGGAGGTCCTGTTCCAGTACTGCCTGCACCGCGCCGCGTATTGGGCCTGGACCTGGTCCGGCGTCACGTCGAGGGAAGTCAGCAACTGCGAGAGCACGTCACCGGGGTCCAGCACGCCGTCCACCCGGAAGTCGTCGAGGTCGATGGACAGCACACCGTCGGCGAAGGGGTAGCGGTCGAGCAGCGTGCGGGCGATCAGACCGGCCAGCTCCGTCTTCCCCAGACCGGCCGGCCCGCTCAAGGCCAGGACCAGCGGGCGGGAACGGCCCGCCCATTGCGTCACGGCCCGCAGGGCACGCTCCTGCTCCTCGTCGCGGTTGACGAAGTACACCGGCTCCGGCGGAAGTTCGACCCTCACAGCAGCCCTCTCGACCATCCGCAGTGCCCTGCACGCACTGCCCGACGATCACGCACTCTAGAGACTTTCCCCGCCGGGCGTCCGGCACAGCCGAAGACCCGAGAGCTCCGGTTCGAGCCCCGAAAAAGCAAAAGCCCCAGGTCACGGCGAGTGAGTCCTGGGGCTTCCACAGAGCCGCCTTCGGGATTCGAACCCGAGACCTACGCATTACGAGTGCGTTGCTCTGGCCAACTGAGCTAAGGCGGCACCGCCCTGCGCACCATGGTGCGAGCAGCAGCGTCGCCAAGTCTACACAGTTTCTGGAGTGGTCCTGACCAGGGCCTACTGGGCCTGTCCGGGCTACGAGCAGCGCTTGCCCTTGGCCGGCGGGGTGCCGTCGAGGAGGTAGGTGTTGATCGCGGTGTCGATGCAGTCGCTGCCGCGGCCGTACGCGGTGTGGCCGTCGCCCTCGTAGGTGAGCAGGGTGCCGGAGGAGAGCTGTTCGGCGAGCGACCGGGCCCACTTGTAGGGGGTCGCGGGGTCGCGGGTGGTGCCGACGACCAGGATCGGGGCGGCGCCCCGCGCCTCGATGCGGTGCGGGGCGCCGGTGGCCTTCACCGGCCAGTACGCGCAGTTCAGGCTCGACCAGGCGAAGGCGTCACCGAACACCGGGGAGGCCTGTTCGAAGGAGGGCAGGGCCGCCGTCACCTCGGCGGGGCCGGAGAAGGACGGCGGCAGGTCCAGGCAGTTCACGGCGGCGTTGGCGTACATCAGGTTCGCGTACTTGCCGCTCGCGTCGCGCTCGTAGTACGAGTCCGCCAGTGCCAGCAGGCCCGCTCCGTCGCCCTTCATGGCGCGGGTCAGGGCGGTGCGCAGTTCGGGCCACGCCTCCTGGTCGTACATCGCCGCGATCACGCCCGTGGTGGCGAGGGACTCGCCGAGCGGGCGGCTCTGGCCGGTGGGGATCGGCTTGGCGTCGGTGTCCTTGAAGAACTTCTTCATCCGGGCCGAGGCGTCGTCCACCGAGTCGGTGCCGAGCGGGCAGCCGTCCTTCTGCTTGATGCAGTCCGCCGCGAAGGACTGGAAGGCCGTCTCGAAGCCCGCCGTCTGGTCCCGGTTCATCATCAGGGACGACAGCGAGGGGTCCATCGCCCCGTCCAGGACCAGCCGGCCGGTGCGGGAGGGGAAGAGCTCGGCGTACGTCGCCCCGAGGAACGTGCCGTACGAGGCGCCGACGTAGTACAGCTTCTCGTCGCCCAGGACCGCCCTGAGGATGTCCATGTCACGGGCCGCCTCGACCGTCGAGACATGGGGCAGGATCTTGCCGGACTTGGCCTGGCAGCCGTTCGCGAAGTCCTTGAACGCCTTGGCCAGGGCAGCCTGTTTGGCCGCGTCGTCGGGGGTCTGGTCGACCTCCGTGTACGCGTCCATCTCCTTGCCCGTGAGGCATTCGACGGGCTCGCTCCGGGCCACGCCGCGCGGGTCGACGGCCACCATGTCGTAGCGGGCCCGGACTGGTACGGGGTAGCCGATGCCCGCGTACGACTGGAGGTAGCCGACCGCCGAGCCCCCCGGGCCGCCCGGGTTGACCAGGAGCGAGCCGATCCGCTTGCCGGGCCCGGTGGCCTTCACCCGGGCGACCGCGAGCTTGACGGAGTCGCCGGCGGGTTTGGCGTAGTCGAGCGGTGCCGTCATCGTGGCGCACTCGAACTTGCCGACACCGCACGCCCGCCAGCTCAGCTTCTGTGTGTAGTACGGGGCGAGGGCCTCGCCCGTCGGCGCGTCGGCCGGGACCGCCTTCGTCGCGGCGTGCGGCGAGGCGGTCGCGGACGTGGACGAACTGCCCGACGAACAGCCGGAGATGAGCAGGCCGGCGGTCGCGGCGGCGATGGCTGAAGTGCGGAGCAGGCGCCTTGAGTCCATCTCCGGAGCGTAGCCGCCCCATGACGTGATGTATGCCGTGTGCGGCAGCGCGGCTCGTACGGGTGATCCCCGTCAACCCGCCCGACCCCCGCCAGGCCCTCCTTGCCCCCTTCCTCCGCCGCTTCAGCCCGCTCGCAGGGCCAGCGTCATCGACTCCACCGCAAGGAGCGGGGCCACATTGCGGTCCAGGGCCTCGCGGCAGGCCAGGATGGACTCGATGCGGCGCAGGGTGCGCTCCGGGCCGGATGCGCGGGCGATCCGGTCCACCGCGTCCCGTACGTCCTCGTTGGCGATCGCCACTCCCGTGCCCAGTTGCAGCGCGAGGACATCGCGGTAGAAGCCGGTCAGCTCGGTCAGCGCGAGGTCCAGGCTGTCGCGCTGGGTGCGGGTCTTGCGGCGCTTCTGCTTGTCCTCCAGCTCCTTCATCACCCCGGCGGTGCCGCGCGGCATGCGGCCGCCGGCCACCCCGCCCATCGCGGCCCTGAGGTCCTCGGTCTCCTTGACGTCGACCTCCTCGGCCACCTGCTTGGCGTCCTCGGCCGCGGTGTCGACCAGCTCCTGTGCGGCCTTGAGGCAGCCGCCGACGTCGTCGACCCGCAGCGGCAGTTTCAGGACGGCGGCGCGCCTGGCCCGCGCCGAGGCGTCGGTGGCCAGGCGGCGGGCCCGGCCGATGTGGCCCTGGGTGGCGCGCGCCGCGGCGTACGCGGCTTCCGGCTCGATGCCGTCGCGCCGGATCAGGACGTCGGCGACCGCCTCGACCGGCGGGGTGCGCAGGGTGAGGTGGCGGCAGCGGGACTTGATGGTGGGGAGCACGTCCTCCAAAGAAGGCGCGCAGAGCAGCCACACCGTGCGGGGCGCCGGTTCCTCGACGGCCTTCAGGACCGCGTTGGCCGCCTGCTCGGTGAACCGGTCGGCGTCCTCGACGATGATCACCTGCCAGCGGCCGCCGGACGGCGACATCTGGGCGCCCCGGACCAGCTCGCGGGTCTGCTTGACGCCAATGGTGATGCCCTCGGTGGTGACGACCGTGACATCGGCGTGCGTACCGATCAGGGCCGTATGGCAGCCGTCGCAGAAACCGCAGCCGGGCTCACCGCCGAGCGCGCGGTCGGGGCTGACGCACTGGAGCGCGGCGGCGAAGGCACGGGCGGCGGTGGGGCCGCCGGAGCCGGGGGGCCCGGTGAACAGCCAGGCGTGCGTCATCTTCGACGCCTCGGGGCGCGGTTGGCCGGAACGCTCGGCGGTGACCAGCGCATCGGCATCCCGGGCGGCGGCGCCCAGCTGCTCCTGCACCCGCTCCTGGCCCACCAGGTCGTCCCATACGGCCATCGACTGCCCCTCCGTACCTCATTCACTGCTGCGCCCCATTGTGCGCCACCCCACTGACAACGGACGCCGTCGCACAAATCCCGCAGGTCAGGCGGCTGCGACCGACAGTCGCCAGGACCGCTCGCGCTAGGCGGCCCGCTTGTCGCGGGTCAGCCACAGGCCCGCTCCCGAAGCCAGGCAGACCAGACCGGTGCCCACACTGACGAGGCTCCTCGCCACCCCGGTGCAGTCGGCGAAGGTGCTGATGGACACGTTCGCGACGATGCCTGCCGCGAACAGCAGCCAGACCATGGCCTTCATGGGTTGCCTCCCGTGCCGTGATCGCTTGGGTGATCCGCTCTCCCGTCTCCGCCGTCCGCGCACATCGGAGCCGGCCCTCGAACCCGCGGTGTAGCCCGCTACACGCCCGCACGGGCCGCCGTCGCCTAGGAGGTGTCCGGAGAGAGCGGGACGGGCCTCGGTCCATCTGCTGGTCGGGGCCGGGGTCAGCGTCACCGGTTACGTCATGGTCGGCGCCCTGCCGTCCTGAGCATCGAGTGCGTCCTTCCAGTGGTCACAGGTCCCACTGGAAGCGCTAAGAATTTCCGGGCTCCGGCACGATCGTGCCGGCACGCGACTTCAGATGCGTACAGACACGAACGCCGGGGGTGTGGCCAGCCCCACCCCCGGCGGTCCCGCACCCCGGCGCTGCGCGGGTCAGCGGCGGCGCCCGCCCCGCGGATTGTCGTCCTCGTCGCGCGGGCCGAGGAGTTCGTCGGCGAGCGTCGGCAGATCGTCCAGCGGGGTCTCCTCCGCCCAGTCCGAACGCCGGCGCGGCCGCTCCTGGCCCGTCGCCGGGTCGATCTGCGGCAGTTCGCGGGTGCGCTCGTTGCCGCCGTCGGCCGCCTGCCCGGCCCCCGGCCCGTCGCGGAAGATGCCGGGCGGCACCCGGTCCGCCGGATCGGTGTCACGTACGGGCGGCAGCACGGTCGTCTCCTCGACGTCCCGAGCGGCGTCCGATGAGGTGTTGCGGCCGGTCTTCCGGGCCGCGTCCGGTACCGACGGCAGCACCGTCGTCTCCTCGGCGTCGGCCGCGCGCCCGGACGCGGGGCCCGCGTCCGGCCGGGCGACCGGCACCGGCTGGGTGACGTCGTTCGGCTCGGCGACCGGCACCGGCTGGGTCACTTCGTTGGAGCTGACGACCGGAGTCGGGACGGTGACTTCCGAAGCAGAAACGCGGCCGGAACCGGCCGGCTTCGCGGAAGTCCCCGTTGCCGGGGCCGAAGCCGCACTCGCCGACTTGGCGGCTGCCTCGGCCGCGGCGGCAACGGCGGCCGCCTCCGCGAGCCGACGGGCCTCCTCGGCGCGCAACAGCGCCTCTTCCGCCTTGCGCTGCTTCTCCAGGCGGCGCTCCTCGGCCTCGGCCCGCAGCCGGGCCTCTTCCTCGGCCTGCTTGCGCAGCCGTTCCTGCTCGGCCGCGCGGGCCTTCTCCTCGGCCTCGCGCCGCTTGCGCTCCTCCTCGGCGAGCCGCCTGGCCTCCTCGGCCCGCTGCCGGGCCTCCTCCGCCTGGCGCTCCTCCTCGCGGCGGCGCGCCTCTTCCAGCTCGCGCCGCTTGCGCTCTTCCTCCTCGGCGCGGAGCTTGGCGAGCTGCTCCTGCCGCTCGCGCTCCAGGCGCTCCTCCTCCGCCTTGCGCGCGGCCTCTTCTTCGGCGCGCTTCCTGGCCTCTTCCTCGGCCTTCTTGCGCGCCTCCTCCTGGGCCCTGACCTCGGACTCGGAGAGCGGCAGCATCTGGTCGAGCCGGTGGCGTACGACCGTGGTGACCGCTTCCGGCTCCTGGCCCGCGTCGACCACCAGGTAACGCGAAGGGTCGGCGGCGGCCAGGGTGAGGAACCCGGACCTGACCCGCCCGTGGAACTCCGGCGGCTCCGACTCCAGCCGGTCCGGCGCCTCGGTGAACCGCTCCCGGGCCGTCTCGGGCGAAACATCGAGCAGA
Source organism: Streptomyces sp. NPDC094147 (assembly GCF_044764265.1). Classification (NCBI taxonomy): domain Bacteria; kingdom Bacillati; phylum Actinomycetota; class Actinomycetes; order Kitasatosporales; family Streptomycetaceae; genus Streptomyces; species Streptomyces sp. NPDC094147. The sequence goes on along the minus strand of NZ_JBIWHT010000010.1, from coordinate 169,812 downwards.
ACGGTCAGATTCGGTACGAGTCCGCCAGTTGCCCACCGGTTGATTCGGGCAATTTCGGTCGGGGAGAGATCACGACCGGCACCCTGATAGGCCACCGAGGAGTCGATGTAGCGGTCCGAGATGACGATCGCGCCGCGCTCCAGGGCGGGGCGTACCAAGGAGTCGACGTGCTCGGCACGGTCGGCGGCGTACAGCAGCGCCTCCGCCCGGTTGGACAGACCGGCGGACGACACGTCGAGCAGGATCGACCGCAGCCGCTTGCCCATGGGCGTCGCACCGGGCTCGCGCGTCACCACGACCTCGTGGCCCTTGGCCCTGATCCACTGGGCGAGCGCCTCCGCCTGGGTGGACTTGCCCGCCCCGTCGCCGCCCTCCAGCGCGATGAAGAAGCCGGTCGCGGCAGGCGCCTGCGCCGGATCGGCACCGCGCAGCGCGTCGGCCAGATCGCGCCGCAGCGGAACGCCCTGGCGGTCGTCGGCCTTGGCGAGCACCACGGCGGCCAGGGGCAGCAGCAGCGCGCCCACCAGCATCAAGGTGAATCCGGCGCCGCCGTGCGCGAAGACGAACGCGCCCGACTCGACCCGGTGGCTGCCTATGGCCGCGGCGAGCAGCGGCGCGACGATGGCGCCGAGCCCCATCGAGACCCGTACGACCGCCTGGAGGTGCTCGGCGGTGCGGGCCCTGCGGTACTCCTCAGTCTCCTGGTCGATCAGTACGTGCCCGGTGTTGGCCGCGACACCGGCGGCGACACCCCCGACCAGCGCGATCAGCAGCACGGTCGCCAGGTCGGGCACCAGGCCCATGGCGAGCAGCGCGACGCCGGTGACGGCGATGGCGAGCGAGAGCAGGCGCCGCCGGGAGAGCACCGGAAGGATCTTGGCGGCGGCGCGGATGCCGAGCACCGTGCCGCCGGTCAGCGCGAGGATCAGCAGCGCGAAGGCGGCCGGACCGCCGCCCAGGTCCACGGCGTGCAGCACGGCGACGGCCGCGGCGGTCGCGATCGCCCCGGCGACCGAGGCGCAGGCGAGCACGAGCAGCGGAATCGCGCCGGTACGTCCCTTGTCGGGGCCGTTGCCGGTGCTGGGCCTGCGCAGCCCCTCCAGCGGCGAACGGGCCCGCGGCGTCTGCGTGTGAGGCAGTTCGAGCAGGGCGACCACGGAGATGGAGGCGGCGAAGAGGCCGGCCGCGAGGTACGAGCCGAGCGCGGCCTGGTGCAGCTTGAACCAGTCGACGCCCGTCCCGAGCAGATTGCTGACGAGCGCGGCGACGAGCAGGGCGACGGCGCCCAGCGGGATCGCCACGAAGGTGGTGCGCAGCGAGAGCGTGCGCAGCGCGCCCAGGTGGTCCGGCAACGGCCGCACGGCCGCGCCCTCCAGGGGCGGTGCGGGCAGCAGCGCGGGCGCCGCGCTCTCCTTGGCGACGGTCCAGAACCGTTCGGCGACGCCGGAGAGGAATGCGGTGATCAGGATGAGGAGCAACGCGTTGGCCGGGGTCCAGTCGATCCACAGCGGGGCGACGATCAAGAGCGCGGCCCGTATGCCGTCGGCGCCGACCATCGTCCAGCGCCGGTCGAGCGGGCCGCCCGGCGAGGTGAGCGCGGAGACCGGGCCGAGCAGCGCGGCGCCGAAGAGCACCGTCGCGAACACCCGGGCGCCGAGCACCGCGGCGATCGCGAACGCGGCCCCCCGGTATCCGCCCCCGAAGGACTGCTGCTCCAGCGCGGCCTGCAACGCCAGCAGCAGCGTGACGAGCACGGCGAGCGCGTCGCCGATCCCGCCGACGAGCTGCGCGCTCCACAACCTCCGCAGTGGGGGGATGCGCAGCAGGGCACGCACGGCACGCTCGCGTGAGTCTGCGGCCAGGGCGTCGGAGCTGGGGCTCACGACCGTGGGGGTCCCCCGTGCTCCGTCAGAGCTTGGGTGATGCTCGGCTCCTCGCGTCATCCGCCCAGCCTATCCGGAGCGAACGGGTCCCCGCGGGGGTGCCCGAACATATGGACGGACAGAACCGCCCGCAATCCACCGGGACTCCACCGCGGCGGGGGTCCGCGCGGGGCCGAACTCGCCAGAGCTCCCTTTCCGACCGGGCCCGCACCGAGGGAGCCGATGCGACGGGCCTGGACCGAATCCCGGCCCCAATACGCCTTTGTCGTCGCCGGGCGGCCCAAACACGGACGGGGGCCGAGGGCACAGCCCCCGGCCCCCGTCCGCATACGGGCCTACTCCGAAGCCGCCGTCTTCTTGGCGGCCGTCTTCTTCGCCGGGGCCTTCTTCGCCGCCGTCGTCTTGGACGCCGCGGTCTTCTTCGCCGCCGCCGTCTTCTTGGCGGGCGCCTTCTTCGCGGTGGCGGCCTTCTTGGCGGGCGCCTTCTTGGCAGGGGCCTTCTTCGCCGTCTTCTTGGCCGGGCCCTTCGCCCGCTTCTCGGCGAGCAGCTCGAAGCCCCGCTCCGGCGTGATCTCCTCCACGCTGTCGCCGGTCCTGAGCGTCGCGTTGGTCTCGCCGTCGGTGACGTACGGACCGAAGCGCCCGTCCTTCACCACGACCGGCTTCTCGCTGACCGGGTCGACGCCGAGCTCCTTGAGCGGCGGCTTGGCGGCCGCGCGGCCCCGCTGCTTGGGCTGGGCGTAGATCGCGAGGGCCTCCTCCAGCGTGATGGAGAAGAGCTGGTCCTCGGTCTCCAGGGAGCGCGAGTCCGTGCCCTTCTTCAGGTACGGCCCGTAGCGCCCGTTCTGCGCGGTGATCTCGACGCCCTCGGCGTCCGCGCCGACCACGCGCGGCAGCGACATGAGCTTCAGCGCGTCGTCCAGCGTCACCGTGTCGAGGGACATCGACTTGAAGAGCGAGGCGGTGCGCGGCTTGACCGCGTTCTTGCCGGTCTTCGGCGTGCCCTCGGGCAGGATCTCGGTGACGTACGGCCCGTAGCGCCCGTCCCTGGCGATGATCTGGTTGCCGCTCGCCGGGTCCGCGCCCAGCTCGAAGTCGCCGCTCGGCTTGGCGAGCAGTTCCTCCGCGTACTCGACGGTCAGCTCGTCGGGAGCCAGGTCGTCAGGGACGTCCGCGCGCTGGTGGCTCTCGGAGTCCTTCTCGCCGCGCTCCACATAGGGGCCGTAGCGTCCGACGCGGAGCACGATCCCTTCGCCGACGGGGAACGAGGAGATCTCGCGGGCGTCGATCGCGCCGAGGTCCGTGACGAGCTCCTTGAGCCCGCCCAGGTGGTCCCCGTCGCCGTTTCCGGCGGCCGAGGCGGAGCCGCCCGTCGTGGAGTCGCCCTCACCGAAGTAGAAGCGCTTCAGCCACGGCACCGACTGGGCCTCGCCCCGCGCGATGCGGTCGAGGTCGTCCTCCATCTTGGCGGTGAAGTCGTAGTCGACAAGCCGTCCGAAGTGCTTCTCCAGGAGGTTGACCACGGCGAAGCTCAGGAACGACGGGACGAGCGCCGTGCCCTTCTTGAACACATAGCCGCGGTCCAGGATGGTCCCGATGATCGAGGCGTACGTCGAAGGACGCCCGATCTCGCGCTCTTCCAGCTCCTTGACCAGCGAGGCCTCGGTGTAGCGGGCCGGCGGCTTGGTCGCGTGGCCGTCCACCGAGATCTCCTCGGACGACAGCGCGTCGCCCTCGGCGACCTGCGGCAGCCTGCGCTCGCGGTCGTCGAGCTCGGCGTTCGGGTCGTCCGCGCCCTCGACGTACGCCTTCATGAAGCCGTGGAAGGTGATCGTCTTGCCGGACGCGGTGAACTCGGCCTCCCGGCCGTCGCTCGCCCGCCCCGCGATCTTCACGGTCACCGAGTTGCCGACCGCGTCCTTCATCTGGGAGGCGACGGTCCGCTTCCAGATCAGCTCGTAGAGCCGGAACTGGTCGCCGGTCAGACCGGTCTCGGCCGGGGTGCGGAAACGATCACCCGAAGGGCGGATCGCCTCGTGCGCCTCCTGCGCGTTCTTGACCTTCCCGGCGTACGTACGCGGCTTGTCGGGCAGGTAGTCGGCGCCGTACAGCTGCGTCACCTGGGCCCGCGCGGCCGCGACGGCCGTGTCGGACAGCGTCGTGGAGTCCGTACGCATGTAGGTGATGAAGCCGTTCTCGTACAGCTTCTGGGCGACCTGCATGGTCGCCTTCGCACCGAAGCCCAGCTTGCGCGAGGCCTCCTGCTGGAGCGTCGTCGTACGGAACGGGGCGTACGGCGAGCGGCGGTACGGCTTGGACTCCACCGAGCGCACGGCGAAGGAGGACTCGGCGAGCGCGGCGGCCAGGGCCCGCGCGTTCGCCTCGTCCAGGTGCAGGACGTCACTCTTGAGTTGTCCGTCGGGGCCGAAGTCGCGGCCCTGCGCCACGCGCCGGCCGTCGACCGTGTTGAGCCGTGCCACCAGCGTGGACGGGTCAGAGGCGTCGCCCGCCCGCCCGGTGGAGAACGTCCCGGTCAGGTCCCAGTACTCAGCAGAACGAAACGCGATGCGCTCGCGTTCCCGCTCCACGACGAGCCGGGTGGCGACGGACTGGACGCGCCCGGCGGACAGCCGCGGCATGACCTTCTTCCACAGCACCGGCGAGACCTCGTAGCCGTAGAGGCGGTCGAGGATGCGGCGGGTCTCCTGGGCGTCGACCATGCGCTGGTTGAGCTCGCGCGGGTTGGCGACGGCGTCCCGGATGGCGTCCTTGGTGATCTCGTGGAAGACCATCCGGTGGACCGGGACCTTGGGCTTCAGGACTTCCTGGAGGTGCCACGCGATGGCTTCGCCCTCGCGGTCCTCATCGGTGGCGAGGAAGAGTTCGTCGGACTCGGCAAGGAGCTCCTTGAGCTTCCTGACCTGGGCCTTCTTGTCGGCGTTGACGACGTAGATCGGCTGGAAGTCGTGCTCGACGTCCACACCGAGGCGGCGCACCTCGCCGGTGTACTTCTCGGGCACCTCGGCGGCGCCGTTCGGCAGGTCGCGGATGTGCCCGACGCTCGCCTCGACGACATAACCGGGGCCGAGGTAGCCCTTGATCGTCTTCGCCTTGGCAGGAGACTCGACGATGACGAGTCGGCGGCCGCCCTTTGCGGTCTCGCTGGTCGGGGACAACTTCGCTCTTCTCTCCGGTCGGCACTCGGGTGTCAGTACGTGACGCTGCGGAGTGTGACGGTACAACCCGCCCCCGTGTCAAACAGCAAAAGCCCGCAGCGGCCACTCGAACGGTAACCCGACTTACCGCGATCCTGCCGCCCGGACCGTCCCGGAGCCTTCCGAAAAGCGTTTCGTCCCCTTTCGGGCTAGATCTGGGCGAAGCACCACAGGCCGAGCAGCAGGAACCCGGCGCCGAAGACGCTCGCGAGCACCGCGGAGGCGACCGGTCCGGCCCCGTGCGCGACCGGCGTGCGGCGCCGCACGCAGGACGCCGTCCACAGCAGCAGAGCGCCCCCGAACAGCACGAACACCGCTCCCGCGAAGATGGCCGGCTCCGTCTCGGTCCCACCCATTGCGTTCATGCGCGGGAGTCTGGCCACCGTGGCGCACCCCGGGGCAGAGCCGGGGCCGCATCCCGGGGAACTCCGGGTGAACGGTCACCCGATCATGCACATTTCAGCCAGATCCCCTCCTCTTGCCCCGTGAGCGCGTCCGGCGTCACATCACATCGAGCGTGGCCCGCCGCCTGCTGCCGCGCTCGAACACGGCGAGCAGCCCCACGGCCAGCAGCGCGTACCCCGCGCCGACCGCGAACTCCGCCCCGACCCGGCCCCAGGCGAGGCCGCCGCCGCCCGCGAGCAGACGGGCCGCGTCCGCCGCATGCGTCAGCGGCAGTACGTCACCCGCCGTACGCATCCAGCCGGGCAGCGACGGCCGGGGCACGTTCGCTCCGGTGAGCAGCAGGAGCGCGGAACTCGCCACGTTCGATACGAGGAACACGTCCCGGAAGCGCAGGCCGAGGGCGCCGAGCGCGAGGCCGAAGGCCGAGCAGGCGACGGCGGCCGCGACCAGCACCAGGGCGAGCCCCGGCAGTGCGCCGACGGGCAGGCTCAGACCGAGCACCAGGCACGCGGCGGTGAGCGTGAAGGCGCTGACGACCAGGCCGTTGAGGACGTACGGCAGGGCGCGGCCGAACCAGAGGGGCGCGCGGTGACGCGGCGACAGCAGCACGGCGCCGAGCGTGCCGTACCGCCGTTCGTTCGCGACGGCCATCGTGCCGCCGTACACGCATGCGGTGGAGGATGCGAGGACGGCGTTTCCCACAAGATAGAAACGGTCGTCGGCCACGCCGAGTTCCCGTCCGAGGAAGACGAAGAAGAGGAGTTGGAGGACCGGTCCGACCAGGAGCGTCCCGATGAACATGGGCGGGGTGGTCCAGTTGAACAGGGCCCGGTACGAGATCGCGCCGCCGACGACGACCAGCCGCCCGGCACGGATGAGTTGACGCATGTCGGTGGTCTCCTAGGCGAGTGCGAGCGTGGCGGCGGCGCGGGCGCGGTGTTCGACCCGGCCGAGGACGGCGACCGCGAGCAGCGCGTAGGCCGCGCCGAGGGCGAGCGCGAGCCCCATCGGGGTCAGCACGTCACCGCCGGAGGTGGCGGCGTGCACGGCCCGCGAGCCCCAAGTGGTGGGCAGCGCCCAGGAGATGGGGCGGGTCCACCCAGGCAGGACGGTGACCGGAACCAGCATTCCGGAGAGCAGCCACACCGGCGCGTCCAGCGGATTCGCGAGGGCGTTGGCATTGCGCAGCAGGACGAAGGTGGCCGCGAGCAGCAGCCCCATCATGCCGAGCGCCAGCACGCACACCGGCACGGCGACGAGGAAGAGCACCGGGTGCGCGAAGTCCAGCGGTACCCCGAACAGGAGCCGGCCCCAGAGCACGGTCGCCGCCATCGAGTACGTGCCGACGACCGCGGTGGCCAGGGTGATCGGCAGCAGGACCAGCGGCAGCCGGGTCGGCGAGACGACCAGCATCTCCAGCGTGCCGAGCCAGCGCTGGTTCTGCACCGCGCCACCCGAGCCGAACAGGACCGATGACCAGATGCCCATGAGACCGGCGCCGACCGAGGCCGTGAGCAGCCGGTCCGGGTCGCCGGCCGCGCGAAACAGATAGACGGCGAGCGTGGCGTAGACGAGCGGCACGAGCACCGCGAAGGTGATTTCGAGGGGCGACCGGGACATGTACGTGACATGCGTGCGCACCCCGACCCGGACCAGCCGCAGCGCCCGCCTCATGCGCCGGTCTCCTCGGCGGGCGCGGAAACGGCATCGGAGCCGCTGGCCTCCACGATCGCGACATAGGCGTCCTCCAGGGTCGGTTCGCGGGCGCCGACCCGCCCCACCCGGATGCCGTCGAGCCCGGCGAGCACCTGTCCGTGCAGGTCGGCGCCCCGGTCGGTCTGCACGGTGAGGCTCTGCGCGGCGCCGCGCTCCTCGGCCGCGACCCCGCGCACGCCGGGCAGGCGCCGCAGCCGTTCGAGAGCGGCTTCGTCGGCCCCGTACGCCTCGATTTCGAGGATGTCGCGTTCCTGGACACGGGACTTGAGCTCCTCGGGGGTGCCGAGCGCCCGGATGGTGCCGCCGGCGATGACCGCGATCCGGTCGCACAGTTCGTCGGCCTCGGCCATGTAGTGCGTGGTGAGGACCACGGTCGTGCCGCCGGCCCGCAGGTCGGCGACGGTGCGCCGCAGATCGCGCGCGGCGACCGGGTCGACGCCGATCGACGGCTCGTCGAGGAAGAGCACATCGGGCCTGTGCAGCAGTCCGCGCGCGATGTGCAGCCGCTGGCGCATGCCGCGCGAGTAGCCCTCGACCCGCTCGCGCTCGCGGCCCAAAAGCCCGACCAGTTCGAGGAGTTCGGCGATCCGCGCCTTCTGCTCACGCGGCTCGACGGCGTACAGCTCGGCGAAGTAGCGCAGGTTGTCGAGGGCGGACAGCCGCTCGTACAGGCCCCGGTCGCCGCCGAAGACGTAGCCGATGCGACGGCGTACGGCGACGGGCTCGCGCGCCACGTCGTGGCCGAGGACGCGGGCCGTGCCGGAGGTCGGCAGGAGCAGGGTGTTGAGCATCTTGATGGTGGTGGTCTTGCCCGCGCCGTTGGGCCCGAGCAGCCCGAAGAGCTCTCCCCGCCCGACGTCGAAACCGATCCCGCGCACCGCCTCGGTCACCACCCGGCGGGGCCGCAGCCAGCCGGTCCGCGAGGTGTAGGTGCGGCGCAGTTCCCGTACTTCGATCGCTGTCATGCCCGCGACGCTAGGAGCCCGCGCGGGCCGGGGCCATCGATTCGGGACGCCCCGAATCCTCGGACCGCCCGCCGTTCCCGGCGGTCCGGGGGGCCGGGCTCAGCCGACCGCCCGCAGCACGTCCCGCCCCGACAGCAGCGCCAGGAGCGACCGGCCGGTGTCCGTGAGCTGGTAGTAGACGCTGCGGCCCACCCGGTGCCGGGTCACCACCTCCGCCTCCGCCAGCACCGACAGATGTTCCGAGACGGTGCTCGGGGCGAGCGAGAGCCGGTCCGCGAGCCCGGCCGTGGTCAGCGGGCCGCCCAACTGCCGCAGGACGGCGGCCCGTCCGCGCCCGAGCAGCAGGCCGAGCCGGTCGTCGCCCTCCGCCTTCTCCGGTTTCTCCCGCAGCGCTCCCGCGCCCCTCGCCTGGAAGGAGACGGTGAGCACCTCGGGATGGTCCGTCGAGTACAGCCGGCAGCCCTCGGCGAAGACCAGCGGCACCAGGACCAGCCGCCGCTCGCCCGCCGCGTACTCGGCGTCGATGTGCTTGGTCAGCTCCAGCACCGGCGGCGTCCACTTGGCGCGCGACTCAAGCCCGGCGAACAGCGCGTCCACCCCCGCGGTCGCGAACGTCCGCGCCCTGACCAGGACTTCGTCCTCGACGAGCCGTCGCATCGTCGGCCACAGCTCGGCCAGCGCACCGTCCCAGTAGGCCTGGTAGGCATCCGCGAGCGCAGCGCACGCCGCCCGCGGATCCTCCCGGTAGGGGCGTACGAGCGGATGGTCCTCCAGGCCCGGATAGTGCTCGGCGAGCTGCTGCCGCACGACCTCCGGCGCGGTCTCCCGCACCACGGTCAGCTCCTCCTCGACCGACGTCGTGCCGAAGGGCATCGGCAGGACGAAGTCGGGGAAGTTGAAAGGGCCGTTGAGGAGCCGGCGCAGCGGTTCGACCCGCTCGTCCTGGCTGAGCACCTCGCGGGCCCGCACCGCCCACTCCTGGTACGGCCATGACGGCCTGCGGTGCTCGGCCAGCAGATGCAGGCTGCAGAAGGCGTCCCAGAGGGGGCTGACGGTTATTCGCGTCGACCCCAGCGCCGCCTCGTCCAGCTCGATCCTGATCACTTGTCCCCCTCCCCCGTCTCCCTCACGGGACTACTCCCCCACCGGCTCCAGGAAGCCCTGCTCCACCAGGAGGCGGATGGCCTCCGGGGTGCGGTCCCGCAGCCGGACCGGGTCCTCGTCGATCAGCTGCGCGATGGCGTCCAGGATCCGTCCGGCCGTCAACTGCCCGTCGCAGACGCCCGCGAACCCGGCGCCCACGGTGTCCACCTTCGTGGCCCGGCGCATGCCCCGGTTCTGCCGCAGCACCACGTGCTCCGGGTCCTCGGCGCCCGGCAGCCCCACCTGCTCCTGCACCACCTCGTCGGCGAGGCGGAACCGGTCGGCGAGCAGTGCCGCGTCGTCGTGGCGGCGCAGATAGTCCTGCCGCTCGAAGTGCGCCCGCACGGCGTCGCCCAACGGCTGCTCGACCGGGTGCGGCCACTCCTCGGCCACGATGGACGGCTGCTCGCTGTCCGTGCGCCGCAGGGTGATCCAGCCGAAGCCGACCGCCTTGGTCTTGCGCGCCTCGAACTCGTCCAGCCATGCCTCGTAGCGCTCCGCGTACCGGGCCGGGTCGCCGCGGTGGTCACCGGCGTCGCGCAGCCACAGCTCGGCGTACTGCGTGATGTCCTGGACCTCGCGCTGCACGATCCAGGCGTCACAGCCGCGCGGCACCCAGGAGCGCAGCCTGTCCTGCCACTCCTCGCCCTCGATGTGCTGCCAGTTGGCCAGGAACTGGGCGTATCCGCCGGGGTTGAGCCGCTCCCCCGCCTGCTGAACGAGCGTGCGGCACAGGTCGTCCCCGCCCATCGCGCCGTCCCGGTAGGTCAGCCGGGCGCCGGGCGAGATCACGAACGGCGGGTTGGACACGATCAGGTCGTACGTCTCGGTGCCCACCGGCTCGTACAGCGAGCCCGTCTTCAGCTCGGCCTCGGGCGCGCCGGACAGGGCCAGCGTGAGCCGGGTGAAGTCGAGGGCGCGCGGGTTCAGGTCGGTGGCGGTGACCCGTGTCGCGTGCTGGGCGGCGTGCAGTGCCTGGATGCCGGAGCCGGTGCCGAGGTCGAGGGCCGAGCCGACAGGCGTACGGACCGTGAGGCCGGCCAGGGTCGTGGAGGCGCCGCCGACACCGAGCACCATCGCCTCGTCGCGGCCGCTCGCCCCGCCCGCGCCGCCGACCGCGCAGCCCAGGTCGGAGACGATGAACCAGTCCTGCCCCTCGGGTCCGCCGTAGGGCCGCACGTCCACCGTGGCCCGCACCTCGTCGCCGGAGCGGACCACCCAGCCGTCCGCGAGCGCCTCCTCCAGCGGCAGGGCCGCACGGGCGCTCTCGTACGGAACCGGCTGCTGGAGCAGGAACAGCCGCACCAGCGTGTCGAGCGGCGCCTGCCCGCGGGTGGCGCGCAGTGCGGGGACGGTCTCGCTGCGGGCCAGCGCGGCGTACGCGGGCGCGCCGAGCAGGTCGAGCAGGCCGTCGGCGGTGAAGGCGGCGGCGAGCAGGGCGTCGCGCAGGCGGGCTGCGTGACCGGGCGCGGGAAGACTGGTCGTACTCACCCGGCCATTGTGGCCGCTGCCACTGACATTCACCCCATCACGGCCGCGGCCCGGACCCCGCTCGGGGGTCCGGGCCGCGGTCGCGGGCGCGTACGGGCTACGGCTTGCTGCTCTGCGAGGCCGAGGGCGACGCGGAGCCGGAGGGCGAGGCCGACTGGGACGGCGCGGCCGACTTGGCGGGCGGTGCGCCCGCGCCCGACGCCGAGGGCGCGGGAGCGGACGGCGTCTGCTTCTGGCAGCCGGGCTGCTTCTGCATGGCCTTGCCGACGTCGCCGGACTCAAGCTTCTTCAAGGAGGCGTCTCCCGTCGAGCTGATCTTCCCGAGCTCGGTCGCGATGTCCTCCAGGCCCTTGGCGAAGGCAGCCTGGTCGCCCGCGTTGAGCGCGTCGACCTTCTTCTTGAGGTTCGCGTACGCCACGGAGGAGGAGTTCAGCTCCTTGACGGCCTCCTGCTGGGTGGTGGCGCCGTCCTTGACCGGCGGTGCCCCCGCCTTGTCGACGGCCGCGCCCAGCTCCTTGTAGGCGTCCGAGATCTGCTGGAAGGCGGTCGAGTCGGTCTTCTGCACATCGGCCGGCTTGCTGTCGTCCTTCGTCTGCGCCTGAATGGCGGCGTTGGCGTCAGTGATCTTCTTGAACTGGGGCTGGGCCGTGTTGCAGAAGGTCTTCGCCCAGTCGTCGACCTTCTTGTTGGAGTCGTCGCTGCAGCCCGACAACGTCAGCATCAGTACCGCACCGCCGGACAGTGCGGCTGCAAGCTTCTTGTTCACCGGTTTGGTCCCTTCCAAGGCTCTCGGCCCCGGAACATACACGCCAAGTGGGCGACAAACGCTTGCCGTCCGTGTGATCTGCCCCCTATTGCAGCCATTTGCACCAAGCAGAACGGGCGGACGGTGTGTCAAACCACACCGTCCGCCCGCCCTTTGTGCGACTTCCGGCTACGAAACCACCGCCGGGTCCGGTGACTTCGCGACCCGCTCGTTGCTGCCGTCGTCACCCACGGCCACGCTGCGCCGCTTCGACACGTACACCGCGCCGATGATGACGAGGGCGGCGAGCGCCGCCACGATCCCTCGAACGGCTGGGTTTGCGGCCTCGCCGTAACTGAACTTGACGATGGCCGGTGCGATCAGGAGCGCCACCAGGTTCATCACCTTGAGCAGCGGGTTGATCGCGGGTCCCGCGGTGTCCTTGAAGGGGTCGCCGACGGTGTCGCCGATGACGGTGGCGGCGTGCGCCTCGCTGCCCTTGCCGCCGTAGTGGCCGTCCTCGACCAGCTTCTTGGCGTTGTCCCAGGCGCCGCCCGAGTTGGCGAGGAAGACCGCCATCAGGGTGCCGGTGCCGATCGCGCCCGCCAGGTACGAGCCGAGCGCGCCGACGCCGAGGGTGAAGCCGACCGCGATGGGGGCGAGCACCGCGAGCAGACCGGGGGTGGCCAGCTCGCGCAACGCGTCCTTGGTGCAGATGTCGACGACTCGCCCGTACTCCGGCTGCTCGGTGTAGTCCATGATCCCGGGGTGCTCGCGGAACTGCCGCCGCACCTCGAAGACCACGGATCCGGCCGACCGGGACACCGCGTTGATCGCGAGCCCCGAGAAGAGGAAGACGACCGCCGCGCCCAGCATCAGCCCGACCAGGTTGTTGGGCTGTGAGATGTCCATGCTCAAGGTCAGCTCGCCGGCCTTGGCGTGGACGTCGCTGACGGCCGTGCCGATGGCGTCCTTGAACGAACCGTAGAGCGCCGAGGCCGCCAGCACGGCGGTGGCGATCGCGATGCCCTTGGTGATGGCCTTGGTGGTGTTGCCCACCGCGTCCAGGTCGGTGAGCACCTGGGCGCCGGCGCCCTGGACGTCGCCGGACATCTCCGCGATGCCCTGGGCGTTGTCGGAGACCGGCCCGAAGGTGTCCATGGCGACGATCACGCCGACCGTGGTGAGCAGACCGGTGCCGGCCAGCGCCACCGCGAACAGCGCGAGCATGACCGAGGTGCCGCCGAGCAGGAAGGCCCCGTACACGCCGAGACCGATCAACAGGGCGGTGTAGACGGCCGATTCGAGACCGATGGAGATACCGGCCAGGACGACGGTGGCAGGTCCCGTGAGCGAGGACTTGCCGATGTCCCTGACGGGGCGCCGGGTGGTCTCGGTGAAGTACCCCGTCAACTGCTGGATCAGCGCCGCCAGGACGATGCCGATGGCCACGGCGACGAGCGCCAGGACCCGCGGGTCGCCGTTGTGATTCTTGATCACGTCGTCCGTCACGCCGTTCAACTTGGCGTACGTGGACGGCAGGTAGACGAAGACCGCGATGGCCACCAGGACGAGTGAGATCACCGCGGAGATGAAGAATCCTCGGTTGATCGCCGACATTCCGCTGCGGTCGGCGCGCCGCGGGGCGACCGCGAAGATGCCGATCATCGCGGTGACCACGCCGATCGCCGGGACGATCAGCGGGAAGGCGAGGCCCGAGTCGCCGAACGCCGCCTTGCCGAGGATCAGCGCCGCGACCAGGGTCACGGCGTACGACTCGAACAGGTCGGCCGCCATGCCGGCGCAGTCGCCGACGTTGTCGCCCACGTTGTCCGCGATGGTGGCGGCGTTGCGCGGGTCGTCCTCGGGGATGCCCTGCTCGACCTTGCCGACCAGGTCGGCGCCGACGTCGGCGGCCTTGGTGAAGATGCCGCCGCCGACACGCATGAACATGGCGATCAGCGCGGCGCCGAGGCCGAAGCCCTCCAGCACCTTGGGTGCGTCGGCCGCGTACACGAGCACGACGCAGGAGGCGCCGAGCAGGCCGAGGCCCACCGTGAACATGCCGACCACGCCGCCGGTGCGGAAAGCGATCTTCATGGCCTTGTGGGAAACCGAGGTGAGATCTTTTTCGGGTTCGCCTTCCGCGGGAGTTGCCTCTCGGGCGGCGGCCGCGACGCGCACATTCGCGCGCACGGCGAGACGCATGCCGATGTATCCCGTCGTCGCCGAGAAGGCGGCGCCGATCAGGAAGAACACCGAACGTCCCACGCGCTGCGACCAGTTGTCGGACGGCAGCAGGAACAGCAGGAAGAACACCACGACGGCGAAGATGCCGAGGGTGCGCAACTGCCGGGTCAGATAGGCATTTGCGCCTTCCTGCACGGCGGCCGCGATCTTCTTCATCGAATCGGTGCCCTCGCCGGCCGCGAGGACCTGGCGCACCAGCAGTTGCGCCACGATCAGGGCCGCCAGCGCGACAGCCGCGATGACGATCACGATCAGCCGGTTGCCGTCGGTCAGGACCGCGGCCGCGAGAGATGTGGGGTGGTCGAGTTCCGTTGGGTTGAAGAGCCCCGCCATTCGTCCTCCTTGACGCTCAGAGCTCAAGATGTGGACGGATTGTAGGGAGCGGAACACGATCAAAACAGGGCGCCGCAAATGGAATTGACCTTGACTGGCTCACCAGAGAGAGATCCGGTCACGAAAATGTCCCCGAAAGCGGTAACGGGGCAAAAGCATTGACGCTTGATCAACGATCTACCGACGGGGGCCGGAATCTGGATCTAGGAATGAAAAAAGGCCCTGCTCAGCAGGGCCAGTCCTCGTATCGAAAAGAAGTGGATCAGGGAAGCACCGTGGCCGGTGTGGTCGGCCAGCTCATCCGGATGACACCGCCGGACTCACCGGAGCTGACCTCCACATCGTCCACAAGCCCACTGATGACAGCGAGGCCCATTTCGTCCTCCCCGCCGTCGTCGAGCTCCTCGCCGGGCACCGAGCCGCGCGCACCCGGCACCACCGCGCCGGAACCTCCCGAGCCCGGCACCTCGTCGCCGACCTCGATGGAGAACGACTTCTCCTCCTCGGTCAGCACGACACGCACGGGGGCGTCGACGCCGTGCGAGCGGTGCAGCCCGACAGCGCGGCTGCACGCCTCGCCGACGGCGAGTCTGACCTCGTCGAGCACTGCCTCGTCGACCCCGGCCCGGCGCGCCACGGCGGCGGCCACCAGACGGGCCGTCCTGACATGCTCGGGCTGGGCACTGAAACGGAGTTCAACGGTGGCCATGGCGATCCCCCTCGAACGTACGGGCGTACCTCTCAGGGGCCCCGGGCCAACGTGCCACCCGGTGCCCCTGTCCTTCCTCCGGAGCCGTCCGCGGACGGCCGCCGTCAGTCGGTCGCGTTGACGGCCTCGTCGACCGAGCCGTGGATCGGGAACACCTTGGTGAGCCCAGTGATCCGGAAGATCTTCAAAATTCGCTCCTGATTGCAGACCAGGCGCAGCGAGCCCTCGTGCGCGCGCACGCGCTTGAGCCCGCCCACGAGCACGCCGAGGCCGGTGGAGTCGAGGAAGTCCACGCCCTCCATGTCGACAACCAGGTGGTAGCTGCCGTCGTTCACCAACTCGACCAACTGCTCGCGCAGCTTGGGCGCGGTATACACATCAATCTCGCCACCGACCTCGACGACCGTACGGTCGCCACCAGGGCCGGACACATTGCGAGTCGACAGGGACAGGTCCACGGATCCTCCAGCACCTTGCTATCGAGCGGCCGCCCCCTGAGTCTCCCCGGCGGAGCCAGAGAACGGATCGCCAGCCGCGATGGCATTCAATCACTTACCAGCAGCCATGCACGACGCCTTGGGACCATTGTCCGCTACGCCAGTGACACACTCGGTGCCGATGGCCAGGAATCACCGCCCCAGAACACCCGCCGACAGCACGGGTGAACGACCCGACCCCGGCACGGTCCTCGACCGGCTCGCCGCAGGGGCGGGCCGGGCTGCGCGCATCACTCATACGGAGCACTTGCCCCCGCGCGAGGGCCGTCATGCCGTCTGGCCGCACCTCATCCGCCCGGAAGTGATCAACGCCATTCAGGACGCCGGCGTCGAGCACCCCTGGGCCCACCAGGCCACCGCCGCCGAGCACGCCCTGAACGGCGAGTCGGTGGTGATCGCCACCGGCACCGCGTCCGGCAAGTCGCTGGCCTACCTGGCGCCGGTCCTCAGTACCCTCCTGGACGGCTCCCAGGCCCTGAACGGGCGCGGCGCGACCGCCCTCTACCTCGCCCCGACCAAGGCCCTGGCCGCCGACCAGCGCCGCTCGGTGAAGGCGCTCGCGGCCCCGCTGGGCAACGCGATCCGGCCCGCCGTGTACGACGGCGACACCCCGGTCGAGGAACGCGAGTGGGTGCGCCAGTACGCGAACTACGTCCTCACCAATCCGGACATGCTGCACCTGGGCATACTCCCCGGCCACCCCAGGTGGTCCTCCTTCCTGCGCGCCCTGCGCTATGTCGTCATCGACGAGTGCCACACCTACCGCGGCGTCTTCGGCTCCCACGTCGCCCAGGTGCTGCGCCGCCTGCGCCGCCTGTGCGCCCGCTACGGCGCCGACCCGGTCTTCCTGCTCGCCTCCGCCACCGCGGCCGAGCCGTCGGTCGCGGCGGGCCGCCTGACCGGCCTGCCCGTGGTCGAGGTCGCCGACGACGCCTCCCCGCGCGGCGAGCTGGTCTTCGCCCTGTGGGAGCCCCCGCTCACCGACCTGCCCGGCGAGAAGGGCGCCCCGGTCCGCCGCACCGCCATCGCCGAGACCGCCGACCTCCTCACCGACCTGACCGTGCAGGGGGTCCGCACGGTCGCCTTCGTACGTTCCCGGCGCGGCGCCGAACTCATCTCCGTCATCGCCCAGGAGCGCCTGTACGAGGTCGACCGCGCCCTCGCCCGCCGGGTCGCCGCCTACCGGGGCGGCTATCTGCCGGAGGAGCGCCGCGCCCTGGAACAGGCCCTGCACTCCGGCGAGCTCCTGGGCCTGGCCGCCACCACCGCCCTGGAGCTCGGCATCGACGTCTCGGGCCTGGACGCCGTACTGATCGCGGGCTACCCGGGCACCCGGGCCTCGCTGTGGCAGCAGGCGGGCCGGGCCGGGCGCTCGGGCCAGGGCGCCCTGGCCGTCCTGATCGCCCGCGACGACCCGCTGGACACCTACCTCGTCCACCACCCCGAGGCGCTGTTCCAGCAACCCGTCGAGTCCACCGTGCTCGACCCGGACAACCCGTACGTCCTGGCCCCCCATCTGTGCGCGGCGGCGGCCGAACACCCGCTCACCGAGGCCGACCTCGAACTGTTCGGCCCGGCGAGCCCGGGGCTCATGCCGCAGCTGGAGCAGGCCGGGCTGCTCCGGCGGCGCAGCAACGGATGGTTCTGGACCCGCCGCGAGCGTGCCGCCGACCTCACCGACATCCGGGGCGGTGGCGGCCGCCCGGTCCAGGTCGTCGAGGCCTCGACGGGTCGGCTGCTCGGCACGGTCGACGCGTCCGCCGCCCACACCACCGTCCACGCCGGCGCCGTCCACCTCCACCAGGGCCGTACGTACCTGGTGAAGCACCTGGACCTGGAGGATTCCGCCGCCCTGGTCGAGGAGGCCAGCCCGCCCTATTCGACCGTCGCCAGGGACACCACCTCCATCTCCGTCCTGGAAACCGACACCGAGATCCCCTGGGGAGCCGGGCGCCTGTGCTACGGCTCCGTCGAAGTCACCAACCAGGTCGTCTCCTTCCTGCGTCGCAAACTCATCACCGGCGAGGTGCTCGGCGAGACCAAGCTCGACCTGCCGCCCCGCACCCTGCGCACCCGGGCCGTGTGGTGGACGGTCACCGAGGACCAGCTGGACGCCGCCCGCATCAACCCGGAGATCCTCGGCGGCGCCCTGCACGCCGCCGAGCACGCCTCCATCGGGATGCTCCCGCTCTTCGCGACCTGCGACCGATGGGACATCGGCGGCGTCTCCGTCCCGCTGCACCCGGACACCCTGCTGCCGACGGTCTTCGTGTACGACGGCAACCCGGGCGGCGCCGGATTCGCCGAGCGCGCCTTCCACACCGCCGCGCGGTGGCTGACCGCGACCCGCGAGGCGATCGCGTCCTGCGAGTGCGAGGCCGGCTGCCCGTCCTGCATCCAGTCGCCCAAGTGCGGCAACGGCAACGACCCCCTGCACAAGCGGGGCGCCGTCCGCCTCCTCACGGAACTGCTGCGGGGAGCCCCGGAAGAGCCCGCGACGGCCCCGCCCGCGACCTGACCGAGGGTGCGTACGGGCCGAACCTCGCCCGTACCCGTACATCCGCGATCTCCCCGGCCACCGAACAGCGCACCAGCTCCGCGCCCTGGGCACGGACCACCTCGGCGGCCTTGGCGCAGGCGTCCGGCGCGCCCCACAGGGCCCGGTCGGCCGCCGCGAGCGCGGCCAGGTCGGCGGCCCCGCCGGCCCGGTGCCGGGCGGCCACCGCCTGCCCGAGACCGAGCACGGCGGCGAACACCGCGCACATCGTGGCGGCCGTCAGCGCCACCCACACCGTGGCGGAACCCCGGTCGGCGCCCCGTGAGCCCCTCACGGACGAGTCCACGAGACTTCCGCCCCACCGGTCCACGAGGCCCCTCACGAAGCGGTTGAGGCCCCTCACCCGGTTCACGAGGCCTCCCCCAGCGTGTCCTCCGCCAGCGCCGCCGCCTCGGCACTCAGCCTCAGCGCCAAGTGGTGCGGCCCCGGCGTGGCGGATTCGACCCGGACCCGCCACAGCTCCCCCGCCCGCCGCACCGTGACCGTGGCGCCGTTAGGCGCCGCCGACCGGGCCGCCGCCAGCACCACGGCCTCCGGCTCGGAGCGGGCCGCCGCGCGCGCCCCGGCCCTGGCCGCGTCCACACAGCGGATCTCCGCCGAGGCCGACATCAGGGCCCAGAGCAGCGCCAGCGCGAACCCGACCAGCGCCGGAATCGCCACGGCCGTCTCGGCCGTCACGAAACCCCGGTCACCGCGCCACCGCCGGCCGCGCTCAGAACTGGACATCGAGCGCCCTGGTGATCAGTTTGGTCAGCGCCGACACGACCCCGCCGCTGGTGACGACCTTGTACAGGATCGCCGCGAAGGCGCAGGCCGCGAGTGTGCCCACGGCGTACTCCGAGGTGGACATCCCGGCGTCGCCCCGCATCCGGCGCCGCAGCGCCGGACCCCAGAGCCGCATCCGCCGGTCCACTCCGGCCGCCCACTGATTCATGCCACCGTTCATTTCTTCCAACTCCCTTGAGTGATACGTAAGTTGATGGATGCCTGATGCGACTGAGGCGTAGGTTGATCGATGCGCCTGCTGATCGGTGCGCAGGTTGAGCGACCTGCCGGTGCACTGCCGTCGCGGGATGCGTCTTCGCTGCCCGTGCTCAGCGCTTGAGCAATCCGCCCGCCAGGCCGATCACCACCGGGGCGACGCCCGCCGCGAGGAAGGCGGGCAGGAAGCACAGACCCAGCGGGCCGGTGATCAGCACGCCCGCGCGTCTGGCCCGTGCCGAGGCGTCCCTGGCCCGTTCGGCCCGGCAGCGCTCGGCCACCCGGGCGACCGGCCCCGCCGCCGGAGCCCCCGAGGAGGCGGCCCGCTCCAGGCAGCGGGCCAGCTCGGCCGCGCCCGGTATCGTCCCCAACCTCCCCCAGGTGGCGGCCGGTTCACCGCCCATCCGCAGCTCCGCCGCGACCCGGCCCAGCCGCGCGCCGACCGGCCCCTCAAGGGAGGTCCCGACCGCCCCCGCCGCCTCGCGCGGCCCCGCCCCGGCCGCAAGGCACGCGGCCAACAGATCCGCAGCGAGCGGGAGTTCACGGGCGACCCCGCGCGCGTCTTCTCCGCCGCCTTGCGCTGGGCGCCGGCGGCCCCATTTCCAGGCCCCGTACGCCGCCGCCAAGCCGGCCAGCACTCCCCCGATGCCGCCGAACAGCACGTAGCAGGCGGCCAACGCCCCCAGTGGCGCCGCCCAGTTCTTCGCACGGGCCATCCGCGCGGGCTCCCACCGCCTGCGCGAGGGGCGGGCCGACGCCTCAAGGGCCAGCAGCGCGGCCATCCTGCGCCGCACCCCGCGCTCCTCCCGCCGGTGCGCGATCTCCAGAGCCGTCCACAAGGCGAGGGCGAGCACCCCCGCCACACCCCCCAGCCTGTGGACAACGTCCGGCGCGAACGGACTCATCGCCCCTCCCCGGCCCGTACGATCCGCGCCGCCCAGCACACCCCGGCGGTCTCCAGGACCGCGGCCACCACCAGGCATCCGAACCCGGCCGGGCTGTGCAGCAGCACGCGCAGCGGGCCGGCGCCCATCGCCGTGCCGAGCACCAGCCCCAGGGCCGGCAGCAGCGCCAGCAGGAGCACGGTGGTGCGAGGCCCCGCCAACTCGGCCCGCAATGCGTCCTGTTGCTCCCGGTCGGCGCGCAGCGCGCTCTCCAGGCGCTCAAGGCCCGATGCGAGCCCCGCCCCTCCGTCCACCGCCACCTGCCAGCAGGCGGCCACCCCGGCGAGCCCCTCGGCGCCCGGCTCCCTGGCCGCCTCGCGCAGCGCCGCGGGCACATCGCCGCCGAACTTGGCGGCGGCCACCACCGGAGCCGCCGCCGCGCCCAGTGCCGCCGTGTCCCGGGCGGCCGCGGCCAGCGCCTGGCCGGGCTGGCGGCCCGCCCGCAGCTCTCCGGCCACCGCGGCACACCAGGCGATCACCTCATCGGCCCGCCGCGCCCTGGCCCGCTCGCGCTCCCGGGCCCGCAGCCGCCGCCCCACCAAGGGCACCGCCACCGCCCCGGCGACCAGTGGCAGCACCGACCTGCCCAGTACCGCGAGCCCCAGCGCCACCGGCAGGCACAGCCACTCCAGCCGCCACCGCGCCCGGTCCCGCGTCCCCGCAAGAAAACGTCCGAAAGGCGATGCCCTGAATGACGCCGTGAATGCGGCTCCCACCCCTGTCGCACGGGGAGCTCCACCGGCCGCCTCGGTGCCCGCTGCGACTCCCGCTCCCGCGAACATCAGCCGGGCCCGCCGCATCCCCTGGTCCTGCCCGGCCCACAGCCACGCGGCCACGCCCGCGCACATCGCCGCCCAGGCGGGCAGCCCCATCCGAAGATCTGTCACAACGCACCCCCGATCAGCGCCCGGAGCCGCTCCCAGCCCGAGTCGCACACAAATCCCGCCGCGCCCCACCGCAGCGCGGGCACCGTCACCACCAGTCCCGCCGCATCCCGCTCCAGGACGCGCACCTCCGCGATCCGGCGCCGCCCGGCCCGGTCCCGTACGAGGTGGACCACCACCGACAGCGCGGCCGCCAACTGGCTGTGCAGCGCGGCCCGGTCGAGCCCGGCCGCCGTCCCGAGGGCTTCGAGGCGGGCCGGAACGTCGGCGGCGGAATTGGCGTGAACCGTTCCGCAGCCGCCCTCGTGGCCCGTGTTCAAAGCACCGAGCAGATCGGTCACTTCGGCACCACGCACCTCACCCACGACCAGGCGGTCCGGTCGCATGCGCAGCGCCTGACGCACCAGGTCCCGCAGGGTCACAAGACCGGCGCCCTCCTGGTTGGCGGGCCGGGATTCGAGGCGTACGACATGCGGATGGTCGGGCCTCAACTCGGCCGAATCCTCGGCCAGTACGATCCGTTCGCCCGCCCCGACCAGGCCGAGCAGGGTCGACAGCAAGGTGGTCTTGCCGGTGCCGGTGCCGCCGCTCACCAGGAACGACACCCGGGCCCCGATCAGCGCCCGCAGCAGCTGTTCACCGTCGGGCGGCACCGTCCCCGCCGCGGTGAGCTCGGCCAGCGCGAACGCCCTCGGCCGCACCACCCGCAGCGAGAGGCAGGCCGAGCCGACGGCGACCGGCTCCAGGACTGCATGCATCCGGGTGCCGTCCGGCAGCCGGGCGTCCACCCATGGCCGGGCATCGTCCAGTCGGCGTCCCGCCACCGCGGCCAGCCGTTGGGCGAGGCGGCGCACCGCCGCCGGGTCGGCGAACCGGACCCCGGTCAGTTCGAGCCCGCCGCCCCGGTCCACCCAGACCCGGTCGGGCGCGGAGACCAGCACATCCGTCACCTCCGGATCGGCGAGCAGCGGTTCCAGCGGCCCGGTCCCCACCAGTTCGGACCGCAACTCCTCCGCTCCGCCCAGCACTTCGGCGTCCCCGAGCAGTCGGCCCTGGGCGCGCAGCGCCGCCGCGACCCTGGCCGGTGTGGGCTCGGCCCCGCTCTCCGCCAGACGCTGGCGGACCGCGTCGAGCAGCGGCGGTCCAGCGCCCCGCACCGGTAGCCCCCGAGGCCGCGCCCCACCAACGATCGAGGAAGGCGCGCCGGAGGAGGACGCACCCGAATCCCGCACCGCGGTCATGAGACCGCTCCCCCGGTGAGGCCGCCCGCCAGCGACTGGTCCCAGAAGGCCGCGCAGAATCGGGCCAGCGGCCCCCGGGTCGCCGTGCCCGGCGGTGACCCGCTCTCCTGGGCCTCCAACAGGCCCGGTTCCACCGGGAGTTCTCCCGCCAGGGGCAGACCCAGCGCGCTGGCCACCCACTGCTCGTCAAGGCCGGACGCGTACGGACCCCGTACCACCGCGCGGAGATCGCGCAGCACCATGCCGACCGACGACGCGACCCGGTTGGCCGCCGCGACCGCGCGCAGCTCGGCCGGGACCACCAGCAGACCCAGGTCCAGCTGGGCGAGCGCCTCGACCACGGCGTCGTCGATCCGGCGCGGGAGGTCCACGACGACCACCCCGCCCCGCCTGCGGGCCGCCGCGAGCACCGCGCGCATCGCCTCGCCCGGGACCACCACCGAGTCCCCACGATCCCAGCTCAGTACCCTCAACTGATGAAGCCGCGGCAGCGATTCCTCCAGGGCGCCTCCGGCGACCCGCCCTCGCGAAGCGGCGAAATCCGGCCATCGTCGGCCGTCGGACTGCTCCCCGCCGAGCAGCACATCGAGGCCACCGCCGAGCGGGTCGCCGTCGATCAGCATGGTGCGCTGCCCGGACCGGGCGGCGGTCACGGCGAGGGCGCAGGCCAGTGTCGACGCCCCGGCGCCGCCGCGCCCGCCGATCACGCCGACGGTCAGGGCGGGGCGCCCCACGCCTTCGGCGGCGTCCGCGATGCGATCCACGAGCCACGGTTCCGCGTCGGGCAGCCGCAGCACGTGATCCGCGCCGAGCTCGACCGCGGCCTGCCAGACTCCGGGATCGTCCTGATCCCGGCCCACCAGCAGCACCCCGCGCCTGCGCGCCGAGCCGAGCAGTCTGGGCGCGGCGTCGTCGCCGACCAGGATCAGCGGCGCGCTCTCCCAGCCGCCCCTGCGGTCGGGCACCCCGTGGCACACCTCGGGCTCGGCCCCGGCCGCGGCGCACAGCCGCAGCAGGTCGTCGAGCAGTTCCTCGTCCTCGGTCACGATCAGCGGTCCGCCGCGCCGCCCCTCGGCGCCTGACGGCCGGTCGGATGCCATGACTCCGTCCACGATTTCCGCCCCTCTCACTGCGATTCCCGTGTCCGCGTACTTCGCGAACTGGAATCACGGTGGAGGGAGACTCGAAATAATGTGGATCTTGATCAAAAGCTGTGGACAACTATCCCCGTTGTGAATATCCCGTTCACCTATACCAGTGACTTCCGGAGCGCAGCGCAACCACTACGCACAGTGACGAGTCGCGCCAGCCGGAGGGCACCGCGGGCGGGGCGGGAAGAGGGGGACGACGATCGGATCCAGGGGCCGAAAACGCGTCCGGACATGCGACGACCCCCGCCGGGGGGGAGAGCGGGGGTCGTCCCCACGGCCGACTCGGGGGGGGAGGAGTCGGACCGGGTTAGCACGGTCGCGAACGATCCGTGACTTCCATGGTGTACCCGAGAGCCTTCTCAGGCAAACCCACGCGCCCCAGCTTACGCCGAATGGTGGGCGCCTATGCTCGGGCCCGTGGAAAACCACTCGCTGCCGCGCACCGCCGCCTTCTTCGACTTGGACAAGACAGTCATTGCCAAGTCGTCGACGCTGACCTTCAGCAAGTCCTTCTATCAAGGAGGACTGATCAACCGCCGCGCCGTACTGCGCACCGCGTACGCGCAGTTCGTATTCCTCGCCGGCGGTGCCGACCACGACCAGATGGAGCGGATGCGCGAGTATCTGTCCGCGCTCTGCAAGGGCTGGAACGTCCAGCAGGTCAAGGAGATCGTCGCCGAGACCCTGCACGATCTGATCGACCCGATCATCTACGACGAGGCGGCCTCCCTCATCGAGGAGCACCACGCCGCGGGCCGCGACGTGGTCATCGTGTCGACCTCCGGCGCCGAGGTCGTCGAGCCGATCGGCGAACTGCTCGGCGCCGACCGGGTGGTGGCCACCAGGATGGTCGTCGGCGACGACGGCTGCTTCACGGGCGAGGTCGAGTACTACGCCTACGGGCCGACGAAGGCCGAGGCCGTCAAGGAGCTGGCCGCGTCCGAGGGGTACGACCTGGCGCGCTGCTACGCCTACAGCGACTCGGCGACCGACGTCCCGATGCTGGAGGCGGTCGGACACCCCCACGCCGTCAATCCGGACCGGGCCCTGCGACGCGAGGCGAACGCCAGAAAATGGCCGGTTCTCGTCTTCAGCCGACCGGTCCGCCTCAAGCAACGGCTGCCCGCCATCAAGATGCCGCCGCGCCCGGCACTGGTGGCCGCGGCGGCGGTCGGCGCGGCCGCTGCGACCGCCGGTCTCGTCTGGTACGCCAGTCGCCGCCGCGCCGCCACCTCGGCCTGAGGTGCCGAGGAAACGCCCCGGACGGATACGCCTGAAAACAGACGTCCGGTTTGGCCCTGTTTGAAGCTAAAAGTAAAGAACTGTGGTCAGGGGTTTCGCTTCCCGCCGGACGGGAGTAGAAAGGACTCAACGGCCCGCGAGACCTGGGACATCCGAGAGGATCACCTTCTACGCAATAAAGGCCCCACGGACCGAGCATGAAAATCGAGCACCCACGCGACGTCGACCCGTCGATTACGGGCCAGCCGCACCAGGTGAACGGGCAGAGAATCCCGGCCTGATGGGCAACATTCGAGGACGCTTGGTAACCCGGTGGACATGCCAGCGGCGGTATCGGACATCGATACCGCCGCAACCCTTTCCGGACAGGCAACCGCCATGACCCGCCGAGCGGGAGAAGCGCCTACGCGGCGCCCCGCTGGAGCGCCTCGCACACGGCGGTCGATTCGCGTACGCCCAGCTCAACCGCCTTGCCGCAGTGAGTGATCCAGGCCGCCATGCCCTCGGGCGTCCCCGAGACGTAGCCGTCGAGCGCCGCGGCGTAGGCCGCCCGCCCGAGCTCCGCATGGCCGACCTCGGCCGGGCAGATCGCCTTGGGGTCGAGCCCGCTGCCGATCAGCACGATCCGCTCGGCGGTCCGCGCGACGAGCCCGTTGTACGAGGCGAAGGGCCGCAGCGCGAGCAGCTCGCCGTGCACGATCGCGGCGGTCACCAGGGCGGGCGCGGAGCTGCCCGCGATGATCAGCTGGGAGAGGCCTTCGAGGCGGCCCGCCACCTCGTCCGCGTCCGGCAGCGGGAGCTCGATCAAGGGCTCGTCGACCCCTTCGCCACGCAGCCGCGGCCGGCCCACCGCGTCACCGGCATCCGCGGCCGCGACCAGGTGCAGCCGGGCGAGCACCCGCAGCGGCGACTGCCGCCAGATGGACAGCAGTTGACCCGCCTCGGCGGTCAGCCGCAGGGCGGCGCCGACCGTGCGTGCCTCGGGTTCGCTGCCGAAGTCGGTGCGCCGCCGCACCTCTTCCAGCGCCCAGTCTGCGCCGGACAGCGCGGAACTGCCGCGGGCCCCGCGCAGCGCCGCCTCCGAGGTGATCTCGTTGCTGCGGCGCCGCATCACGCGGTGCCCGTAAACCCGGTCCACGGCCTTGCGCACGGAGTCCACGGCGTCCGGGACGCCCGGCAGCCCGCCGAGGGCGACAAGAGGGTCAGCGGCGTTCGTACTCATAAGTAGGGAGGCTACGCGTCCGCAAGCCGCGCCCCACCTTCGAGTGGTCTTCTTCACTGACGGCGCACACTCAAAGCCACAGTGCGATTACCGTTGGTGAACATGAAGATCGCTTTCGTGGGGAAGGGCGGCAGCGGCAAGACCACGCTGTCCTCGCTCTTCATCCGCCACCTCACCGCCAACGAGGCCGCCGTCGTCGCGGTCGACGCAGACATCAACCAGCACCTCGGTGCCGCGCTCGGGCTCGACGAGGAGGAGGCCGCAGCGCTGCCCGCGATGGGCGCGCACCTCCCGCTCATCAAGGAGTACCTGCGCGGCACCAATCCGCGGATCTCCTCCACCGAGACGATGATCAAGACGACGCCGCCCGGCCAGGGCTCCCGGCTACTGCGGGTGCGCGAGGCGAACCCGGTGTACGAGGCGTGCGCGCGCCGGGTCGTCCTCGACGACGGGGACATCCGGCTGATGGCGACCGGCCCGTTCACCGAGTCCGACCTGGGGGTCGCCTGCTACCACTCCAAGGTCGGCGCGGTCGAGCTCTGCCTGAACCACCTGGTGGACGGTGCGGACGAGTACGTCGTCGTGGACATGACGGCGGGGTCGGACTCGTTCGCCTCGGGCATGTTCACGCGCTTCGACATGACCTTCCTGGTGGCCGAGCCGACCAGGAAGGGCGTCTCGGTGTACCGCCAGTACAAGGAGTACGCCCGGGACTATGGCGTCGCCCTCAAGGTCGTCGGCAACAAGGTGCAGGGCCAGGACGACGTGGACTTCCTGCGCGCGGAGGTCGGCGACGACCTCCTGGTCACGGTGGGCCACTCCGACTGGGTCCGCGCGATGGAGAAGGGCCGCCCGCCCCGCTTCGAGCTCCTGGAGGCCGACAACCGGCTCGCCCTGCAGGCGCTGCAGAACGCCGCGGACGACTCGTACGCCCACCGGGACTGGGCGCGCTACACGCGGCAGATGGTCCACTTCCACCTCAAGAACGCGGAGAGCTGGGGCAACGCGAAGACCGGGGCCGACCTGGCGGCGCAGGTCGACCCCGGGTTCATGCTGAGCGAGCAGCTGGCCGCCGAGGTCAGTGAGCCGCAGCCTGCTTGAGGCCGGGCTGGGGTGCCGCGGGCTTCAGCGGTGCGACCGGCTTGGCCGGGGCCGCGGGCTGGGCGGCCTCCAGGGCTGCCCAGCCCCCCTTCGGGGCCTCGCCCACCTTGAGCATTCCGAACTTGGCGAGCACGGCCGGGTCCTGGGCGTCGAGCCAGTCGGCGAGCTGGCGGAACGAGACGCAGTGGACGTCGCGCTTCCCGCACACCGCCTTGATGGTGTCCTCGATGGCGCGCATATAGGTGCCGCCGTTCCAGGACTCGAAGTGGTTGCCGATGATGAGCGGGGCGCGGTTGCCGTCGTAGGAGCGGTCGAAAGCCTGGATCAGGCCGTCGCGCATCTGGTTGCCCCAGTACTCGTGCTGATCGGCGTCACCGGTCATCGCGTTGGACTGGTTCATGTAGAAGTTGTAGTCCATGGACAGGGTCTGGAAGTCCCGGCCCGGGATGGGCACGAGCTGCATCGACAGGTCCCAGACGCCGTTGGGGTACTTCTTCGGCCACACCTGGTCGTTGACGCCACTGGTGTCATAGCGCCAGCCCAGCTCGCCCGCGGCCTTGACAAAGTTCTTCTGGCCCTCCAGACAGGGAGTGCGGGCGCCCACGAGCTCCTTGTCGTAGTCGAACGGGAGCGGCGCCTCCCCCTTCAGTCCCGAGTTCGTCTTCCAGTTCTTCACAAAGGACCTGGCCTGGGCGATCTCGCTCTTCCACTCGTCCACCGACCAGGTGCCGACGCCGCCGTCGGGACCGCAGTAGTGGCCGTTGAAGTGGGTGCCGATCTCGTTGCCCTCCTCCCACGCGGCACGCAGCTGGGTGACGGTGTCCTTGATTCCCTTGAGGTCGTTGAAACCGATGTCCGAGCGGCCCGGAAGGTGCTTCGGCGCGGTGTACAGGTTCGCCTTGTCCTCCGGGAGCATGTACACGCCGCTCAGGAAGTACGTCATGGTCGCGTTGTTCTCCTTGGCGACCTTCCGGAAGTGGGAGAAGAGCTGCTGGCTGTCCTCGCCGGCGCCGTCCCAGGAGAACACCACGAACTGCGGCGGCTGCTGCCCCGGTTTCAGCTTCGCGGGTTTGAGCAGGTGCGGCTGGAGCCCGGTGTACGCGGTGGAGCCGTCGCCGATGAGGTGTACGGCGCTCTTGGGGGCGGCGGGGCCCTGGCGCCCCGGGGCGCCAGGCTTGGTCTGGGCGGGGTCCGAGGAGCAGCCCGCGGCTCCGACGGCCAGCGCCGTGGCGATGACGCCGACAGCGATCCTCTTCGTGGCGTGCGTGGCGGCGATCATCCGCCCACCTCTTCCTTGCGGTTATGTGCGTTGAATGCCGTCACGGCGCCGCAAAAGTCGCACGCACGCTCAGGACCCGCGGTACGACAAGCCGAACGATAAGCTGATTATTCATCCTTGAGAGTGAATCATTGCCCTATTTGCCCTAAACGCGAAACATCTTCCTTTACTCTGCATTACGATTCATTTACCGAGTGTTGAGAATCCCGCCACTGCACTGCCGTGACCCACGGCCGCGACCCACGTTCCGCGACCGCGCTGCCCCGGAGGAGACGGGAAACATGCCTGCCTGCGTACCCAGTCGCACCCAGCCCCCAGCTCGCACACCCCGCCTTCGGCGACGCGGCACACCTCCCTCGGGAGGCGGCCCGAAGCGTCGCCGCTTCACGGTCCCCGGCGCCGACCTGTCGGCGTCCATCACCGTCTTCCTGCTCGCCGTCCCGATGTCGCTCGGCCTCGCCGTCGCCATCGACGCGCCGCTGGAAGCCGGCCTCATCGCCGCCGGTGTCGGCGGAATCGTCGCCGGGCTGCTCGGCGGCTCGCCCCTGCTCGTCAGCGGTCCGTCCGCCGGACTGACCGTGGTGTCGGCCGAGTTGATCCAGACCTACGGCTGGCGCACCACCTGTGCCATCACCGTGTGCGCGGGCCTGCTCCAAGTCGCCCTGGGTTCCCTGAAGACGGCGCGCTCCGCGCTGGCGGTCAGCCCCGCCATCGTGCACGGCACCCTCGCCGCCATCGGGGCCGCCATCGCCCTCGCCCAGCTGCACATCGTCCTCGGCGGTTCCCCGCAGACCTCCGCCGTCGACAACGCGCTTGCCCTGCCCGGCCAGTTGGCCAGGGTCGGCCCGGCCGCGCCCCTCATCGGCGCGCTGACCATCGCCGTACTACTGCTGTGGCCGCGCATCCCCGGGCGTACCGGAAGAGTGCTGCGCGGGGTCCCCGCCGCGCTCGCCTGTGTGGTGATCGCCACCGGGGCCGCCGCGCTCGCCGCGCCGCACATCGCCCGGGTCGAACTGCCCTCCTGGGACGCACACGTACTGCCCGAACTGCCGCACGGACCCCTGCTCGGGCTCGCCACCGCGGTGCTCACGGTGACGCTGGTCGCCAGCCTGGAGTCGCTGCTCTCCGCGGTCGCCGTGGACAAACTGGCCGCCGAACGGCCGGGGTCGGAGCACCCGCCGCGCGCCGACCTCGACCGTGAGCTGCGCGGTCAGGGCATCGCCAACGCCGTCTCCGGGCTGCTCGGCGGCATGCCCGTATCCGGCGGCGCGGTGCGCGGCAGCGCCAACGTGCGCGCGGACGCCACCGGTCGCGCCTCGACCGTGCTGCACGGCGTGTGGGTGCTGCTCGCCGCCGTGCTGCTCGTCTCCGCGCTGGAGTGGATCCCGCTGGCCGCGCTCGCCGCGCTGGTCATGATGGTCGGCATCCAGATGGTGAACTTCGCGCACATCCGCAACGTCCACAAGAACCGCGAATTCCTGGTTTACGTGGCGACCGTCGCCGGAGTGCTCGTCTTCGGCGTGCTCCAAGGCGTGGTCATCGGAATCGCGGTGGCCGTGGTCGTCGCGCTGCACCGGCTCGCCCGCACCCGGATCACCGCCCAGGAGGAGGCCGACGGCAGGTATCTGCTCCGCGTACGGGGGCAGTTGACGTTCCTCGCCGTGCCCCGGCTGACGCGGGCGCTGGCCCAGATGCCCCAAGGGGCCGAGGTCGTGGTCGAGTTGGACGGGTCGTTCATGGACCACGCCGCCTTCGAAGCGCTGCAGGGCTGGCAGGACGCGCACACCGCGCGCGGCGGCCTGATGCGGATCACCGGGCGGGCGGGGGCCGCTGGTGCCCCCGCGAAGCCGAGAGCTCAGGGGGAAGCCGCCGAGCCCGTCGCCGCGCACTCCTGCTGCCGGCCCTGGACGCCGTGGCGCAACCACCACTGCCAGGAGCAGCCGCCGCGGAGCGCACTCGGCCACCAACTGGCCAGCGGGCTCAGCTCGTTCCAGCGGAACACCGCCCCGCTGGTACGGGCCGAACTGGCGCGGCTCGCGCGCGAGGGCCAGCGTCCGCACCAGCTCTTCATCACCTGCGCGGACTCCCGCCTGGTCACCAGCATGATCACCTCCAGCGGGCCGGGCGATCTGTTCACGGTGCGCAACGTCGGCAACCTGGTGCCCCCGCCGGGTGCCGAGGGCGCGGACGACTCGGTGGCGGCGGCGATCGAGTACGCGGTGGAGGTGCTCCAGGTCGAGTCGATCACCGTCTGCGGGCACTCCGGCTGCGGTGCCATGCAGGCGCTGCTGAACAGCAGTCCGGGCGCGCCGATGACTCCGCTGCGCCGCTGGCTGCGGCACGGGATGCCGAGCCTGGAGCGGATGGCGAGCCGGCGGCACTCCTGGGCGCGGATCGCGGGTCGGCTGCCCGCCGACGCCGTGGAGCAGCTCTGCCTGACCAATGTCGTACAGCAGCTGGAGCATCTGCGGCGGCACGAATCGGTGGCGCGCGCGCTCGCCCAGGACAGCCTCGCCCTGCACGGCATGTACTTCCATGTCGGCGAGGCGCAGGCCTACTTGCTCGTCCCGGACGACGCGGCGGAGGTCTTCGAGGGGGTCGACGGCACCGCCCTGGAGGAATCGCCCGCCTGACCGGACGGCCGCCTCCTTGAGCCGCGTGTCCGAAAACGGCCGCCCGAACCGGCCGCGTCCCCAGCCCGTGAGAACGTATGGCCTCCCCTGCAACAGGGGAGGCCATACGCGCGCCACGCCGATGACCAGGAGTCTCTACAGGTCTAAACCAATTTCCTGGAGACTCTTGTCACCCGGGCCCTGGCCTGATGAGCTATGGCCTGGGACACATAGGCACATAGGACGCCCTGGGAAAGGGAGATGTCGTGAGCAACGAAAGCCTGGCCAACCTGCTCAAGGAGGAGCGGCGGTTCGCGCCGCCCGCCGAGCTGGCCGCGAACGCCAACGTGACGGCGGAGGCGTACGAGCGGGCCGAGGCGGACAGGCTGGGCTTCTGGGCCGAGCAGGCCCGGCGCCTGACCTGGGACACCGAGCCGACCGAGACCCTGGACTGGTCGAACCCGCCCTTCGCGAAGTGGTTCGCCGACGGCAAGCTGAACGTCGCGTACAACTGCGTCGACCGCCACGTCGAGGCCGGTAACGGCGACCGGGTCGCCATCCACTTCGAGGGCGAGCCCGGCGACAGCCGCGCCCTCACCTATGCCGAGCTCAAGGACGAGGTGTCAAGGGCCGCCAACGCCCTTACCGAGCTGGGTGTCCAGGCCGGTGACCGGGTCGCGGTGTATCTGCCGATGATCCCCGAGGCGGCCGTGGCGATGCTCGCCTGCGCCCGGATCGGCGCCGCGCACTCCGTGGTCTTCGGCGGCTTCTCGGCCGACGCCGTCGCCTCCCGCATCCAGGACGCCGACGCCAAACTGGTCATCACCGCCGACGGCGGCTACCGGCGCGGCAAGCCGTCCGCCCTGAAGCCCGCGATCGACGCGGCCGTCGCCAAGTGCCCCCAGGTCGAGCACGTGCTCGTGGTGCGCCGTACGGGCCAGGACACCGCGTTCAACGACACCCGCGATGTCTGGTGGGACGACATCGTCGCCCGGCAGTCGGCGGAGCACACGCCCACCGCCTTCGACGCCGAGCACCCGCTGTTCATCCTCTACACCTCGGGTACGACGGGTAAGCCCAAGGGCATCCTGCACACCTCCGGCGGCTACCTCACCCAGGCCGCGTACACCCACAACGCGGTGTTCGACCTGAAGCCGGAGAGCGACGTCTACTGGTGCACCGCCGACATCGGCTGGGTCACCGGGCACTCGTACATCGTCTACGGGCCGCTGGCCAACGGTGCGACCCAGGTCATGTACGAGGGCACCCCGGACACCCCGCACCAGGGGCGGTTCTGGGAGATCGTGCAGAAGTACGGCGTGACCATCCTCTACACCGCGCCGACCGCGATCCGTACGTTCATGAAGTGGGGCGACGACATCCCCGCCAAGTTCGACCTGTCGTCGCTGCGGGTCCTCGGCTCAGTCGGTGAGCCGATCAACCCCGAGGCGTGGATGTGGTACCGCAAGCACATCGGCGCCGACAAGTGCCCGATCGTGGACACCTGGTGGCAGACCGAGACCGGCGCGATGATGATCTCGCCGCTGCCCGGAGTCACCGAGACCAAGCCCGGTTCCGCCCAGCGCGCGCTGCCCGGAATCTCCGCCACCGTCGTGGACGACGAGGCGAACGAGGTGCCCGACGGCGGGGGCGGCTACTTGGTCCTCACCGAGCCGTGGCCCTCCATGCTGCGCACGATCTGGGGCGACGACCAGCGGTTCATCGACACCTACTGGTCCCGGTTCGAGGGCAAGTACTTCGCCGGCGACGGCGCCAAGAAGGACGACGACGGTGACATCTGGCTGCTCGGCCGGGTGGACGACGTGATGCTGGTGTCCGGCCACAACATCTCCACCACCGAGGTCGAGTCCGCGCTCGTCTCGCACCCGTCGGTCGCCGAGGCCGCCGTGGTCGGTGCGGCCGACGAGACGACCGGGCATGCGATCGTGGCCTTCGTGATCCTGCGCGGGAGCGCCGCCGAGTCCGACGGTCTGGTGGAGGAGCTGCGCGCCCACGTGGGCTCGGCGCTCGGCCCGATCGCCAAGCCGAAGCGGGTGCTGCCGGTGGCGGAGCTGCCCAAGACCCGCTCGGGCAAGATCATGCGCCGACTGCTCCGCGACGTCGCCGAGAACCGTGAACTGGGCGATGTCACGACGCTCACCGACTCCTCGGTGATGACCCTGATCCAGACCCAGCTGCCGACCGCCTCCAGCGAGGACTGAGCAGCGGGAGTACGCCGACGAGGGGCCCGGCCGGGGTTGCGGCCGGGCCCCTTTTCGCGCGCCTTATGTCCGCAATGCCCCTAAAGTGATGATCACCGGATCCACCCCGACGCACACCAGTTCGTAAAGTTAGGTAAAGTAAGGAAAGCGTCAACGATGCGACAAGAAAGTCAGGTGCGCCGGGAAGTCTGGTCGGCAACGTGCTGAGTCATGCCCGCCGAACCGACCGGAGGTCGCCCTCGTGGCCATACCCACCCCCAGCAACCGCAAGTTCCTCGGACGCCTCTCGCTCCCCGAGCGGAACTTCGTCGCGGACGCGCTGCGTGCCGAGACCGTCGGCGGTGTCCTGCTGCTCGTGGCCGCGATCATCGCCCTGATCTGGGCGAACACCTTCGGTTCCAGCTATGAGTCGGTCCGCGGCTTCCATCTGGGAATCAGCTCCCTCGGGCTCGACCTCTCCCTGCAGCACTGGGCGGCCGACGGGCTGCTCGCGATCTTCTTCTTTGTCGCAGGTATCGAGCTCAAACGTGAACTCGTCGCCGGAGAACTGCGCGACCCGAAGGCAGCGGCCCTGCCCGTGATCGCGGCCGTCTGCGGCATGGCCGTGCCCGCGCTCGTCTACACACTGGTGAACGTCGTCGGCAACGGCGCCCTTGACGGCTGGGCCGTACCGACCGCTACGGACATCGCGTTCGCGCTCGCCGTCCTCGCGGTGATCGGCACCTCCCTGCCGTCCGCGCTCCGCGCCTTCCTGCTCACCCTCGCCGTCGTCGACGACCTCTTCGCGATACTGATCATCGCCGTCTTCTTCACCAACAGCATCAACTTCGCCGCCCTCGGCGGAGCCGTCGTCGGCCTCGCCGTCTTCTGGCTGCTGCTCAGGAAGGGCGTGCGGGGCTGGTACGTCTACATCCCGCTCGCGCTCGTCATCTGGGGGCTGATGTACAACAGCGGCGTCCACGCCACCATCGCCGGTGTCGCGATGGGCCTGATGCTCCGCTGCCACCGCGCCGACGGCGAGGAGCACTCCCCCGGCGAGCACATCGAGCACCTGGTGCGCCCGGTGTCGGCCGGGCTCGCGGTGCCGCTGTTCGCGCTGTTCTCGGCCGGCGTCTCCATCAGCGGCGGCGCGATCGCCGATGTCTTCACCCGGCCCGAGACGCTCGGTGTGGTGCTCGGCCTGGTCGTCGGCAAGGCGCTCGGCATATTCGGCGGCACCTGGCTCGCCGCCCGCTTCACCAAGGCCGAGCTCAATGACGACCTGGCCTGGCCCGATGTCTTCGCCGTCGCCTCGCTCGCCGGCATCGGCTTCACGGTCTCGCTGCTCATCGGGGAACTCGCCTTCGCCGGCCAGAACAAGCTGGCCGACGAGGTCAAGGCCGCCGTCCTCATGGGCTCGCTGATAGCCGCCGTGCTGTCCTCCATCCTGCTCAAGATGCGCGTACGCAAGTACAAGGCGCTCGTCGAGGACGAGGAGCGGGACGACGACCAGGACGGCATCCCCGATGTGTACGAGATGGACAAGCCGGACTACCACCTGCGGATGGCCGCGATCTACGAGAACAAGGCGGCCGAGCACCGCAGGCTTGCCCAACTGGCGGGGGCGGGGCGCGACGACGGCGACAGTGCGACATGATCTGACCACGGCCCTGTTGGCCCTGTTGGACCCGTCGGTAACCGAGAAGAGAAGAGGGAGTCAGCGATGAGCGACCCCAGCCACAACGCCGGCAGCGCCGAGCGCAGCCTCGGCCAGCTGGTCGCCTCCGCGACCGCCGAGATGTCCGCGCTGGTGCACGACGAGATCGCGCTGGCCAAGGCCGAGCTGCGGCAGGACGTCAGGCGCGGGGCGATCGGTGGCCTCGCCATCAGTACGGCGGGCGTGTTCGTCCTGTTCTCCCTGCCGGTGCTGAGCTTCGCGGCGGCGTACGGAATCCACAATCTGGGGCTCGGGCTCGCCTGGTCGTTCCTGATCGTCGGCGGGGCGTTCCTGCTGCTCGCGACGGTGCTCGGGCTGCTTGCCGTGGCCAAGTTCAAGAAGGTCAAGCCGCCGGAGAAGTCCATCGCGTCCGCCAAGGCGACGGCCGCCACCCTCCAGGGCGTGAAGCCGCATCCGCGCCCGGCCACCCTCCAGGGGACGGTCACCGACGCCGCCCCCTCTGTGGCACGCTCGTCTGTATGACCGCACCCGATCCCGGAACCGGAAGCCCTGGCGGCACCGGCAGCCCCGTCCGCATCGATGGTCCCTGGACCCATAGGGACGTGGCGGCCAATGGTGCGCGCTTCCACATCGCCGAACTCGGCGACGGGCCACTGGTGTTGCTCCTGCACGGCTTTCCGCAGTTCTGGTGGACCTGGCGCCATCAGCTGACCGCGCTGGCCGACGCCGGGTTCCGTGCGGTCGCGATGGACCTGCGCGGCGTGGGCGGCAGCGACCGCACCCCGCGCGGGTACGACCCGGCCAACCTCGCGCTCGACATCACCGGGGTCGTCCGGTCGCTCGGCGAGCCCGACGCGGCCCTCGTCGGGCACGACCTGGGCGGCTATCTGGCGTGGACGGCGGCCGTGATGCGCCCCAAGCTGGTGCGCCGGCTCGTGGTGTCCTCGATGCCGCACCCCCGGCGCTGGCGCTCGGCGATGCTCGCCGACATGAAGCAGACCTCGGCCGGCTCCTACGTCTGGGGCTTCCAGCGGCCGTGGCTGCCCGAGCGTCAGCTGGTCGCGGACGAGGGCGCGTTGGTCGGCAGGCTCGTACGGGACTGGTCGGGCCCGCGCCAGCCCGAGGACGAGGCCGTGGAGACCTACCGGCGCGCCATGTGCATCCCCTCCACGGCGCACTGCTCGATCGAGCCGTACCGCTGGATGGTGCGGTCGATGGCGCGGCCCGACGGCATCCAGTTCAACCGGCGGATGAAGCGCCCGGTCCGGGTTCCGACGCTGCATCTGCACGGCTCCCTCGACCCGGTGATGCGGACCCGCAGTGCGGCGGGCTCCGGGGAGTACGTCGAAGCCCCCTACCGCTGGCGGCTGTTCGACGGTCTGGGCCACTTCCCGCACGAGGAGGACCCGGTGGCGTTCTCGACCGAGCTCGTCAACTGGCTGAAGGATCCCGAACCGGACCGCTGAGTTCCGGCGACGCCGCGGGAACTCTTGTCCTACGAACAGCCAAATGCCTGGCGCATAGGCCAATTGGCCCCCTCTGACGCGGTTACCGACCTTGGGCCCCGGGCACACGTCGGGGTATGGGCTGGACGCACGACTACGGTGACGCAGCACGCAACCGCCGAACGGCCGCAGGGCCGGTCTCCTACGAGAGGGGCGGCCCGCAGGGGCAGGGGCTGCAACACCCCTCCCCGGACTCCCAGGAGGTGGGCATTCCGCGCATCCTGCGGCGCCGGGCCCGCTGGGTCTCGGCCCGGCTGCGGCATACGCGTACCTAGTCGTACCCGGTGGCGCGTCCCGTGGTGTTTCCGGTCGGCTAGTCGGCTCTGAGGTAGGCGAGGCCGGGGTGCACGGCTCGGTAGCCGTCCAGGAGCCTTCGGGCGACCTGGACGGAGTCGACCAGCGGATGCAGGGCGAAGGCCTTCACCGCCGCCCGCGCCGACCCGCTCTCGACCGCCTCCAGGACACACCGCTCGACCGCCTTCACCGAGCTGACCAGGCCTGACTCATGGCCCGTCAGCTGTGAGACGGGCAGCGGGCGGGGCCCTGTGGCGTCGACGCGGCACGGAATCTCGATGACGGCCCGCTCGTCGAGCACGCGCAGCGAACCGCCGTTGCGCACGTTCAGGATGAGCGTCGCCGCCTCGTTCCTCGCGATCGCCCGCATCAGGGCGAGCGCGACGGTCTCGTACCCGCCGGACTCCAGGTCCTCCGCCGCGCGCTCACCGGCGCCCGCCACGTCCCGGTTCTTCGCCATGTACGTCGCCTCGCGCTCGGCTCTCGTACGGTCCCAGGCGGCCCACACCGAGGCGTCGGGCACCGTCTCCGCCGAGGCGTAGAAGCGTGCCTGCTGGTCCCTGAGGAAGGCGCCGCGGGTCTGCTCGGCCTGCCGGTAGGCGGCCACCGCCTCGCGGTTGAAGTAGTAGTAGTGCAGGTACTCGTTGGGCACGGAACCGAGCGAGCGCAGCCAGTCGGCGCCGAAGAGCTTGCCCTCCTCGAAGGAGGTCAGCAGTTCGTCGCCCTGCTCGAACAGTCGCGGCAGAACGTTCTCCTCGCCGTCGTACAGGCCGTGCAGCCAGCCCAGGTGGTTGAGGCCCACGTAGTCGAGGCGCACGGTCCCGTGGTCGGCGCCGACCACGTGCGCGACCCGGCGGGCCAGGCCCACCGGCGAGTCGCAGATGCCGATGACGCGGTCGCCGAGGTGCTCGGCCATCGCCTCGGTGACCAGGCCCGCCGGGTTGGTGAAGTTGATGACCCAGGCCTCGGGGGCGAGCGCCCGGACCCTGCGGGCGATCTCGACGGCGACCGGCACGGTCCGCAGTCCGTAGGCGATGCCGCCCGCACCGACCGTCTCCTGGCCGAGGACGCCCTCGGCGAGCGCGATCCGCTCGTCGGCGGCCCGGCCCTCCAGACCGCCGACCCGGATCGCGGAGAACACGAAGTCCGCGCCGCGCAGCGCCTCGTCGAGATCGGTGGTGGTACGCACCCGGGGGGCGTCCTCGATTCCGTACCCCTGGTCGGCGAGCACCCGGCCCATGGCGTGCAGCCGGGCCGCGTCCAGGTCGTACAGGACCACCTCGGTGACGCGGCCGGGCGCGTGGTCGCGCAGCAGGGCGCCGTACACCAGCGGGACGCGGAAGCCGCCGCCGCCGAGGATCGTCAGTCGCATCGGAGCCTTCTCGTCACGGAGTCATCAACGGGTCATAGGGCGCACTGCTGGCTGTCGACCTGCTGACTTGCGGTGCGGCCCTGCTGGATGTCGGCCTGGATCTCGCCGGCGGTCAGCGCGTATCCGGTGTCCGGATCGTCAAGCGACTTCGCGAAGACCACTCCGTACACCTTGCCCTCGGGGGTCAGGAGCGGGCCACCGGAGTTGCCGGGGCGGACCGTGGTGAACAGCGAGTAGACATCGCGGCGGACAGTGCCGCGGTGGTAGATGTCCGGGCCGTTGGCGCTGATCCGGCCGCGGATCCGGGCGGAGCGGACGTCGTACGGGTGGTCCTCGGGGAAGCCCGCGACGATCGCGCTGTTGGCGCTGTGGGCTTCGGCGGAGGTGAACTGGAGCGGGGGCGCCTTCAGGTCCGGCACGTCGAGCACCGCGATGTCGCGGCGCCAGTCGTAGAGCACGACCTTGGCGTCGTACGTGCGCCCCTGACCGCCTATCTGGATGGTCGGCTCGTCGACGCCGCCCACCACGTGCGCATTGGTCATGACGCGGCGGTCGGCGAAGACGAAGCCGGTGCCTTCGAGGCGCTTTCCGCAGCTCGGGGCCATGCCGACGACCTTGACGATGGACTTCTTGGCGGCGGCCGCGACCGGGCTGCCCACGAGCTTCGGGTCGGGCGCCTGGACGTCGGTGATCGACTCGTTCGAGAACGGGGTGAAGACCTGCGGGAAGCCGTTCTGCGCGAGCACCGAGGAGAAGTCGCTGAACCAGGTCGACGCCTGCTGGGGCATCACGTTGGAGACGCCGAGCAGGATCTTGGAGTTGCGGACCTCCTTGCCCAGGGTCGGCAGGGCGGTCCCGGCGAGCGCGGAACCGATCAGCCACGCCACGAGCAGCATGGCCACGACGTTCACCAGGGCGCCACCGGTGGCGTCCACGGCTCTCGCGGGCGACCAAGTGATGTACCGGCGCAGCTTGTTGCCCAGATGTGTGGTGAAGGCCTGGCCCACGGAGGCGCAGACGATCACTATGACGACCGCGACGACGGCTGCTGTCGTCGAGACCTGGGACTCATTGGTGATCTGGTCCCAGATGACCGGGAGCAGATACACGGCGATGAGGCCACCGCCGAGGAACCCGATCACCGACAGGATGCCGACGACGAAGCCCTGGCGGTAGCCGACGATCGCGAACCACACGGCGGCGACCAGCAACAGGATGTCCAGCACGTTCACGGGCCCCAGCCTGTCACGCGTGCCAGTCGAGCGGCACCTGCTTGGCTCGGTCCCACGGGCGCTCCCAGCCCGCGTAGTGCATGATCCGGTCGATCACACCGGCCGTAAAACCCCAGACGAGCGCCGATTCGACCAGGAATGCCGGACCTGTGTGGCCGCGCGGGTGGACCGCGGTCGCCCGGTTGGCCGGGTCCGTGAGATCCGCCACGGGCACCGTGAAGACGCGGGCCGTCTCGCCGCTGTCGACCGCCCGCACCGGCGTCGGCTCGCGCCACCAGCCGAGGACGGGCGTCACGACGAAGCCGCTCACCGGGATGTAGAGCCTGGGCAGCACGCCGAAGAGCTGGACGCCGGCCGGATCAAGGCCGGTCTCCTCCTCGGCCTCGCGCAGGGCGGCCCGCAGCGGTCCTGTGGTGCGCGGGTCGCCGTCCT
Organism: Streptomyces sp. NPDC094147; assembly: GCF_044764265.1. Lineage (NCBI taxonomy): Bacteria > Bacillati > Actinomycetota > Actinomycetes > Kitasatosporales > Streptomycetaceae > Streptomyces > Streptomyces sp. NPDC094147. The sequence goes on along the minus strand of NZ_JBIWHT010000010.1, from coordinate 130,532 downwards.
CGGGGTCGAGGGCGCCGCCGGGGAAGGAGGGCTGACCGCCGTGCGAACGGAGCTGGCTCGCCCGCTCCATGAGGAGCAGCTCCGGGCCACGGGGGCCGTCGCCGAAAAGGATGAGCACGGCGGACTGCCGCCCGTCCCCGCTCTCCGGCGGCAGGAACCGGCTCATCTGCTCGGGCGCGACATCCTCGGCGGCCCGAGCGACGGGAGCCAGCCAATCGGGGAGGTCTTCGGTGGTGACGGCGGGGGGTGCTCCTTGGCTGCGGGCGGCGGGGGTGGCTTGGCTCATGGCGGGCGGCCGGGAGGCGCCAGGGGGCTGGGCGGCGCCGATGTGGCCGGGCACCTGGGCGGGGGTGGCTTGACCCGTGCCGGGAGGCTGGGCGGTGCCCGGGGCCTGGCTCGTGCCGGGGCGGCCTGGCACCTGGGCGCCGGCGGTTCGGCCCCTGCCGGGTGGTCGGGCGGCGCCAACCGCTTGGCCCGTGTCGGGGCGGCCAGCGGCTTGGGAGGGGGTCTCTATGCCGTTCGTGCCGTCGCCGGGCCGGGCCGGGCCTCCGGTTCGGCCCGCGCCCGGGGCGTGGCCTGAGCCGCCGACACGGCCGCCCAGGGCGCCGGTGTGGCCGCTCAGGGCGTTATGGCTCCCGGTGTGGCCTCCGGCGGGCTCTGTACGGCTGCTCGGGCCACCGGTGCGGCCCGGCGCGTCGATGCCGCCGAGGTCTCCGTCGTACGTCTCGCTCGCGTGCGTCATATGCACCCCCGTCGTTCATCGTCACAACGCCTGCGGTCGTCGCATTCGTTCCGGCCGGGCCGCAGCGTCCGTCTTCCGGGTGACGTCAGCCTGCTCCCAGTGGAGGCGCGGGCAGACCCGGGTAGTCCGGCGGCGGGCTCAGCCGCTGGCCCGGGAAACCGCCCTTCTCGTACTTCAGGAGCTTCCGCGCCTTCTCCGGGTCGGTCTCGCCCTCGCCGTACGAGGGGCAGAGCGGGGCGATGGGGCAGGCGCCGCAGGCGGGCTTGCGGGCGTGGCAGATGCGGCGGCCGTGGAAGACGACCCGGTGCGAGAGCATCGTCCAGTCGCTCTTGGGGAAGATCGCGCAGATCTCCGCCTCGACCTTCTCCGGGTCCTCCTGCTCGGTCCACTTGAAGCGGCGCACCAGCCTGCCGAAGTGGGTGTCGACAGTGATCCCCGGGACCCCAAAAGCATTACCAAGCACGACATTTGCTGTCTTGCGCCCAACTCCGGGCAACTTGACCAGATCCTCCAGACGACCCGGCACCTCGCCGCCGAACTCGTCCCTGACAGCCACGGCGATCCCCATGATCGACCTGGTCTTGGCCCGGAAGAACCCGGTGGGCCGGATGATCTGCTCGACCTCCTCGGGGTTCGCCGCGGCGAGATCCTCTGGGGTCGGGTACGCGGCGAACAGTGCGGGTGTCGTCTGGTTGACCCTCAGGTCCGTGGTCTGCGCGGACAGGACGGTCGCGAGGAGCAGCTCGAACGGATTGCGGAAGTCCAGTTCGGGATGGGCGTACGGATAGACCTCGGCGAGCTCGCGATTGATGCGGCGAGCCCGGCGGATCATCGCCAGACGGGACTCCGGCTTGGAGCCGGCGGCCTTGCCCTGGGGCCCGCCCTTGCCTTGGGGCCCGCCCGCACCCTGGGCGGTGATGCCCTTTGCCTGGGCGGTAGTGCCGCCCTGGACCTTGGTGCCGCCCTTGGCCCGAGCGCCGGGCGTCTCCTTCAGAGGCACCTCAACAGAGGCAGCGGCCTTCTTGGCGCCGGTCTTCTTGGCAGCAGCCTTCTTCACGACGGCGGTCTTCTTCTCAGCGGGCTTCACCGCGGCAGCCTCCCTGGTCGGCTTCACCGACGTATCGGCCCGTGTCGAGGAGGCGGCCTTCACGGCCCGCGCGGCTCTCTTCGCGGGTTCTTTCGGCTTGGACGCGGGCTGTTCGCCCACAGCGGAATCGTTCTCTGCGGACACTCTTCCAGCCCCCCTGGCCTGCGCTCTCACCGGCGAATTGGACACCCGGCCAGCCTAAAGCCCGGCACCGACATCCGCCCCGGCCACAGCGAATCAACGCCCCAATCGGCCCCCTGGCTCACGGTCCGGCACTCCAGTACGTCATCCTTGTGATTGATCGCACTGTTTAGACCGTCCGGCAAAATGGGGAGCACGCTCCCCTGATACCGGTCGACAAGGAGAGATTCGTGGACGACGTTCTGCGGCGCGCCCCGCTCTTCGCGGCGCTCGATGACGAGCAGGCCGCGGAGCTCCGCGCCTCGATGAGCGAGGTGACGCTCGCCCGCGGCGACGCCCTCTTCCACGAGGGCGACCCCGGCGACCGCCTGTACGTGGTCACCGAGGGCAAGGTAAAGCTGCACCGCACCTCACCCGACGGCCGCGAGAACATGCTGGCGGTCCTCGGCCCCGGCGAGCTCATCGGCGAGCTGTCCCTCTTCGACCCGGGCCCGCGCACCGCCACCGCGACCGCGCTGACCGAGGTCAAGCTGCTCGGCCTCGGCCACGGCGACCTTCAGCCCTGGCTGAACGCCCGCCCCGAGGTGGCCACCGCGCTGCTGCGCGCCGTCGCCCGCCGACTGCGCAAGACCAACGACCAGATGTCCGACCTGGTCTTCTCCGACGTGCCGGGCCGGGTCGCCCGCGCGCTCCTCGACCTGTCGCGCCGCTTCGGCGTGCAGTCCGAGGAGGGCATCCACGTCGTGCACGACCTCACGCAGGAAGAGCTGGCCCAGCTGGTCGGCGCCTCCCGCGAAACGGTCAACAAGGCACTGGCCGACTTCGCCCAGCGCGGCTGGCTGCGCCTGGAGGCCCGAGCGGTGATCCTGCTGGACGTGGAGCGGCTGGCGAAGCGCTCGCGCTGAGCGCCGTCGATCCGCACATCGCACGCCGTACGCCTGAGGGGCTGGTCTCACCCGAGACCAGCCCCTCGCGCGTGGGCGCGGAAGAAGCGGCCGGGAAGTGGCGGGGAACCGGCGGACGGCCGGGCTCTCGTGCGCCACCGCCCGGGGTGTGACGGGCAGTTGAGAAAAATTTCCCGGCCGGTCGGGAACCCCTCGGCGGGCCAGGCCGTTCTCGAAATGTACACCGAAGATCCCGGGCCGTGACCCGCCGCCGAAACACCTCACGGCCCACGGGGCCAAGTCCCAAGCCCCCGCGCCCGTACGAGAGTTGAGAGCCACCTCGCCCAACTCTCCTCTACGGACAGGCCAGTCAGCGCCGCGCCGAATCAAGTCGGCCGCGTCAGGCAAGGTGACAAGGCGTCAGATAAGGCCGTGCTCGCGCAGATACTCGAGCTGCGCTAGCACCGAAAGCTCGGCGGCCGGCCACAGCGACCGGTCAACGTCCGAGTAGACCAGGGCCACCACCTCCGCCGCCGTGATGTGGCCGTTCTCCACCGCCGTCTCCACCTGGGCTAGCCGGTGCGCGCGGTGGGCCAGATAGAACTCGACGGCGCCCTGGGCGTCGTCGAGCACCGGACCGTGCCCCGGCAGCACCGTGTGCACACCGTCGTCAACAGTCAGCGAACGCAGCCTGCGAAGGGAGTCGAGATAGTCGCCCAGGCGGCCGTCGGGATGAGCCACGACGGTCGTGCCGCGCCCGAGGACCGTGTCGCCCGTCAGGACGGCCCGGTCGGCGGGCAGATGGAAGCAGAGTGAGTCCGCGGTGTGGCCGGGGGTGGGCACCACCCTCAGCTCCAGGCCGCCGGTGGTGATGACATCGCCCGCCGCGAGGCCCTCGTCACCCAGGCGCAGGGCCGGATCCAGGGCGCGCACAGGGGTACCGGTCAGCTCGGCGAAGCGGGCCGCGCCCTCGGCGTGGTCGGGGTGCCCGTGGGTGAGCAGGGTGAGCGCGACCCGCTTGCCCGCCTGACCGGCCGTCGCGATGACGTGCTTGAGGTGCACGTCATCGAGCGGCCCCGGGTCGATGACGACGGCCAGGTCGGAATCGGGCTCGGCGACGATCCAGGTGTTGGTGCCGTCCAGGGTCATCGCGGAAGCGTTGGGTGCGAGGACATTGATCGCGCGGTCGGTGGCAGGGCCCGAAAGGACCCCGCCGCGCGGCTGCCCGGGAAGAGCGGAGGCATTACTCATACGGCACCTCCAGGGGTGGCGATGTCGGTGGTCACCGGAGCGGACCACACCGGCGCGGCCAGGGCCACCGGGGCGCGCCCCACAGGACCCGGCGAGGTGGGTCTGGGGCGACGGCGCCTCGCGAAGGCGCCCGTCGCAATGACGCCCCTCGTGAGGTCGCTCGTCGCGAAGTCACCCCACGCGAGGTCGGTCACCGCGAGGTCGGTGACGGTGCCGGCGGGACGGGTCATCAGGCGCCGCCCCCCGCCGGGATGTGTTTGGTGAACTCGTCGTGGCCCGGCCAGCTCAGGACGAGTTCACCGGACTCGGTCAGTCGGGCCCTGGCGAGGACCGGGGTCAGATCACGGTCGGCCGCGGCCGCGAGTGCCTCGGCGGCAGTGGCGTACGGAAGGAGATCACGCAGGGTGGAAACGGTCGGGGGCATCATCAGGAGCTCGCCCTTGTCGTAGCCGGCGGCGGCTTCGGCGGGGCGGATCCAGACGGTGCGGTCGGCCTCGGTCGAGGCGTTCCGGGTGACCTGGCCCACGGGGAGCGCTGCGACGAAGAACCAGGTGTCGTACCGCTTGGGCTCGAATTCGGGGGTGATCCAGCGAGCCCAGGCGCCGAGCAGATCGGAGCGGAGCACAAGGCCACGGCGGTCCAGGAACTCGGCGAAGCTCAGGTCGCGGGCGACCAGAGCCTGGCGGTCGGCCTCCCAGTCGTCGCCGGTGGTGTCGCCGACGACGGTGGCGGGGTCGGGGCCCGCGAGGAGGACGCCCGCCTCCTCGTAGGTCTCGCGGACCGCGGCGCAGACGATGGCCTGGGCGGAGGCGGGGTCCGTGCCGAGGCGTTCGGCCCAGGTCTCGCGGGTCGGGCCTGCCCAGCCGAGCTGGGCGTCCTCGGCATCGCGGGGGTCCACGCCGCCGCCCGGGTACGCGTACGCGCCTCCGGCGAAGGCCATGGAGGCGCGTCTGCGCAGCATGTGCACGGCGGGGCCGTCCGTGCCCGCCCCGTCCCGGAGCAGCATCACGGTGGCGGCCCGCCGCGGTGCCACCGCGGTGAGCTCACCGGCGGCGAGGGCGCGGATGCGGTCCGGCCACTCCGGCGGGTACCACTGACCATTGGGCATGGGCGGATGCTACGGGGTGACGTGTGGATGTTCGAGGGGGTGCGTGTAGGCGACATCTCTTTGTCACCCAGCGCCGGGCGGGCCCCACGAGGGCGGCGCATACTCCACGCCGCCCCCGGCCCCGCCGGGACAAGCCCCGCCGCCCAAGGGCCACAGGCGGACACGAGCCGTCACGAGCCCGCCCCAGGGCAAGGCACCCACCAACAACGCAGCAAACCGCCACGCAACGGGCACGACCCCCGAGTGTCCGGCCCCCGACCGAGTGCCCAGCACCCGCCGAGAGCAGCGAACCGCCACCAAAAGGCCCGCCCGACCAAAGGCCCGAGCCCGGCCGAAGGAACGAGCCCGACCGAGAACCCGGCCCCCGCCAGGAGCGGGCCCGAGCCCGACCGGGGGCCGGATACCCGCCGGCAGCGCAGCGCAGCGCCACCGTCAGCCCATCAACCGACAACCCACCAACCCGTCAGTCCTCGACGAGCTCCACCTGGATTTCGACCTCGACCGGGGCGTCCAGGGGCAGTACCGCGACGCCCACCGCGCTGCGGGCGTGGACGCCCTTGTCGCCGAGGACGGCGCCGAGGAGTTCGCTGGCTCCGTTGATGACGCCCGGCTGGCCGGTGAAGTCGGGGGCGGAGGCCACGAAGCCGACGACCTTCACGACGCGCGCGATGCGGTCCAGGTCGCCCACGACGGACTTGACCGCGGCGAGGGCGTTGAGGGCGCAGGTGGCGGCCAGTTCCTTGGCCTCCTCCGCGGTGACCTCGCCGCCGACCTTGCCGGTGACGGCCAGCTTGCCGTCCACCATCGGGAGCTGGCCGGCGGTGTACACGTACACCCCGGACCGCACGGCGGGCTGGTACGCGGCGAGCGGAGGGACGACCGACGGCAGGGTCAGGCCCAGTTCGGCGAGCTTGGCTTCGACGGCGCTCATGCCTGCTTCTCCCGCTTCAGGTAGGCCACCAGCTGCTCGGGGTTGTTCGGCCCGGGGACGACCTGGACCAGCTCCCAGCCGTCCTCGCCCCAGGTGTCCAGAATCTGCTTGGTCGCGTGCACGAGAAGGGGCACGGTCGCGTATTCCCACTTGGTCATGGGCCCGACTGTAGCCGCTGCCCGCCGCCGCCTCTCGCGGACGCCTTACGCGGACCACATGCGTAGGCCGCGGGCGGACTGGTTAGGCTCGAAGGTGTGAGCAGGCTCCAGGTCGTCAGCGGCAAGGGCGGTACCGGCAAGACCACGGTCGCCGCAGCACTCGCGCTCGCCCTCGCGACCGAGGGCAGGCGCACCCTCCTCGTCGAGGTCGAGGGCAGGCAGGGCATCGCGCAGCTCTTCGAGACGGAGGCCTTTCCGTACGAGGAGCGCAAGATCGCCGTCGCGCCCGGTGGCGGCGAGGTGTACGCGCTGGCCATCGACGCGGAACGCGCGCTGCTCGACTACCTCCAGATGTTCTACAAACTGGGCGGCGCGGGACGGGCGCTGAAGAAGCTCGGCGCCATCGACTTCGCCACCACCATCGCGCCCGGCGTCCGGGACGTACTCCTGACCGGCAAGGCCTGCGAGGCGGTGCGCCGCAAGAGCAAGCAGGGGGCGTACGCGTACGACTACGTCGTGATGGACGCGCCACCCACCGGGCGCATCACCCGTTTCCTGAACGTGAACGACGAGGTGGCCGGTCTCGCGAAGATCGGGCCGATACACAATCAGGCCCAGGCCGTCATGCGGGTCCTCAAGTCACCTGAGACCGCTGTGCACTTGGTGACACTGCTGGAAGAAATGCCCGTGCAGGAGACCGTCGACGGGATCGCCGAGCTGCGCGGCGCCGAGCTGCCGACGGGCAACGTCATCGTGAACATGGTCCGGCCGCACGTCCTTGACGAGGCGGCGGTGCGCGGGGTCACCGGCGACCGGCGCAAGGAGGTCGCCAAGACGCTGACGCGCGCCGGGGTGACCGGTTCGGCGAAGCTGGTGACGCCGCTCCTGGAGCAGGCCGCCGAGCACGCGGAGCGGGTGGAGCTGGAGCGTGAACAGCGGGCGCTGCTCGGTGAGTTGGGGCTGCCGACGTACGAACTGCCGCTGATCGGCGAGGGAATGGATCTGGCCGGGCTCTACCGCCTGGCCACGGAACTGCGCAAGCTCGGGGTGGGTGAGTGACTTTGGACGCGGCCGAGCCGCTGGCGATCGATCCGCTGCTGGACGATCCGGGTACCCGCATCATCGTGTGCTGCGGCTCGGGCGGGGTGGGCAAGACAACTACCGCTGCCGCACTGGGAGTTCGGGCCGCCGAGCGCGGCCGGAAGGTCGTGGTGCTCACCATCGACCCGGCCCGCAGGCTCGCCCAGTCCATGGGCATCGACTCGCTGGACAACACCCCGCGCCGGGTCAAGGGCGTGGAGGGCGCGGGCGAGCTGCACGCCATGATGCTCGACATGAAGCGGACCTTCGACGAGATCGTCGAGGCGCACGCGGATCCCGACCGGGCCAAGGCGATCCTGATGAACCCCTTCTACCAGTCCCTGTCGGCCGGCTTCGCGGGCACGCAGGAGTACATGGCGATGGAGAAGCTGGGGCAGCTGCGGGCCAGGGACGAGTGGGACCTGATCGTGGTCGACACTCCGCCGTCGCGTTCCGCGCTCGATTTCCTGGACGCGCCGAAGCGGCTCGGGTCCTTCCTCGACGGCAAGTTCATCAAGCTGCTCATGGCGCCCGCGAAGATGGGCGGCCGGGCGGGGATGAAGTTCCTCAATGTCGGCATGTCGATGATGACCGGCACCCTGGGCAAGCTGCTCGGCGGGCAACTGCTGCGTGACGTACAGACCTTCGTGGCGGCCATGGACACGATGTTCGGCGGATTCCGGACCCGGGCCGACGCGACCTACCGGCTCCTGCAGGCGCCGGGCACCGCGTTCCTCGTGGTGGCAGCGCCCGAGCGGGACGCGCTGCGCGAGGCCGCGTACTTCGTGGAGCGGCTGGCGGCCGACGACATGCCGCTGGCCGGGCTCGTACTCAACCGCGTGCACGGCAGCGCGGCCGCCCGGCTCTCGGCCGAGCGCGCTCTCGCGGCGGCGGAGAGCCTGGAGGAGCCGCCGGATGCGGCAGAGGCGCCCGATGCCCCGGACTTCATTGACACCCCGGACAGCAGGCTCACAGAAAATCTTGACGAACGTCGCATTGTGGATCAGGAGGCCGGGAAGGCTGGAGGTCGTGGCTCCAGCGATTCCTCTCCCGAAGCTGCCGAGTCACCGGGCGCCGAGGCTCCCGAGGCTGCCAACTCTCCCGGGAACTCCGGGAATTGTGAGGATTCGGTCGAGCGGCTGACCGCCGGACTGCTGCGCCTGCACGCCGAGCGGATGCAGGTGCTCTCCCGCGAACAGCGCACGCGCGACCGTTTCACCGCGCTTCACCCCGAGGTCGCGGTGGCCGAAGTGGCCGCCCTGCCCGGCGATGTGCACGACCTCGCGGGGCTCCGGACCATCGGGGACCGGCTCGCGGCCGGTGGTCATCCGGCCGGAGCTGCCTGAGCATGGTCCCGCGACCTCGTCAGCCCACCGCCGCGTACGCCTCTTCTCCGAAGGAATGCCGGTAGTCGTAGACGGCTTCCTCCTCCGCGCACACGGGCAGGATGCCCGTACTGCGCTCGTACTCGGTGCGCGCGGTCTCCAGGAGACGGCGCCAAGAGGTGACGGTGGGGCGCCTGCGCAGCAACGCGCGCCGCTCCCGCTCCGTCATCCCGCCCCACACGCCGAACTCGACGCGATTGTCGAGCGCGTCCGCCAGGCACTCGGTCCGCACCGGGCAACCGGTGCACACCGCCTTGGCCCTGTTCTGCGCTGCACCCTGTACAAACAGTTCGTCCGGATCGGTAGTGCGGCAGGCTGCCTGCGCACTCCAGTCGGTTACCCAGCCCATACCGGCGCCGTCCTCTCCCGAATCGAGGCTCCCCCACGGCGGCAGCGGCATATTCACCGCTGCCAGTTGAGGACGTTACGGAAGGTGGGCACAGCGCAACACCCCCGGCGTGCCCAATCTTGAATGGTCCGAACGGACTATGCGTACGCGGCAGATCACCCAACGGAGTGAGCCGACGACATACGTGATGAAGCCGAAATACCGGGACGCACCGGTCGAGTCAGAACGGACGCCCGATGACGCATGAGGCGCAATCGGACACCAACAGGGTTGATTCCCACCGGATTCGGGGACGGTGGAACACCTCTGCACACGGCCCAGGCCTTGATACGCAACCGCACAGCTGTGACAGTTGAGGGCAGCTTAGGCCAGAGCCTTGAGTCGTGTCCGGCGATTGAGAACGTAGGCTGCCCCCATGGCAAAGAAGCGTTCGGGCGCAGGCCTGACCGGGACCCAGCAGGCCGCCAAGTTCCTGGGCGTGAGCGTCCTTGCGGGAGCCGTGCTCGCGGGGATCGCCCTGCCGGCGGCCGGTGCGCTGGGGCTCGCGGCCAAGGGCACGGTCAACGGATTCGACGAGATCCCGGCCAATCTGAAGACCCCGCCGCTGAGCCAGCGCACCACGATCCTCGACGACAAGGGCGGCACGATCGCCCAGGTCTACTCGCGCGACCGCACCGTGGTGCCGCTCGCCGACATCTCCCCGTACATGCAGAAGGCGATCGTCGCGATCGAGGACTCGCGCTTCTACGAGCACGGCGCGATCGACCTCAAGGGCGTGCTGCGCGCGGTCAACAAGAACGCCACGAGCGGCGGCGTCGCCCAGGGCGCGTCCACCCTCACCCAGCAGTACGTGAAGAACGTCTTCGTCGAGGAGGCCGGCGACGACCCCGACAAGGTCGCCGAGGCCACCCAGCAGACGATCGGCCGCAAGGTCAAGGAGCTCAAGTACGCGATCCAGGTCGAGCAGGAGCTCGGCAAGAAGAAGATCCTGGAGAACTACCTCAACATCACGTTCTTCGGGCAGCAGGCGTACGGCATCGAGGCCGCCGCCAAGCGCTACTTCTCCAAGCCGGCCAAGGACCTGACGCTCGACGAGTCGGCGATGCTCGCCGGAATCGTGCAGTCGCCCAGCCGGTACGACCCCGTCAATGACGCCCAGGAAGCGAAGAAGCGCCGCAACACGGTGCTCCAGCGGATGGTCGACATGAAGGACATCTCGCAGGCCGAGGCCGATCAGGCCAAGGAAGCGCCGATCAAGCTGGACGTCAGCAAGCCGAAGAACGGCTGCATCACCGCCGTCGAGGGCGCGGGCTTCTTCTGCGACTACGTGCGCGAGGTGTTCCTGTCCGACCCGGTCTTCGGCAAGACGAAGGAGGAGCGGGCCAAGCTCTGGAACCGGGGCGGGCTCACCGTCCAGACGACGCTCGACCCGCAGGCGCAGAAGTCGACGCAGGAGTCGATCAAGAGCCACGTCTACCAGAAGGACAGCGTCGCGACGGCGGTCACGCTGGTCCAGCCCGGCACCGGCAAGGTCCTGGCGATGGGCCAGTCCAAGCCGTACGGCTTCGGGGACAACGAGACGCAGATCAACTTCTCGGTCAACCGGCAGATGGGCGGCTCCAATTACGGCTTCCCGGTCGGCTCGACCTTCAAGCCGTTCCTGGCCGCGGCCGCGATCGAGGGCGGCAAGCCGCCGACCCAGCAGTACCCGTCCCCGTACGACATGGACTACCCGGCGTCCGTCCAGACGTGCAGCGGCAAGCCGTGGGTGAACGACCCGAAGCACCCGGCGCACCTGGAGAACGAGAACGAGAACGAGGTCGGCCCGTTCGCGCTGAAGGACGCGATGGCCAAGTCGGTCAACACGTACTTCGTGCAGATGCTCGGCGACATCGGCATGTGCCCGGTCTCGCAGATGACGGACAAGCTGCACGTCCTCCAGGGCAACGGCGACAAGCTGCCCATGGTGCCCTCGGCGCTGACCCTCGGCTCCACCGGCATGTCGCCGCTGACGATGGCCTCCGCGTACGCCGCCTTCGCCAACCGGGGCACGTACTGCACCCCGATCGCCATCGAGTCCATCAAGAAGGTGGACGGCTCGTCGCTGCCGGTGCCGAAGACCTCCTGCTCGCAGGCGATGTCGCAGAACACCGCGGACAGCGTCAACACGCTGCTGCGCGGAGTGATCGACTCCGGTACCGGTCAGGAGGCCGGGCTCAAGGACCGCGACAACGCGGGCAAGACGGGTACCACCGACGCCCGCAAGAACGCCTGGTTCGTCGGCTACACCTCGAACCTGTCGGCCGCGGTCTGGGTCGGCAGCCCGTCGCAGCGCGTCGAGATGAACAACATCACCATCGGCGGCCAGTTCCAGGAGCAGGTGTACGGCGGCCAGGTCCCCGGACCCATCTGGCGCGACGCGATGACCGGCGCCCTGCAGGGCCAGAGCTCGGCGCCCTTCACCACCGTGAACATCCCCGACACGCAGAAGCCGGGCGGCCCCGGGCCCGGCGCGCCGGGCAACAACACCAACAACGACAAGAGCAAGAACAAGCGCAAGCCGAAGCCGGGCGGCGACAACAAGCCCCCGACCCCCGGCAACTCCCCGTTCCCCGGCATCTCCCTCCCACCGGACCTGATCGGCGGCACGAACGGCGGGTGGCCGCAGTAGCGGGGGCATGGGCCGCGGGCACGTAGGCCGTACCCATACGGGCTGCACCCACGCAGGCCGCAGGCACACGGACTGCACCCATACGGACCGTACCCACATGAAAGGGGCGCCCCGGGATTCGCTTCCCGGGGCGCCCCTCTTGCACAGGGCGTGCTTGTGCGGGGTCAGCCCGCCAGGAGCTTCTTCACGGCGGCGGCGACGCGGCCGCCGTCGGCGAGGCCCGCCACCTTCGGGTTCACGATCTTCATGACGGCGCCCATGGCGCGCGGCCCCTCGGCCCCGGCCGCCTTGGCCTCCTCGACGGCGGCGGCGACGATCGCCGCGAGCTCGTCGTCGGAGAGCTGCTTGGGCAGGTACGCGTCGAGGATCTCGCCCTCGGCCAGCTCGCGCGCCGCGGACTCGGCGCGACCGCCCTTCTCGAAGGCCTCGGCCGCCTCGCGGCGCTTCTTCGCCTCCTTGGCGATCACCTTGAGGACCTCGTCGTCGGAGAGCTCACGCGCGGTCGTGCCGGCGACCTCTTCCTTGGCGACGGCGGTGAGGGTCAGCCGGAGCGTGGACGAGCGCAGTTCGTCGCGCGCCTTCATGGCGGTGGTGAGGTCGTCCTTGAGTCGGGCCTTGAGCGTGGTCATGCGCCCAGTGTGTCAGGTGCACTGTCGTACCCGCCCACTGATTTCCTCCGCCGCCCCGGCGCCGCCGCCGGCACCGTCGCAGTCTGCGACGATGGTCGTATGCGCGCGCGATACGGAATTCCCCTGGGTGTCACGGCGATCGGGGCCGCCGGTCTCGCCTATGCGGCCGGGTTCGAAGCCAGGTCCTTCCGGCTGCGCCGGGTGACGGTGCCCGTTCTGCCGCCGGGGGCGGGCCCGCTGCGCGTGCTCCAGGTGTCGGACATCCACATGGTGAACGGCCAGCGCAAGAAGCGGGCGTGGCTGCAGTCGCTGGCCGGACTGCGTCCGGACTTCGTCGTCAACACCGGCGACAACCTCTCCGACCCGGAGGGCGTCCCCGAGGTGCTCGACGCGCTGGGGCCGCTGATGGAGTTCCCCGGCGTGTACGTCTTCGGCTCGAACGACTACTACGGCCCGAAGCTGCGCAACCCGGCCCGGTACCTGTTCGAGAAGGCCCAGGGCCGGCACGGGCTCAACGGCAACGCGCCGGTCGTCGGAGCCGTGCACAACCCGTGGGAAGAGCTGCGGGACGCGTTCGACTCGGCGGGCTGGGTGAACCTGAACAACACCCGGGGCCACCTGAAGCTGGACGGCATGGAGCTGGCCTTCACCGGCCTGGACGACCCGCACATCAAGCGGGACCGCTACGAGCGGGTGACCGGCGGTCCGGAGGCGGGAGCGGACTTCTCGATCGCCGTGGTGCACGCCCCGTACCTGCGTACGTTGGAGTCCTTCACGGCGGACGGCTACCCGCTGATCCTCGCCGGGCACACGCACGGCGGGCAGCTATGCATCCCGTTCTACGGCGCCCTGGTCACCAACTGCGACCTGGACACCGACCGGGTGAAGGGCCTCTCGACGCACGAGACCGACGGCCACCGCGCCTTCCTGCACGTCTCAGCGGGCTGCGGCACCAACCGCTACACCCCGTTCCGCTTCGCCTGCCCTCCGGAGGCGACACTGCTGACGCTGGTGGCGCGGGAGGGGTAAGCGGGGTCCCCGGGGCGAGCCTCGCGAAGGTTCCCCTGGGGGCGGGACCTCGCGGATCGCCGCTTGGCGGCCGTGCGCGCATGGTCGCGGGCGGCGCATGGGCGTGCTCGGATCGGCGGCGCTCGGATCGGCGGCGCCACCTACCGTGGGGGGGGACGTACGACCGACCTTCAGCCGGTCTGCCCGCTTTCGCCGGCGTCCTCAGCGGCGCACTGCGCATCGGTCTCGCCGTCTACGTCATGGCCCTGACGATCACCGGCCTGGACCGCATCCGCCCCTACCTGCGAGGCCCCGAAAACCGGATTTCGTCTCCGGCCGCCGGTGGGCTAAAGTAAACGACGTCGCCGCGACAAGCGGAGACAATCGGGGTGTAGCGCAGCTTGGCAGCGCGCTTCGTTCGGGACGAAGAGGTCGTGGGTTCAAATCCCGCCACCCCGACTTCGTAAGACCAGGACAGGCCCGGTGCTGAGAGATCAGTACCGGGCCTGATTTGCTTTGCGGCCCCGTTTGGGAGCCAACTGGGTGTGATCTTCGAGATCCGGCTCCCGGTGGCTCCCCGAGAAGCGGTCCTCTGCCTCCTCTCGGCGCGGGCGTACGCTTCACGCCTCGAATGAGTCATTGCACGGCTTGTGCCGAGCGGACCTGAGACGGTACGACGATCGCCATGCACCCTTGGTCTCCGTTAAATGACCGGCAGCTCGCGCTCCTCACCCGCGTCGGGGGCGGAACCGACCCCGTCACGTCGGACAGCCCCGAGCTCGCCGTCCCGGCTCGCGCGCTCAGGGACCGGGGCTTGGTGACCATGCCCAGGAAGAAGGGGAGATGGCAGGCGGAGATCACTGACGCGGGTCGCTTCTACCTGGAGCACGGTCATCACCCCGACCGTCCGGAGCCGGCTCCACGCAAGCCTCGCGCGGCGGCTGAAGCCGGGACGCCGGTTGCCGCTGGTCCGTCGCAGGATGCCGATCCCCCGACCGAGACGAAGCCCGCCCCGAAACAGGCCGTGAAGCCCCCGCGCCCGTCGCCGGCGGCCGTCGAGCCGGCGCTCATCGCGCAGGTGCAGGAGGCCGGACGATTCCTTCGGATCCCGGACCCCAGCAAGGCGGAACGGGCGCAGTATCGCAGGGCGTTCGACGCAGCGCGGCAGTGCGCTCCGGAGGCGTACCACCTGAAGTACAGCGGGCGGGCGAAGGGCGACTTCTTCCTCGGTCTGCTTCGGGTAACCGGTGAGGACGATACCGAGTGGAACCAGATCCGGCTGGCGCGAAGCCGTGTGATCACCGATGTCGAGGACGTGCTCGCCGCGGTCACCAAGGACCACAGCGCCTTCGAAATCTCCGAGGAGGTCCTGCCGAGGGTGCTCGCGCTGATCCGGCTGCTCGCCGAGCAGGCACGTGGGCGGTACAGCGAGATTGCAGTATCCAAGAAGCGCAGGCAGCCGAGGCCGCTGCTCACTGTCCACGGCAGGGCGTACGAGGTCGGCTTCCGTAAGCGGCAGAAGCAGGTCCGTTACGTCCCCAAGCAGCCGGGCCGGCGCACGTACGACTGGCAGCGGGTCACAACGCCCGCAGGGCTATTCCCCTCTGGCGGCATTACCGGCTCACCGGGCTGGTGGGCCCCAGAGCCCTCGCCGCATAACGCGGCTTCGAATCCGCCGCCTCCGTACCCCACGGCGCCCGCAACCAGCCTTTCGAACTGGCTCAGCAAGTCCTGATGGACCTCGGCTTGGTCGGACCTCGGCCACCACACTGCGAGCCATAGCCCGTGGTGAATCGAGCGATGGGCATTGAAGCGATGGGCATTGATCGGCCGCCGAGGCGGCAACGGGTCTGAAGGGCTCGGCTGGTCACGCCATCGTTGTCGGTTCCCGGAGGACGCCGGCCTTCGCTGAGATGTCGCGCAGGAGCGCGTCCCGCAGGGTGTGCAGCGTCGCGATCTTGGCGCCGAGGAGTCGCGCCGCGGCGTGCAGGGGATCGGCCATCGCGTGGAAATCGGTGCGCGTGAACCGGTCTGGCCAGGTGACCTCCAGGCGCTTGAGGGCGCCGGCCGAGATTTCCCGCCCGTTCTGGCCCTGCGCCAGCCGCGCGATGTCGCTGCTCCTGCTCCTGAGTTCGTGGAGCAGCCACCAACCGTCCTCGTCCTCACTAGGTCGTATGGCCACGACGCCTCTGAGCGGTGTTGCTGGTTGGCTCAGCACAACGATATGTGCACCGTCGGAACGGGTGCTCAGCAGCAAGGTGCCGGGAGGATGTGCCTCGCCGTCGTTCGCTGGACTGCTCAGACGGAACCTCTGGACATGGGGCACGGGTAGGTCGTAGAGATCTTTAGGAGCGACTACATCGGTGACGTCGGTGGTGGGTTCTGTGGGCAACGGGGGAAGCGAGCGTTCGGAACCTTTGCCCGTCTTCGACTTTGCGACTTTCGCGAGCGGTCGTGTCTCCCACGGCGGAATCGTCGCCGCCCAGTCGTCATGGAGGGCGTCGACCAGTTCCACCGCCTTGCGGGCGGTCTCCTGGTAGGAGGCGGTCATCTCCTCGATGAGGCCGAAGGCCCGGTGGTACGCATTGATGACGTCTGGCGGAGGCAGTGGAAACAGCATGCGGTGGAGGGTGTCGAGGCTGATGGTGGGCTCGACATGTGCCGTCACGTCCTCGTCGATGCGAGCCTTCGCCGTCGGTGTCTGTAGCCAGATACGCAGCCACCGCACTATGTGCGGCTCAGCGCGGATGATGCCGATTGACCTGGTCGCTGTACATCCCGCGTGCTCGGCGGTGACCAGTGCGGAATCGCCCACCCGTCGGACGAGTACGACGGCCAGGTCGCCCTCCTTGAGGATTGCCCGGCTGGGCCGGGATTCACCAGGCCGACACTCATTGGCCCTGGGCGAGAGGATCCTGCCGTTCTGGACGAACGTCGAGCTGACGACTCCTGCAGTCTGATCGGCAGCCGCGTCGTCGAGGAAACCGGAAGTGGTGTAGATGCGCCCGTGGATCCGCTCATGATTGATGGAGGTCGTCTGCCAATCCGCTTTACCCGAGGCGACCTGGTCGGCATTGGCTTCCATCAGATCTCCTCCAAGGCGTCCAGCAGTTGGAGCTCCAGGGCACGCATCTGCTCGAACTGATCGGTTAGTTCGAGCTTGAGCTGCTCGACGCGGCTCCGTGCGTCCCGCTCTGGTCCAGGAGGCTCCACGGCGTACGAGGTCGGCATCAGGCTGGACTCCCGGTCGGCGATCTCCTTGGTGGAGCAGCTTCGGGACCAGCCGACTGCGTCGTTGTACGGCGAGGCGGCAGCACCGTTCTCGGAGAGGCCACGCCAGGCCGCCAGGGTGGTCAGGACCGATGCCGTGTTCTTCTCGCCCAGCCTCCGCGCTCTCGAATTCGGGACCGGTTCGAAGGCTCGCCGCGCGTTGATGAAAAGCACCTGCTGGCGGCGGTTCTGGACACCCCAGCCGGGGCGCGCGCTCTTGTCCTTGTTGAGCACCCACAGACAGGCGGGGGCTTTGGAGTGACCGAACACGCGAGGTGGCAGAGCGATTACGCACTCGACGAGATCGTCACGCAGGAGGCGTTCGCGGAGCCTTCGGGTGACGGGCTGTCTGCTGTTGGCCACGCTGTCGGCCATCAGGAAGACGGCACGTCCGGCCGGAGCCAGCCCGTGCACGATGTGCTGAATCCACGCGGAGTTGGCGGACCCTCTGGACGGAGGCTCCTCCGGCCACCTGGGATCGACCGGGACCGGGGAAGGCGACCGGCGGACGCCCCGCTCCGTCTTGTCCTCCGGTGCCCAGTCGCGCTGGTTGAAGGGGAGGTTGGCCAGGATGATGTCGTGGGGCTCGGGTTCGGGCTCCGCGAGGCTGTCCCCGGGCGGGAAGACGTAAGCCGCGATCCCACGTACCGCGAAGTTCATGCGGGCCACCTGTGAGGTGTGGGCGTGCTGCTCCTTTCCCTGCAAGAACATGGTCGGGTCCAGCCCGACGCTTTCGCGGACGTAGCGGTGACTCTCGACGAGCAGTCCCCCTGAACCGCAGACCGGGTCCAGCACTCTGTGCCTGTCACGGGGGACGGCCGCACCGACCATGAGACGCGCCATGTCATCCGGCGTGAAGTAGTGGCTGCCCTCAGCCTGGTCCGCCGAGAGGTCACGGAGGCACTGGTCGAGCAGGGGCCCTACCCGCTGGATAGAACCGATGGCCTGAACGAGAGCGTGCAGGTGTCCTTCGGAACCAGAGGGCGGAACGGGCATCAGGCTCCTCGTGCCCGCGTCAGCGCCCTGTTCTTCGGTTGGGGGAAGCCAGTGGCTCAGACACTTGCTCACGGCAGCGCGGATTCCCGAGCCGCGCTCTGCCGGCTGCCCCATCAACCACGACCATGTCGGCACGACGGTGCCGGGCTCGGCGTGCGCCTTCCGGCTCAGGTACAGCAACCCGAGGACGAGGCGGGTCGCATCGTGAGCGTTCATCAGCCGCGAGAGATGCATGCGGTGTCGGCGCACCTTCGCGAGCACCTCGTCGAGCGAGGAGGCACTCTCGGCCTGCACATGTCCTCCAAGGGCACTCATGTCGCTCACGAGCCCACCACCCCCAGGGCCCCCATGACCACCATAAGGAGCGTCAGGGAGCCGGCGAAGGTCAATGCTCCAGTCTTGAAGGCCGCCGTGGGACGCCCTCCCTCGACGACGGTCACGACGCTGCCGACCAGAGCGGCGACAAGCGCCGCGAGGACCGCGATGATCACGTACATCAGCCTCAGCTGCACGACGTGGTTCCTTCCTGAGGTCGGGGGATCTCCCAGCGGACGAGTGAATCGGTGATCCCTGGCTTCAGGAAGGACGGTAGAAGACGTAGGCCACGCATCGCTGAGTGCACGCCGTTTGGGATTTTCTAAGGCGCGCGCCCGAAGCTCAAGCACTTTCATCAAGTGCACGTCGTTTGGGATTTGAGACAGCGAGTCGACGAGAGGGTGCGTCTGGGCCCCCAACTCACGACCCGAACGGGTAGGCGAAAAGCCTTGCCCCGGATCAGTGGACGCTCTGCACAAGGATTGCGCCCAGGGCACCTCGACGATGCCGTCCCATGACCACCACGGCGGCCTGGTGCGTGCTGGATCTCGGCCACCGCCTACGCCGTGTCAGCCTCCGTCGCATCCGTGATCTGAAGCAGCCGGGCCAGCTCTTCCCGCCCGCGCCTGATCAAATCGAACGCAACCCTCGGGTCCGTGTCCGGCGGCAGCGGGGTATCGGTGAAGACATCCGTAAGGGTGTACCGGCCGAGCAGCCACCGCTGCAGCGCCCGCCAGTCGGCACCCCGGTCAGTCGGTAAGCCGTCCACCCATGGCAATGCCTCGTACCGGGTGCCGTCGATGCCGTCGGCGTGGAGTAGCCCGGAGCGGCGCACGAGACACGGAAAGCAGACACCGCAGTTGGCGATGGGAGGGCCGCCGCTTCGGCGGGTTGGCGGCTTGCCGCAGCTCAACGTGGACTCCAGGTCGGATGGAGTGAGGCCCGCATCGCGTCCGGCCTTGCACACCTCGCCTTTCGTGAGCTGGGCCAAAGGGTTGACCACCTGCACCGTGCTCTCCGTGTCGCTCACGGCAGTTACCATGGCGTTCAGACTGGCCAGCGTCCGCGGGTGCACGGAGCGTGTGGAGCAAGCAGCCGAACGCGCCGGTGTCAGAGGCGGATTGATGGCAAGCTGGCCGTTCTCGGGGATGTGGACGGCGCCCACCCCGTGCGCAGTAGCGGCACGGATCGCGCCGGCCGCGTACAGCAGGCCACGCGTGCGGGAGGAGGTCTCCAGCCGTGCCCCCGAGCCGTCGCCCGCCGGGGTCTGGCTCATCGGTAACAGCAGCACTGGCCGTGCTCCGTCCAGTCGCTCGACGGCCTTGTACACCCGCTGCTGGAGACGCAGCAGGCCGATCTCGCGGAACATCACGAGCAGCAGCGGTCGGGAATCGTCGGCGAGCGAACGGGTGGCGGCCCAGCTGAGCGAATCCAGTCCACCGGAGAACAAGGCGACTTCCGAGGCGCGCGGGTCGTCCGGAGAGACCAGTGCCTCCTCGACGTAGTGACCGGTGAGAGGCCGGAAGTCCACATTCCATAGGTCCCCGGTGAGGACTTGGAGCAGCGCGGTGAGGTGGGTACGGACTTCTGCGCTTCCCCATCGCTCGTGTTCCGTTACAGGTACGGCGAGGCTGATACGACGGGTCCACCGGTCCCGTACTCCGGTCCGGCGTACGTACTTGTCGGCGATGAACGCAGCCCTGGCGATGCGGAACAGATCCTCGGCCCAGTCGGGGACGGGACCGGGCAGATGGTGCCGGCCAGTGATGCGGCGCTCCTTTTCCTGGAAGGCTTCCTCGCCGATTTCCGTCCAGCGGTCGCCACGAGGTCGGTCGCCCTGGGAGCCGCGCCACCATAGGAAGTCGTCGGAATCGGTCACGCCGCAGCTCCCTCCTCTCCGGTGATGTCCTCAGTGATCAGGCCAAGCACCTTTCCGACCGCCCGCGGTACCAACAACTCGGCGATCTTGGGCAGTGCAGCCGCCGGATCCTGCACAGCGCCCACCACCGACTGTGCGGTATCCACAGCCTGCGCAAGGTCCGTCGCTTCGGCGGACTCCTCACAGGGATTCGGCACCAGGTCCACCACTTTCTCCGCGACCCAGTCAGCGATCCTGCTTTCCGGATCGGTCGCGATGAGCACCGGGACCGCCAGCTTGACGTGCTCGGCGACAACAGACCTGAGGAACTCCCCCAGCATGTCTGCGAAGAACACCTGATAGAGGTCGCACAGGATGTCCCAGGTGAAGCCACCGCCGGCGGCGCCTCCGCCCATGGCGTCGTCCAGCTCGGGATGTCTGCTCCGGACATCGCGGACCGCCGCGGCCATCCCCCTGCGCACCGCGGCGTCGGCGAGTGTGCCGCCGTCCCCTCCGACCTCCGACACGAGACGTGCAACAAGCGCGTCCTCCGACTCCGCACCCTCTGTAGCCAGCGATCCCAGAGCCCCGGCGAGCCGTTCACCGGCCGCACAGGCCGTGTCATACAACCCGAAGGCCGATCGATCGGCACGGAGCGTCTCGTGCAGGGCGCTCAGGTGGTCCGCCGCGATCTCCTCCAGCCGCTGATCCGCGTTGCGCGAGTCATCCCGCCAGCGCGCCAGCCGCCTCCCAGCGGAGCTCCACCGATCGCCGTTCGGCCCCTTCCATCGCGTGGATGTCCCCACATCGCCCCCAACGATGGTGCTCCAACCTGCACTTCGTCCATGGCATCAGACCGGACGATCCCCAGGTAGGGCGGGACTCGGCCAAGGCCTCACGGACCAGCCAGGTGCTGAAACAGCCGGGGGCATCACTTCCCGTGACACCTACACCTAGAAGCGTGACCAGCCGTAGCGCTGAGTCACAGACATCACGCAGATCCCCGTTCAGGGCAGGTGCCGGGCTGGCAAGATTGCCCCTTGCGTCATATGCCCTGCTGTTCATGCCCTCTGCAGAGGGCTCGCTGACGGCGTATCAAATCAGCAACCTCCGACCGCCCGCACCAGACGACATCAGTCGCCTGAAGGCCGCTAGCGATCCGAGTCCGGTCGCAAGTTGTCATCCACCACACGGGCAGTCGGCATACGGGGCGGCCACGCCAGCATGGATTCCGCGGTCGTGCACAGGAACCCGGCGAGCGGAGGGTGAAGCCCATGGCCAAGCTCACGGAGGAGCAGAAGCGGCAACGAGCCGCCAAGCGTGCTCTGCGCTCGGCCCTCGAAGCCGAAGCGGATGACCGGCGGCGCCGCGAGCGGGATGAGCAGTGGGAGCGAGAAGGTACACGCCTCAGCTGGGCGGAGTACGTGGCTGGTGAGCCCTGCCGCGGATGCGGACTGCCCATGACGGATGAGCTGGGGAGCTGGCCACCCCTCCTGAAGTTGTCCGAGGCGGAGAAGCTCGAATACGAGGAAGCCAACCAGAAGTTCCGGGAGCGGCACGTCGACTGTCGGGACGCCCGGTGGACGGTCAGCGGTTCTCGGGTAACGCACTGCTGTTTCTGCTGCCCGCCACCGCCGATGGGGCCGAAGCAGGTGGAGAAGCTCGCCAGGCTGTTCGCTTCCTGGCCCTCATGGGAGGAACGCAAGAAGGACCTCGATAGTTGGGATCTCACTCTCCGTTGCGACCACGTGGTGCCTTGCATTCAGCATCGCGAGAACACCCGCGTCTCCGCCCGCGTCGTCGACTGCCCAGAGTGCGGAGAGCGTCGCGGCGTAGTGAGCAGTGAGCGGGTAGGGCCCGCGTACCGCCATGACGGGACCATCCGTGAGCGGGCGGCAGCTGATCGAGAGCGGCTCACCCGAGCACTGGCTGCCGCCGAGGCGAAACTGACCAGTCAGCAGAAGAACGCGGCGGCAACCCAACGCCGCATCGCCGAACTCCAGGAAGAGCTCGGCAGTGAGTCTTGATGAGACGAAGCGCAGGCGGCGATGCCAGATCATTTCCCGGCAACGCTTCCCATGGGGTACCGGCCGGGAAGCCTCGTGTATCGAGGCGTCAGGACTTGGCGGTCGAATCGCGGTCAGGCCAGTGCTTCGGCGGGGCGACGGCCGGGTCCGTGATCTGGAGGCGCTTCTGCCGGGTCGGGTCGATCGACGTCAGAGAGACGAGACGCTGGCCGTCAGCTGCTTCGAGTTCGGACAGGGCGTGAGGAAGGGCCGCGCAGACGGTGGCGATCGCCGTGCCCAGGCCCACCAGGCCACCATGCTTGTTGTTCTGGCGGTACTCGATGCGATGCAGGCCCGACTGCGCGATGGCCGCCACTTCGAGTGGCCGGCTGAGCTGCTTGGTGTCGTTGGTGATGACGACCTCGAAGCCGTCGGCCTTGGCCTTGGCGTACAGCTCGATGTCCTTCGTGCCCGTCCAGCCCTTGAGGTCGTGGACGTGGACGACTTCATGTGCCTTCAGCAGGATGCGCACGATCTCGGCCATGGGGCGGGGCACGTTCTCGTCGAGCAGCAGTTTCAAGCGACGACCTGCCGGGGCTCGCTGCTGCCATAGCTGTCGACGTACTCGCTGAAGTCGGCGGCGTCCCGGGCGGCCTCGGCCGTCACGCCTGGATAGAACTCACCGATCTGGTCCGGCGGGATGCCGTCTCTTACGAGGGCGGCGACATCTGACGCCGGGATCCTGGTGCCTTGGATGACCGGTTCTCCGCCGCGGACCGACTCGTCGACCGCGACGTGCTCACGGGGGGTGAGCAGAGCGGGAATGCTACGGCCGTCCTTGTAGAAGGGCGCGAGAACATCCACCATCTGGTGGATGACCACATTGCCCCCCTTGATCAGGTCTACGGCGTGGTCGGGTTCAGCCAGATAGATCGTGTCCGGGCCCGCGACGAGTTTGTACGAGGAGAGGTGCTCCCACTCGCCGAGGTCTTCTCGAAGCGTGTTCAGCGCACGGCGGATCTTCTGCAACGAAGCCTCTTCGCGCAGCTGCACACAGATGCGAAGTGCGACAACGTCGCGGAACGAGTAGAGGATCGGCCTCTCGCTGGAGATCTCGGGCACAAGCACGGCGCCCTTGGGCCCGGAGGCTCGGCGCCAGTGGGACAGCTGGCGCAGCGTCGCGCCGGAAAGAGCCGCGGCGAGTTTGGGTTCGTACGACACCGCGTGCCTCCTTCCGTCTTCCGCCCCCATCGATATCGGCCTGAACGTACCCCATTCTCCCGGAGGCCACTCAGCGCGGAAACCGAAGGGCCCATTCAGGGTGAGCCGGGGACGCCCCCGTACCGCACAGGCCGCTGCCACGGGATTGGCCACAGGCCGGCACACGTCCGTGGCATTTTCGGCCACTCACCGGCGGCGCCCGTATGCGCCGCGTAACCTCACGGGCATGGGGGCATCAGCATCCGGTGCAGGTCAGGACGCCGACGAGGAGGCGCGGCGGCGGCTGAACGCATACACGTACCTCAGCGCGCCCGAGCGGCTGGAGCACGTCGCGATCATGCGGGTCTTCTGCGGGACGCTGCTGGCGGATCTCGCCGTCCCGGACATCATGGCGAAACTGCGTCAGAGCGGTGGTTCCGCCGCGGGGCTCGACGCCGACACCCTCACGGTCCGACTGGAACAGCTGGTCCAGTGGGGAAACCTGCTCCGCAGCAGCCACACGGTGAACGCGTCCAGCATCAGCGAGTACCAGCGTTCCCGCTCGCGCTACCAGCTGTCGAAACTGGGCGAACGTATCCAGCGGGACGCCGACGGAGTCCTGGCCGAAGCCGACGCCGCCCGCGAGGTGAGCAACGAACTGCTGGCACTGGTCGAGCGCGGACTATGGGAGCTGGCCGACCTCGTGACCGCGCCGGGCGGCGTCGAGCCGCAGGACGGACTGGAGCGGATCAGCACACTGTTCGTGCAGTTCACCGAGTTCGCGGACTCCATACGCGACTTCTACGCCTACCTCGGCCAGGTGCTGTCCCGCTACGACCTGGACAGCGCCGAATACCAGGGCTTCAAGGAGCTGCTCCTGGACTACGTCGAGGCGATCACGGAGGACGTGGCGTTCCGCGCGCCCCGGATCTCGGCGGCGTTGGACACCCTGTGGCCGCATGTCCCGGCTCTGCTGGACCGACTGGACTCCCACGCCCACGGGCTCACCGGGCTCGCGGCGCAGGCGCAGGGCGAAAACCGCCCGGACGTCCGGATCCAGCGCAGCCGGGGCCGCGAATTCGCGGACTGGGAGGGCTTGCGCCGCTGGTTCAGCAACACCGACGGCCAGGGCAGCCAGGTCGACCAGCTACGCGACGCCACCCTGCGCGCGTTGCAGTCGCTGCTCGCCAACGCCAAGCGGATGCTGCGGTCGGCCACCGGGGAGATGTCCCGGCGCAAGGATCTGCTGCGGCTGGCCCGCTGGTTCGACGAAGCGGCGCCGCGGGACGCACACGACATCGCCGTCGCCGCGTTCGGGCTGTACGGCGCCCGCCATCTGGGCATACCTCCGGCCACCGACGAGGTGGTGCCCGCCTACACAAGCTGGTGGACCGGTCCGGTGGTCGAGGTGCCGGTTGCCCTGCGTGAAAGAGGCAGCCGAGCCCAGCGGGGCCGGGCCTCGGCAGTGGAGGACCACTCCGCGCAGAAGCAGCTGCTGAGGGAGGCAGCCCGTCAGCGGGCAGCGGCCAGAGCAGCGGCAGCCGACGAACTGCGCAGCGCGTCGGGCCGGTTCGCCGAGGTACGCCTCACGTCAGCGGCGCTCGGCCTGCTCCTGGAGCTGCTGGCCACAGCGCTCGGAAACGCACAGCTCAGCAGGCCCGTCAGCACGGACGGGGAGAGGACGGCGGGGTTCGACCTCGGCTCGGCCAGCAGCGAAGACGCCGAACTGCGTATACGCCTCACTGTGCGCCGGACGGCGGGCACGCGAACGGTACTGTACTCGGCCGACGGCGACCTGCTGCTTGACGACCTGGAGCTGGACGTCGGTCGCACCTCCGCCGCGGTCGACGGCGAAGCGGAGGCGAGCGTGTCATGACCCTCCCCTCGACTCACGACGTAGCCCTGGCAGCCGAGCGCCGCACCGCCGCCCGGTTGCTGCTCGCCCACCCGCTGATCGCGTCGGACGGCCCTCATGCCGACCTCTTCCCGCTGATCCGCAGGCACGCCGACTGGCTGGGCAAACGGTTCCAGCAGGTGCTCGGCTACCGCCTGCTGGTCGACAGCTCCTACGCCCGGCTGTTCAAGGCGGGGCTGGGGGCGGGTTCGGGTCATCGGCTGGAGCGCTCCACCGGCACCCCGTTCACCCCACACACGTACGCCTGCCTCGCGCTGGCGCTGTCCGTACTGGTGACCGCGCCCGAGCAGATGCTGCTGTCACACCTGGTCGCCGATGTCAGGGCTGCCGCAGCCGACGCCGGGATCGAGCTGGAGGAAACGGGCCGGGCGGCCGGGAAGCGGACACTGGTCGCTGCTCTGCGCCAGCTCGTCGACTGGGGCGTGCTCATCGAGACCGAGGGCCATGTGGCCGCGCTTGCGCAGGAGGCGGGCGGAGAAGCCCTGATCACGATAGATCGGGAGCTGGCACGCGTGGTCGTCGCCGGCCCGCTCTCCCAGGCACGGGACGGCGCCGACCTGGTCCGGCGGGCAGCGGACCCGGGCTTCGGCGGACCCCGCACCTACGTGCGCCGGATGCTCGTCGAGACACCCGTCGTCCACCTCGACGAGCTGACCGACGCCGAGCGCGACTGGCTGCGCACCCGCCAGCGCCGGGAGGCCCAGGCTTTCTCCGAACTCCTGGGACTGGAGATGGAGATCCGTGCCGAGGGCGTGGCGCTGGTGGACCCCGAGGAAGAGCTCACAGATCTGCACCTGCCGGGCACGGGGACCGTCGCACAGGCCGCGCTGCTGCTGGCGGAACGGCTCGTCGAACGGCTTCGGCCGCAGGAACCGGGGCATCCGGCGACCGGCGGGACACTCGTCATCGGGGTGGCCGTCCCGGACAGCCTGGTGGATGAGGTGCTGGCCGGGCTGATCGCCGAGTACGGGCAGCGCAGCAACTGGCAACGCGGCTACCTGGAGGACCTTGCCTCCCTGCGAGAGGCCGTACTGGACCTGCTGGTCCGCATGCGGCTGATGGCCCGCGCGGGCCGGCTGCGCGCCGAGGGCGAAGGACTGCCGGAGGGGTACGTCGAAGAGGCGTCGGAAAGACGCACGGTGACCGATGTCCATGGCGCACGGCCCGGCGGCGACGGCTGGGTGCTGCTGGCCGCAGCGGCCCGCTACGCCACCCACGTCACGGTGCGCCCGGCCACCGCGGCCGGCAAAGGCACGGACGTTCAAGAGGAGTTGCCGCTATGACCGCCGACGCGCGTGGCCTCGTTCCGCTGCCGCGTTCCGGCGCTGCAACATCCACCGGCGCGCGCTTCCGGCTGCATCGGGCGGGCATCCAGAACGTCTGGCAGTACGACGAGCAGGAGTTCTCCTTCGGCGACGGACGCCTGCTGCTGCGCGGCAAGAACGGCGCGGGCAAGTCCAAGGCCCTGGAGATGCTGCTCCCGTACCTTCTGGACGGCGACTCCCGGGCACTGGACGCGACAGTCACCGGCCGCACCACGCTCGCCTGGCTGATGCTGGACGGGTTCGAGCAGACCAACCGTCTCGGGTATCTGTGGGTGGAGTTCCGGGGCACGGCGGACGACGGCGGACACCGCCACCTGACGCTCGGTGCCGCCATCCGTGCCTCGAAGTCGACGCAGAAGGCGCTGCCGACGTTCTTCGTCACCTCGCTGCGGATCGGGGAGGACCTGCATCTGGTCGAGGCCGGTAAGCCGCTGCCGGTCGACCGGCTCAAGGAGATCGTCGGCTCCGACAACGCGACCGACCGTGCGGTCGAGCACCGCTCACGCGTGGCCCGGGAACTGTTCGGCATCACCGACGCGACGCGCTACCGCAACCTCACCCAGCTCCTCCACCGGCTGCGGCGCCCGACGGTCGGCGACCGGATCGAACACGGGGGCCTGGTCTCCATGTTGAGCGAGACCCTGCCGGGGCTCGACGAGGACGTGGTCGAGAAGGTGGCGCGCAACCTCCACGACCTCGACGCCGTACGGGACGAACTCGGCCGCCTGGAACGCACCGACGCGGCTTTGCGTACGTTCCTCACCAGTTACCGCGGCTACCTGGCTGGGGTCCTGCGCACCTCCGCCCAGAGAGTGGGCCACGAGCTGGGCATCCTCGCACAGCGGCGCCGGGCGGCCGGAGACGCCGCACAGCGGACGAGCGACCTGAGGACGCAGGAGGAGGAGTCGGAGGGCCGACTGGAGACCCTGTGCGAGGAGGAACAGGACGCCCGGACCGACCTGGCCGCCCTGCACGCCAGTCACGCCTACCGCAGTCTGCGCGAACTGTCGGAACGCCGCGGCACGGTGGAGGCGCTGCACACCGCCGCCGTGGCCGCGTTCACCACCCTGCGAAACGCCCACGACGCGGAGGAGGGCTCGGCGGAACGGCTGGCCGAAGATGTCGAACACCTCGGAAGCCGGCTGGCCGAGCTGGGAACCGAACACCGGGAGCTGCTGACGCAGGCGGAGAAGGCCGGGCTTCCCACCGGCCATCTCGGCGAGGCGGTGGCTCTGCCGCGCACGGTTCTCGCCCAGGCCACAGAGACCGAGCTGACGACTCCGGACGGGGAGACGCGCACCGTACGGCACAGGTCGGCGGTCCGCGTGGACACGGTCACGGCGCAGGAAGGGCTGCGGTCCTGGCAGAACCAGTTGAAGGGCGCCGAAGCGGTCGCGAGAAACCGGGCCCGGATGGTTCAAGAGGTGACCCGCCTCATCTCACGGGCCGACGAGACCCGCGCTGCGGCGGCTCAGGCCGATGCCGAGCGGGAACGGCTGGAGGGCGAGGCGGAAGAGGCCGCCGGCCATCTCGACGGCAGCCGTCAGAAGGTCGTCGAGGAAAGCGGCGCCTACTCCCGTCAAATCGCCGAGTGGGCGGCGCGCACGCGGACTGCGCTTGGTCCCGACTGCCCGTCACTGGACGCCGTCCACGCCACCGTCGGCCACGAGACCTCTACCGACGCGCCGTTCGCGGACCGCACACTGCCGCCCGACATCGACAGCCAGGCGTGGCGAACCGCTCAGGCCGCACTCGAACCGTACGGCGAGGAACTCACCGGACGCCGGGACGCCCTGGCACTCGGCGTCAACCGGCTCGGCGAGGAACTCGACCACCTGGCGGAGCAGAAGCGGGACTGGGAGCAACGTACCGACCCCGAGCCACCGGCCCCGCACCATCGCGCCGCCGCGAGGACGCCGGGCAGTGGAGCCCCTTTCTATCGGCTTGTGGCCTTCGCGGACGACGTGGCTCCGGCCGAACGGGCTGGCCTGGAAGGGGCATTGGAGGCGAGTGGAATCCTGGACGCGTGGGTGAGTGCGGACGGCGTCCTTCTCGATCCGCGCACCCGGGACACCCTTCTCCAGCCGGGTCCCGTGCTGTCCGACGGGCCGACTCTCGACTCGGCCCTGCGCCCAGCCCCTGAACCGGATTGCGGCGTCACCTCCGAACAGGTCAGGGGTCTCCTGGCCACCATCGCACTCGCATCGGCACAGGAGACCTCCGCGCTCAACGCGCTGTTCTACGACGGCAGTTGGCGTCTGGGCGCACTCAGCGGCCGTCACGACAAGGGCGACACCGAGTACGTGGGGGCCGCCGTACGCGCCGAGACTCGGCGACGCATTCTCGCCGAGTTGGAGGAGCGGATCGCGCATACGGAACAGCGACTGGCCGATGTCCGCGAAGAGCTCGCCGTAGCCGATGCCATGCGTCGGGCTCTCACGCTCGCGGAACGGGATTTTCCCAGGGCGCGGAACCTCGCGGACGCATGGAACAGGGCTGAATCAGCCGAGCGGACCCTGCGCGACCTGACCGCCAAGGCGACCCGGGCGGCGCGGCTGGCCGAGGAGACACGCGCTCTCGCGGTTTCGGCACGGACCGAGGCGGATGCCACTGCGACTGCCCACGACCTGCCCGGCGACCCCGCCTCTCTGGACCGTGTGCGCACCGCACTGGCCGGCCTGCTCAGTGGTATCGGGCATCTGCGCAGGGCCGTCAGCGGCACGGGCGAGCGGCTCGGTACGAACCAGGCCGATGCGGACCGGTACGGACGCGCCCGCGAGGATCGCCTGGCCGCGGAAGAGAGCTACCGGGTCCACCTCACCGGCCTGCGCACCGCCGAGCAGGACCTGCGTACCCGCGAGGAGGCGATCGGGTCTTCCGAGGAAGAGATCCTCTCCCGCGAGCAGGAGGCCAAGGAGCGCATCGCGAACGCTGTCCAAGCGCTCCCCGCAGTACAACGGGCTCGCGACGATTTCCACGATCTGCGCGTGCGCGCGGAGGAGGACGAGAAACGCCTGCGCGGGACCCTGGCGGACCAGGAAACGGCGGTCATCGACACCGGGAGCGCACTTCGCGGTGCTCTCGGCCGACCTGAGGTGATGCTCGGTGCCGGCCTCGACCGGGCCTCGCTGCCCGAGTACGTGTCGGACGATCCCGGCGCGGACGTGCGCAGCCGTCTGCGAGCGCTGCGGACCCTCGCCGACGCCGTGGAACAGGCCCTCGGCCGCCCGAAGGGCGAGGTGTCGGACAGCACCCTGCTCAACCGCCACACCGAGCTGCGCGACCAACTGGCCGGCGGATTCGACGCGCAGCTGGAGGAGCACGCCGGGATCAAGGTGTGCCGCCTGGTCGACGACCACGGGTCCCATGACGTCGCGGCCGTGGGCGAGCGGATCGCGGTCCAGGCGGCGGAGGCTCGGGGACGGCTCACCGAGCGCGAACGCGAAGTGTTCCAGCGGTTCCTGACCGGTGAGCTCGGCGACCACCTCTCGGCACAGGTCATCACCGCGGCGCACCTGGTCGCCGCTCTCAACGACACCCTGCGGACCGTGCGCACCTCCCACGGCCTCGGCGTCGAGCTGCTGTGGAAGCTGGACGAGGACGTGGACGCGGATGTGCGCGCGGCCGTCGAGCTGCTGCGCAGTCCGTCGAGCCTCAGGACTCGCGATCAGACCGAGCAGCTGCGCGAGGTGCTGCAACGCCGGATCGAGGACGCCCGCCGTGCCGACCCGTCAGCCGGTTACGCCGCCCATCTGCGGACCGCGCTGGACTACCGCGACTGGTTCCGTTTCCACACCTTCGTGGTCGAGGACGCGGCCCCGGGCCGCCGTCGGAAACTGACCGGCCGGACCGGTCTCAGCCAGGGCGAACAACGCGTGCTCTCCTACCTCGTGCTCTTCGCCGCGGCTGCCGCCCACTTCACCAGCCTCGCCGAGTCGGCACCGCACGCGCCGCGGCTGATCCTCCTGGACGACGCCTTCGCGAAGGTCGACGAACCCACCCATGGCCGACTGGGCCGTATCCTCGTCGACCTCGATCTCGACTTCGTCCTCACGAGCGAGCGGCTCATGGGCAACTGGCCCGAGGTTCCGTCCTTGCATATCTACGAGTGCCTCCGTGATCCCCACGTACGCGGGGTGGCCACCCTGCACTACACGTGGAACGGTCGGCACCGGCGTCTGGTGTCCGTATGAGCGGGCTGCCCGCCGCAACGCGCGAGTGGCTGACGGGGCCTGGACTCACCCGGCTCTGGCAGGGGGTACGTAAGCGCCTGGAGAGCAACGGCGTACAGGCCACGGGTTCGCTCCGGCTGACCGCGATGAACACCCGGGAACGCAACGACCTGTCTCTCCTGCTGGGCAAACCCCTCACAGGTGCCGCCGTGACCGTACGGCTCGACGTCCTCGACGCACGGCTCCGCGCTTCGGCTGTCGGACTCGGCCTCAGACAGACCCTGGAGGAACTCGGCCCGCCACTCACCGACCGCCGTGCCGCCCGCGCGGACGTGGCGGCACGGCGGGAGCAGGTGTGGTCGTCCCTTGCTTCGTCACTGGATGCCTCCCCGCTCGCCGACCAGGAGTGGCCCCGGCAGTGGTACGACCTGCTGCGCCGTGCCGGTGTTCCGAGAGGAGTGACGCCCGAAGCGGCGATATGGACACTCCAGCAGGCGGTCCAGGTCCTCACTGCTCTTCTCGGACCCGAAGGACCTGACCGCAACGGCACAAGCGGCCGAGGAGAACTCGCCGCCATGACGACCGGCTCCGCGCACGGCCTGGACGACGGCACCTGGCTCGCACGCCTCGTCCAACGAGGGGCCGCCCTCGCCCATGGCACCGAGTTCCCCGACGACGCGGCCGGCCGACGCGCTCTGTGGCGGCTGGTGTCCGTCACGCCGGACGAGGTCTCCAGCACGGTGCTCACCTACGGGCTACGACCCGACGGCGAGGGCTGGCGGGAGCGTGCTCTGCGGGAGCGAGCCGACCATCACGCCGAAGTGCACGTCACACCACGCGACCTGCACGACCTCCGGCTGCAGCTCCCCGCCGCAACGCTCATCCACATCTGTGAAAATCCGCGCGTGGTGGAAGCCGCGGCGGACGCGGCCTGTGCCCAGCCCCTGGTGTGCACCTCCGGCAGCGCCGCCACCGTGGTCATCACGCTTCTCGACACCCTCGCCGCCACGGGTTGCCGCTTCGCGTACCACGGCGACTTCGACTGGCCGGGGATCGCTCTGGCCAACCGGGTCATCCGCCGCTACGAAGCCCGGCCGTGGCGCATGGGCACCGCGGACTACGAGCACCTGGCTGCTCGCAGTCAGGCTGAGGGCATCCCTCAACTGGCGCTCGACGGCCAGCCGGTCGACGCGGACTGGGACCCGGATCTCGCCCCTGCCATGACCACCCTCGGCATCGCACTCCACGAGGAGGCCACTCTCGACCTCTTGGTGGCCGACCTGTCACGCCAGGCGTAGAGACGTCGGCACCATGCCGGACTCCGGGAGCCAACCTGCTCGGCAAACCCCCTCCAGACCGCCCAAGAGAACGATAGCGCTCTGCTCTCCGCGCGAGCCGAGCCCTGCTCCGGTGCCTAGGACAACCTGCTCGCCCGCATCTGCTCTGTACCCCGTATGTCCGTAACCGCCTCCACTGTCAGTCCCTTTCGGCATGATTGACGCCCACACCTGGTACACCACCGTGCCCGGGTGGGTCCGATCAGAGGCCAGGGGCGCGGTGTCGGAGATTGGAGTCCGATGACCGCGGCGGAACCACGTACGTCTCTCCCTTTCGATTTCCTGCGTACGGTCATCGCACAGGCATCCGACGACTCCCCGCCCACGCGCATGGCTGTCGAGGCGATACGCACGGCATCCCAGGGCACGGACCGGGACGGCCTGCTCATGACCCTGCTAACGGGGCCGCTCGCGCAGTCGGCGCCCGAGTGGCTGTTGGCTACGGCGGTGGAGAGCGATCTGAATCGTGAACCGCAGCCGTACATGACGACCGACCGCATGGAGTTGACCCGCGTCGCCTTGTCGCATCCCGCCTGCCCGGACGCATACAGGGCCCGGTTTTTGCGGGAGTGCACTGAGGCTCGACTTGGTCTGCTTGGCCGGAGAGAGGGTGGGGCAGCGCTCATCCGCGCCGTCGTTGCTGAGCTCCATCGCCGCTCGGCAACGGGCCTGACCATCTCCCCCGAGCTACTGACGGCTCCGACGCCCGCCCAGCTCGTACTCGGTGAACATGGCCTGCACGAGGACGTGTTCGTCGCAGCGCTCGACTGTCTCCCGTTCGGGCCGGACAAGCATGACGGCGAAGAAGACGTCGAGGCGTGGATGGAGCGCCACCGTGCCGCATCCGACGCTTGGGACAACATGTGGTCCGGCATCCTCCGGGCGCAGACGGAGCATCACCGCCCCCTGCTGGCCTGGTCCGCGCGGCACCCCGCCGCCGATCGCGTGGTGCGCAAGCACCTGCTGGGCTCCTTGCCGTGGCACGTCGAACCGGCCTTGTTGGAGGAAGTCGCCGCACACGACCTGGAGTACTTCGGGCGAGCGGTCCTCCTCACCCGGATCTCCCGGTCCTGCCGGGACGGGCTGACGCCCGCGCAGGCACGGGAGCGCTACGCCGACGAGCTGGCGGCCGCGTCCCAGGAGGAGCGGGACTACGTGGAGCGATTCCTCGACGAGGAGATGCAGTCCGGGTACCTCCAGACCATGGCCTTTCGCTCCGCTGTCGCCTGGGTGGAGCGCGCAGGCAGGCAAACCTGGCGGTTCCTCCTCAACCCCGGCGAGGCCCAGCGTCTCGGACGGCCCCGGGAATGGCTGGCGTCCGAAGAACTCGTCGCCGCCCTCGGCACCCGGTTCGCGACCATCTCCCTTACCGCCTTGAGCCTCTGGGAGCCGGACCCCGATTCACGCTATCCAGTCGTGCGTGATCTCGACTGGTTGCACGCACTCCTCGTACATCTCCCCGAAGTCCCGGACGAGGCGCGGCAGAAAGCACGTCTCGTGGTGCAGGACACCCGGCGGGCCCTGTCCGCCCGGTCCGGTGCGCACGGCTACTCCTCCTCCGGCCATTCCGCGCGGGAGGAGAACCGACGGGCCAAGGAACTGATCGCCACCATCATGCCGCTCGTCACTGATCCCGTCCCCGCCTTGCCGGGCCGACGCACGGCCTCCCTCGGCGACCCGCAAGGCATCGGTTTCAAGAAGCTGGCGGACGCCGACGAGAACGTTCTCGTCGCCTACCTCGACCGGCACACGGGCAACGACACGCTCGTCGAGGAGGCCCTGCTCTCCTTCGCCGCCCGGTCCTACCGGAAGTCCCTCACCTTCGACGACGTACTGGCCCGCCACTCCGCCCCACAGCAGACACTGCTCGATCTCACGCTGCACCTGCGGAGGCGCCTGGGCGGCGGACCAGACCTTCGTGGGAGCTGGGCCGAGATCATGCTGGCCCGGCCCGAGTGCCCTCCGGAGCTGCTCCGGCTGCTGCCTGCCTGGTCAGCGCTGAAGGCCCGCGGCCCGCGCTACGACACCACTCACCCCGCAGTCGCCGCCTACGTCACGGAGGCGCTCGGAGACAATGACGAGGCGTGGCAGCGGTTCGCAGCAAGCCCCATGTCGCACGCCGGCCCGGGCGCCTGGCATCGGCTCGGCGACCTCCTCGACGCGGCAGTCGACGGGACCGCGTGGCCGACGCCTCCGCCGGGACGATGACAGCAGCCATGTCGATCGGTCTCGGCCTCATGGGCATGATCCCCTAGTGCCTCGCCAAGTACATGGAGAACGTCAACGGCGGGGTCCGGACGAGTGGCTCCTCGGGAGCCATCTGGGAGCCGACCCGCTCCCCGAGCCCCTTCGAGGCCACCTGAGACCACGACATCCCGACGCCCTGACCAGCGCAAACGCCATCCACGCTGGCAAGATCAGCAACCGAACCTCATTCGGGACGAAGAGGTCGTGGGTTCAAATCCCGCCACCCCGACAGAGAAGTAGCAGATAGGGACCCATCTACTAGTTACTAGTAGGTGGGTCCCTATCTGCGTGTGTGACTAAACTGCGTGACTGCTGCCTCAGGGCCGGGGGCGTGCCGAGGTTCCTGTCCGTAGCGATGGCTCCGTGCTGGATCACCAGGTGGATCTGTTTCCCGTGGGCCTCCCCCAGCGGGATCCCGCGATCCGGCACAGGGGCGGGACGAAGGACGTCCGCGTCTGTCGAGTCGTCCGCTGGTGAGGATCAATGCCTGGATCGGCACCCGCAAGGCGAAACGGCCCTCCTCAGATCCGCATGTGGCCGAGTTGGCTCCTGACATGGCGCTTCTTGCGCCCGTCGCGACGCCGATCCGCCGGCTGGGGAGCGGCCCTGGGCCGGTTGTGTATCCGGTGGGTATCAGGGGGCGCTCCGTTCGTCATCGGATCGGTGTGCCGGGCCATGGCAGGCGGGGGTCTGCGGGGCGCTGCCATATCGTTTCTTTCGGGGGCGTCGGCTGCACATGAGCGCATACCGGGCCGATGCCTCGCCCGCCCCTTCCGAACAGGAGTGATCCGCCCGTGTCCTCGTCCGCCCCGGCTCCGGCATCCGCGCAGCCCGTTCGCGTGTTGCTGGTGGAGGACGACGACTTGATGCGGCGGTCCTTCGCCGTCGCTCTGGAGCGATACGGCTATGG
This sequence comes from Streptomyces sp. NPDC094147, assembly GCF_044764265.1. Lineage (NCBI taxonomy): Bacteria > Bacillati > Actinomycetota > Actinomycetes > Kitasatosporales > Streptomycetaceae > Streptomyces > Streptomyces sp. NPDC094147. The sequence continues at coordinate 95,557 of NZ_JBIWHT010000010.1, read as the reverse complement.
GGTGGCGGTCGCGGCCGACGGGCTGACGGGGCTTGAGCTCTTTCGCGAGCAGAGCTTCGACCTGCTGATTCTGGATGTGATGCTGCCCGGTCTTGACGGGATCGGTCTGTGCCGACGCGTCCGGGAGACCAGCTTGGTGCCGGTCCTGATGATGTCCGCGCGCGGCGACGGGCTCGACGTCGTCGCCGGGCTGGAGGCCGGAGCGGACGACTACGTCGTCAAACCCGTCGACACCTACGTGCTCGTCGCACGCATCCGCTCCCTGTTGCGACGGGCGACCTACGCGCCCGCCCCAGAACCCGAGCGCGCCGCGGACGAAGGGCCGTCACGGTCCGAGGGGGCGCTGCTGGTTTTCGGGGACCTGGCGATCGACACCGCCGGCCTGGAGGTGTCCGTCTCCGGAAGCCCGGTGGCACTGACCCCGACCGAACTGAAACTGCTGTTGGAGTTCGCCGCGCACCCGGGCGTCGTCCTGGAGCGGCACACCCTGCTGCGCAACGTCTGGGAGTACGGCTGGGACGGCGACAGCCGGGTCGTGGACCTGTGCGTGCAGCGGCTGCGCGGCAAGCTGGGCCGGAACCGGATCGAGACGGTCCGCGGCTTCGGCTACAAGCTCAGGCGCTGAGGCCGGTGCGCCTGCTCCACCGGCTGAGGGCCGTCCGCCCGCTCCACCCGCCTCGGCCCGTACGCCCGCTCCACCCACCGCGTCCGGTGCGCCACCCGCTGCGGCCGGCCCGCGTGTCCCTGCGCTGGAAGATCGCCGCGCTGGCCGCGGCCACGGCTTGCCTGGTCGTGGCGGCGGTGGGCGTACTCGTACACCTCTGGACCGCGCGCGACATCCGCGACCGGGCCGAGGCACGGGCCCTCAACAGCGTGTACTCGGCCATGGAGACCTACCGGCGCACCGGAACGCTGGCGGACGGCGCCAAGCTCGATCCGGCCGCGCTGCCCGCCGCCCTGCGACACCCCGCCGACGGCGACCGCCATGCGGCCTACGACGGGCGCGTCGACGCGAATCTGGGTCCGAGCGTCTGGGCCGCCCAGCGGGTCGACGGCCCGGGGGGCCGGGTGCTGGCCGTCCAGATCAACATGAGCCCCGAGCTCTACGGGCTGCACCGGCTCGACATGAGCATGGCGGCCGCCTCGCTGGTCGCGCTCGCGGCGGCCGTGCCGCTGACGGTGTACGGGGCCGGGCTGCTCGGTCGCCGGCTGCGGCAGGTCTCCGAGACCGCGGGCCGGATCTCCGCCGGGGACCTCGACGCCCGGACCGGGCCCACCAAGGGCCGCGACGAGGTGGCCGACATCGCCGCCACCGTCGACCTCATGGCGGACAGTCTCGGCCGACGGCTGCGCACCGAGCGCCGGTTCACCGCGGACGTGGCACACGAGCTGCGCACCCCCGTCGGCGGTCTGCTGGCCGCCGCCGACCTGCTGCCGCCCGGCGAGACGGAGGATCTGCTCCGGGCCCGGGTGCGCGATCTGCGCGGCCTGGTCGAGGACCTCCTGGAGATCTCCCGCCTCGACGCCGGCGCCGAACAGCCGGTCCGCGCCCATGTGCCGCTCGGCGCCGTCGTCCGCGACGCCGTGGTGCGCACCGGCCTCGACACCGAGGTCAGTGAGGTCAGCGAGGTCAGTGAGGTCACCGGCGCAGAGGGCTCGGCGGCCGTGCCGCAGATCGTGGAGACCGATCCGCGCCGCCTCGAACGGATCGTCAGCAACCTCGTCGTCAACGCCCACCGGCACGGGGACACGCCGGTGCGGGTCACCGTCGAGGGCCGTACGGTCGTCGTGCGCGACCACGGCCCCGGGTTCCCCCCGGACCTGCTGCGGGACGGGCCGCGCCGCTTCCACACGGGCACGAAGGAGCGCGGCTCGGGCCACGGCCTGGGCCTGACCATCGCCCTGGGCCAGGCCCAGGTCCTCGGCGCCGAACTGCGCCTGGACAACGCCCCGGACGGCGGCGCCGTCGCCACGCTGCGGCTGCCGGGCTGATCAGGGCTGATCCGGCTGGATCGGACCTGATCTGGCCAGGTCAGGTCCGATCGAGCCAGGTCGGGTCTGATCCGGCGATCCAAGACGCACGCCCTGACCGCTCCACAAAGCACGCCCCCCCCCACCCCGCCCTACAGAACTGCTACACAGCAGAGCGGACGCCGATACACGGCGGCCCAGGGCCCGATACGTTCCCCGGACACCCTTCGACGTGCACCTTCCGATCCGAAGACCGCACCGAAGAGGAGTCCCCCGTGACCGCCGACCCCCTTGCCCCGCACACGCTGTACGCGACGAACGGGATCGCGGCCGCCACCACCGACCTGTCGAGGGTCTACGGCAGCGGTGACAGCCGTGTCGTCGCGCTGGACCGTGTCAGCATCGCCTTCCGGGAGGGCGAGTTCACCGCGATCATGGGGCCCTCCGGGTGCGGCAAGTCCACCCTGATGCACTGCGCCGCCGGGCTCGACTCGTTCAGCTCCGGCTCCGTCCGCATCGGCACCACCGAGCTCAGTACGCTCAACGACCGGCAGCTCACCCAGCTGCGCCGGGACCGGATCGGCTTCATCTTCCAGGCGTTCAACCTGCTGCCGACGCTGACCGCCCTTGAGAACATCACGCTGCCGCTGACCATCGCCGGACGCCGGCCCGACCAGCAGTGGCTGGACCGGGTCATCGCGATGGTGGGCCTGGCCGACCGGCTCGGCCACCGCCCGGCCCAGCTCTCCGGCGGGCAGCAGCAGCGCGTCGCGGTGGCCCGTGCCCTGGCCTCCCGGCCCGCGATCATCTTCGGCGACGAGCCCACCGGCAACCTCGACTCGCGCTCCGGTGCGGAGGTCCTCGGCTTCCTGCGCGACTCGGTACGCGAGCTGGGGCAGACCGTGGTCATGGTGACCCACGACCCCGTCGCCGCCGCCTACGCCGACCGCGTGGTCTTCCTCTCCGACGGTCGGCTGGTCGACGAGATGAGCCATCCCAGTGCGGACCGGGTGCTGGACCAGATGAAGGCCCTGGGCACCCGCTGACCCCGGGCCACTGGGGCTTGTCCCCCAGGCCCCCCTCTCCCCGGCCCTTGGCCTTCCCGCCTTCCCCGCCTCCCCGCCTTCCTTCACCGGACCCATGCCCCCGCACCCGGCACCGCTGGGGGCTCCGCCCCCAGACCCCCGCTCCTCAAACGCCGGAGGGGCTGGATTTTGCCCCCCTGTTCAGAGCCGGAGGGGCTGGATTCTGCCCCCCCTGTTCAGAGCCGGAGGGGCTGGATTTTCGGCCGTCCTCCCAACGCCGGAGGCGGCTGGATTTCGGCCCCGTCCTGCCGACACCAGTGGCGGCCTGATCTTCGGCCCCTTCCCTCCAACACCAGACGCAGCTGGACTCTCGGCCCCCGAACCTTCGGCCCCAGCGTTCAGAGCCAGAGGGCGGCCGGACTTCCGGTCCCAGCCGCCGAACCCCCGTCAGCGGAATTTTCGCCCCCGCGTTCAGAGGCCGAGGGGCTGAACCTTCGGCCCGTGAATCCTCGCCCCCCCGACTCCTCGCCACCGCCCCCGACCACCCAGGACTGAGACACCCCATGTTCAAAACCGCCCTGCGCAACGTGCTCGCGCACAAGGCGCGGCTGCTGATGACGGTGCTTGCCGTCATGCTCGGCGTCGCCTTCGTGGTCGGCACCCTCGTCTTCGGTGACTCGGCCGCCGCGGCCTACCGCGCCGCCGCGTCGAAGAACTTCGCCGACATCGCGGTCACCGTGGTCCCGAAGGACCCTCCGCCGGGGACCGCCGCGGACCGGCGCACCAGCGTGCTCGACGACGCGCTCGTGCGGAAGCTCGCCGATGTGCCCGGTGTCGGCGCCGTACGGCCGTCGGTCGACGGGTCGGCCGTCCTGAACGGGGCGGACGGCGCTCCGCTGCGGGCCGGCAAGGCGTGGGCGAACCTGGCCGGTGCGTACGTACCGGGCGAGGACGGCAAGGACAGCCGTTATCCGCTGGTCAAGGGCCACGCCCCGAAGAACGGCGACGAAATCGCGGTGGACAGCGGCACCGCCGCCGCCGGCCGCTTCGCCCTCGGCGACACGGTCACCCTGGCCACCGACGGGCCCGTCATGACCAAGCGGCTCGTCGGCATCGTCACCACCGACGACAGCCGGGTGACCGCGGGCGGCACCCTCGCCCTGTTCGACAAGGCGACCGCCCAGGACCTGTTCTCCTCCCCGGGCCACTACACCGGGATCGACGTGTCCGCCGCGCCCGGCACCGACCCGTTCAAGCTCTCCGGCCAGGTCGGCGCCCTGCTCCCGGCCGACCGGGCCGAGGCCGTCAGCGGCACCGCCCAGGCCAATCAGCAGGCCACCCTCGTCGACACCCTGACCCGGGGCTACACCAAGCTGCCGATGATCTTCGCCGGGGTCTCGCTGTTCATCGGCTCGTTCCTCGTCGTCAACACCTTCACCATGCTCGTGACGCGGCGCACCCGGGAGATCGCGCTGCTGCGCGCCATCGGTGCCGATCGCCGCCAAGTGGTCCGCTCCGTCCTCGCCGAAGCCCTCCTGATCGGCCTCGCCGCATCCGCGGCCGGGTTCCTGCTCGGACTCGGCATCGCCTCCGTACTGCCCGACATCCTGAGCACCGGTGCCGACGCGCTGCCCCGCGGCCCCCTGGTGATCGGCGCGCGCCCGGTCGTGGCGGCGCTCGTCGTGGGCGTGGGAGTCACCGTGCTCGCCGCGTGGCTGCCGTCCCGCAGGGCGGCGAGGGTCGCGCCCGTCGAGGCGATGCGCTCGGCCGAGCAGCCGCCGTCCGCCCACCGGTCCCGGATCCGGGGCGCGGTGGGGACGGCCCTGCTCGTCCTCGGCGTGGGATGGCTGGTGTCGGTCACCGGGGCCAAGGACGCCTCCGAGGAGAACCTGCAGAGCGCGATGCTCGGCTGCGGCATCCTCCTCGTCGCCGTGATCGTCCTCGCGCCGCTGCTCGCCGCCCCCGTGATCCGGCTGACCGGCCGTCTGACCGGCCGCTTCGGGATCACCGGCCGGCTCGCCCGGGAGAACGCCCTGCGCGACCCGCGGCGCACCGCGGCCACCGCCGCCACCCTGATCGTCAGCACGGCGATGGTCGCGGGGCTCGCCGTCCTCGGGAACTCCACCGGGCAGGCCCTCGACCACCAGGCCGCGGCCGGCCTCGGCGCCGACTACGTGATCGGCACCCGTACGCCCACGACCGGCATCGACGCGGCCGCCGTCCAGCGGGTGGCCGACACTCCCGGAGTGCGGACCGCGGCCGCCGTCGCGGACTCCAGCCTGTTCACCGGCGGCGGTGTCCGGCAGATCTCCGGGGTCGGCCCCGACACCGTGAACGCCGTCATGAAGCTCGACTTCACCAGCGGTTCCCCGGCGGACCTCGGGCCGGGCCGGATCGCCGTCTCCAGCACCCTCGCCCGGGAGCACGGCCTGAGCGCGGGCGGCAGGCTCAACGCCCGCATGGGCCTCGACCAGGACTTCAAGGAGTACACCGTCGTGGGCGTCTACAAGGACAGCCCCATCGCCCACGACGCGCTGGGCGACCGCGCCGAGGTGCAGCGCAGCGGCTTCAAGCCCGGCTCCGTCCAGCGGATCCTGGTCCGTACCGACGGCGGCGCGGCCTCCAAGAGCGCCGAGGACCGGCTGCGCACCGCCGTGGGCAACAACCCGCTGCTGAAGGTGCAGGACCGCAAGGAGCTCGTGGACGAGGCCGCCGGCACCCTGAGCAGCCTGCTCACGCTGATGTACGGGCTGCTCGCCATCGGCGTCGTGATCGCCTCGCTCGGCATCGTGAACACCCTGGCCATGTCGGTCGCGGAGCGCACCCGCGAGATCGGCGTACTGCGCGCCGTCGGAATGGACCGCGCCGGCATCCGGCGGATGATCCGCCTGGAATCGGTGACCGTCGCCGCGTTCGGCACGCTGCTCGGCCTGGCGGTCGGGCTGTTCGGTGCCTGGGCGGTCGGCGCGCTGGCCAACGGAGCGATGGCCCAGTACTCCCTGGCACTGCCCTGGGGGACGCTGCTCCTGGTGTGCCTGCTGTCCCTCACGATCGGCGCGGTCGCGGCCGCCGTCCCGGCCCGCCGGGCGGCCGCGCTGAGCCCGCTGGAAGCCGTCGCGCAGGCGTGACGCAGGGCTTGCGGCCCACCCCACAGCACTGCGCCCCAGGACCGAAAAGTTCATGTACGCCCGTTTGGTTCGGCACCGGTCCCTCCCCTGTTGGGACCGGTGCCGAACCATACGGTCGGCGTCGATCCGCGCCGTTGCGGCGCGGGTCGACGGGAGGCGGATCCGTGGTGATACGACGGCAGTCCGGTGGGACTGGCGCCACGGATCCCTCAAGCTCACGTGACGAGTCCTCGTCACCGAATCGCGACTCCGCGGACGCTTACCGAGAACATGCGGCATCATGAGCTGTCTCTCCGAGCGCTGAGCCGGCGGCCCTGTCCGGGCGACGCCCGGTTGATGCGCTACTGGGTCGAGATCCTGCCATCTGCGGCTCCCACCGGAGAGGCTCCGGAATCGGACCCAGGACTTAACCGCAGGTCAGCCATATAGGGTGAGTTTTCCGGTCCGGACGTCCAAGTGCGGGTGAGGTGAGGGGTGGAGACCTTGAGTTCCGACTCAGGGGCACGCACGGCCTTCGCGGAGCGTCTCGCGCTGCTGTACAAGGAGGCCGGCGACCCTCCTCTCAAGCGCGTGGCCGAGGCCGTCGTCCGGCTTCAGCGGGTCGACGAACGCGGGCGGCCGGTGCGGGTGTCCGCGCAGCGGATCAGCGACTGGCGACGGGCCAAGAACGTGCCGGCCCAGTTCGCCGCCCTCGCCGTGGTGCTGCACATCCTGATACCCGAGGCGCGCCGCGCGCGGCCCGCGCCCGTGTCCGCGGGTCTGTACGACCTGGTCCAGTGGCAGCGCCTGTGGGAGCGCGCGGTGGCCGATCCGGTCGGCGACCGCCCCGCGGCGGCCGCGGAGGAGAAGGACCGGCCCCCGGCCGAGGCCCCGGCCGTCGCCGGTGGGGTGTGCCCGTACCGGGGCCTGGCCTCCTACCGCCAGCAGGACGCCCGGTGGTTCTTCGGCCGGGAGCGGAGCACGGACGCGCTCGTCGCCCAGCTCCGCGCGGTGGAGGAGACGGGCGGCCTGGTCATGCTCGTGGGCGCCTCGGGGGCGGGAAAGTCCTCCCTCCTGAACGCCGGTCTGGTGCCCACGCTGCAGAACGGCGCGCTGGGCGAGGAGAGCGGCCGCACGAGGGCGGTGCTCCAGCTCGTGCCGGGCGCCGATCCCCTCCTGGAGCTGACCGGCCGGATCCCCGAGCTCGCACCCGTCGTGTCCGCCACGGCGGAACCCGGCACTCCGCGGTTCGGGCACGCCGTGCGGGAAGCCGTCTCGGCGTGGGCGCGGCGCGAGACGTCCTCCCCCGCCCCTGCGGTCGTCATCGTGGACCAGTTCGAGGAGACGTTCTCCCTCTGCTCCGACGAGGCGAGCAGGCGCACCTTCATCCAGGTCCTGCACGCCGCGTGCACGCCCGCCGACCCGCGAGAGCCGGCCCCCGTGCTCGTGGTCCTCGGGATACGCGCCGACTTCTACGAGCAGTGCCTCGCGCATCCGGAACTGGCCGACGCGCTGCAGCACCGGCACATGGTGCTCGGGCCGCTGACCACCGCGGAGCTGCGCGAAGCGGTGACCGGCCCGGCCAAGGCCGTGGGCATGGAACTCGAACCCGGCCTCGCGGAACTGATCGTCCGGGAAGTGAGCGCCGACGGCCCCGGTGGGACGCACAGCGCGGGGGCGCTGCCGCTCCTCTCGCACGCCCTGCTCGCCACCTGGCAGCGCCGGAAGGCGGGACGGCTGACGCTGGCCGGCTACCGCGCGGCGGGCGGCATCCAGGGGGCGGTGGCGGCGACCGCCGAGCGGGCCTGGTCGAGCCTCGACCCGGCGGCCCGCACGGCCGCGCGGCTGCTCCTGCTGAGGCTGGTCAGGCTGGGCGAGGACACCCAGGCCACCCGTCGGCGCGGGACGCGTCGCCAGCTGGCGGAGGAGTCGACGGACTCCGACAAGACGGAGGAATCGCTCGAAGCGCTGGTACGGGCCCGCTTGGTGACGCTCGACGCGGAGACCGTGGAGATCACCCACGAGGCGCTGCTCCACGCCTGGCCGCGCCTGCGCGACTGGATCGACGAGGACCGGACCGGCAACCTGCTGCGCCAGCGGCTCGAAGAGGACGGCAGGGCCTGGGAGGGATCGAACCGCGACACGTCACTGCTCTACCGGGGTTCCCGCCTCGAACAGGCCCACACCTGGGCCCAGTCCGCCGGTGACACCTTCCTGACCCGGGTCGCGGTGGAATTCCTGGCCGCCTCGGTCAAGCTGCGCAGACGCACGGTCTGGATCAGCCGCGCCGCGGTGTCGGCCCTGGTCGTCCTGGCGATGCTCGCCGTCGGCGCGGCGGTGGTCGCCTGGCAGCAGCGGGACGACGCCGTGTTCGAGCAGGTCGTCGCCGAAGCCGATCGCGTCCAGCACACGGACCCCTCGCTGTCCGCCCAACTCGCCCTGGTGGCACACCACTTGAGGCCGGACGACGAGGGCGCGAACAACCGGCTGATCTCGATCGTGAACGCGCCGCTGGCCACGCCGCTCCTCGGCCACACCGGCGCCGTCTACCTCACCTCGTTCAGCCCGAACGGGCGGATCCTGGCCACCGCCAGCTACGACCGGACCGTACGGCTGTGGGACGTGGCGGACCCGGCGCGCCCCAAGCCGCTGGGCGGCCCGCTCACCGGCCACACCAGCTGGGTGAGCACCGCGGTCTTCAGCCCGGACGGCCACACCCTGGCCAGCGCTTCGGACGACGGCACGGTCCGGCTGTGGGACGTACGCGATCCCAGCCGTCCGCAGCCGATCGGCAAGCCCCTGACCGGCGACGGCGGCACGGTCTACCTGGTCGCCTTCAGCCCGGACGGGCACACGCTGGCCACCGCCAACGAGGATCACACCGTCCGCCTGTGGGACGTGGCCGACCCGCACCGGCCGACCCCGCGCGGCGTCCTGACCGGCCACACCGCCGCCGTGCGCTGCGTGGCGTTCAGCCCCGACGGACGGACGCTGGCGGCGGGCGGCGACAACGGCCCCATCAGGCTGTGGGACATGACGGACCCGAACCATCCGGTGGGGATCGACACCGTGCTGACCGGCCACACGAGCACGGTGCACTCCGTGGCCTTCAGCCCCGACGGCCGCACGCTCGCCAGCGGCGGCTCGGACGACACCGTACGGCTCTGGAACGTGGCCGACCCACGGCACGCCGCCCAGCTCGGCTCGCCGCTCACCGGCCACACCGGCCCCATCTGGTCGGTGGCCTTCAACCCCGCCGGGACCATGCTGGCCGCCAGCAGCGCGGACAGCACGGCGATCCTGTGGAACGTCAGCGATCCGGCCTACCCGTCGCAGGTCGGCGAGCCGCTGGCGGGGAGCAGCGGCGAGATGTACGCCCTGGGCTTCAGCCCCGACGGCCGCACCCTCGCCACCGGGAGCGGCGACAGCAAGGTCCGCCTGTGGTCGATACCGACCTCGGACATGACCGGCCGGATCGGGGCGTTCCGCCCGGACGGCCGGGTGCTCGCCACGGCCGCGAGCGACGACCGGGTCCGGCTGTGGAACGTGGACACCCCCGGCCGGCCCGTGTCGCTGGGCGAGCCGTTCGTGCCCGGCGTCGGCGACCTGCGTGAGCTGGTGTTCTCCCCCGACGGCCACACACTCGCCGTGTTCATGGGGAGCCAGACGGTACAGCTGTGGAACGTCACCGATCCGGCCCGGCCCCTCTCGTACGGGGCGCCCGTCCCGCTGCGGACCCGGTTCTCGGGCCCCGACTCGCTGGCCTTCAGCCCGGACGGGCGCACCCTGGCCACCGCCTACGACGACCGCACCATCCAGCTGTGGGACGTCAGCAACCCGTCCCACCACGTTCCGCTGGGCGGGCCGCTCACCGGCCACAAGGGCTACGTCAACTCCCTCGTCTTCAGCCCGGACGGCCGCACGCTCGCCAGCGGCAGCGCGGACGCCACGGTCCGGCTGTGGAACGTGACCGACCCGGGGCACACCACCCAGCTCGGCGCGCCGCTCACCGGGCACCTCGGCCCCGTCAACGCGCTCGCCTACAGCCCGGACGGCCACACCCTGGCCAGCGGCAGCGACGACGACACCGTACGGCTCTGGAACATCACCGATCCCGCGAGGGCGACCCGGCTCGGCTCCCCTCTCACCGGCCACACCGAAGCGGTCGTGTCGCTGACGTTCAGCCAGGACGGCCGCACCCTGGCCAGCGGCGGCAACGACAACACGGTCCGGCTGTGGAACGTCACCGACCCGTCCGACGCCGCGCCCATCGGTCAGTCGATGAGCCCCAACGCCAAGACGGGAAACTTCCTGTCGTTCGGCCCCAGGAGCCACATGCTCGGGGTGTCGAGCGGCAGCGACACCGTCCGGCTCTGGAATCTGGACGCCGCCGAGGCCATCAGCCGCATCTGCTCCACCACCCGGGGTGTCCTGACGCCGGAGATATGGCACGAGAACCTGCCCCGCCTCTCGTACGCGCCTCCTTGCGATCAGTGACCGCCCGACGTGATCTCGATCACAACTCGTCATCACGGCCGAGCAGTTGACTCCCGTCGTACGGGCAGCGTTGTTAGTCTTGTCCACAAGCCCGATCGCTGGTGCATCCCCCGTCGCCAGCGGTCGGGCGCTTCCATGGGAAAGGTGGGACCGCCGTGTCCCGGCGCATCATCGTCCTCACCGCTGTCCACGGCCCTTCGGCCCGGTATCTGCCCGAGGCCTACGAGTCGCTCCGCACGCAGGAACTGCCCTCGGGGTGGGAGTGGCACTGGCTCATCCAGGAGGACGGCTTCACCCACGAGGTCGAGCCGTACGTCCCGGACGACAGGCGGGTGACCTTCCGGCAGGGGCGGCGAGGGGGCCCGGGAGTCGCCCGGACCATCGCGCTCGCGCGGGCCGACGGCGACTACGTGAAGGTCCTGGACGCCGACGACCGGCTCACCCCCGGCTGCCTCGCGCGCGACCTCGCCGCTCTCGAAGCGGACCGCACCATCGGCTGGACCACCTCCCGGGTGCTCGACTTGCTGCCCGACGGCTCCACCGCCGGCTTCGAGGGGGATCCGGAGGCCGGTCCGCTGGAGCGCGGTGCCGTACTCGCCTACTGGAAGGCGCACGATTTCCTCGCCCAGGTGCACCCGGCCACCCTCTTCGTCCGCCGCGACCTGCTCCTCGCGCTCGGCGGCTGGATGGCACTGCCCGCCTCGGAGGACACCGGCCTGCTGCTCGCGCTGAACGCCACCAGCCGCGGCTGGTTCACCGCGGAGCCCGGCCTCCTCTACCGCAAGTGGCCCGGCCAGGCGACCGGCCAGGCCGCCCACACCGACACCGCCGAGCGCGACGCGCGGATGGCCGTCGTGGAGGCGAGGGCGAGGGCGCTGGCCGGGTTCGGGTGGCAGTACCCGGTCAACGCAAAGGACTGACCGGCGCGTTCGAAGGGCTACGGAAGCGTCTCGGCGTCCGTCCGGGAGAACACCAGGTCGCTCTCGCCGACCACCGTAGTACGCATCCGGACGGGAACCTCGGGCGCGCTGCCGTACAAGGCCGCCGGATAGCTCTCCGGGGCGTAGTCGTTCGCCATCCGGTACGCGTGGAACCCGTGCGCCCGCATGGTGGACATCAACTCCTCGGCAGAGTCCCCCAGTTGGGCCATGCGCTCCGGGGTCACCTCGACCGTGATCTCCGCGTCGGGGCGGAGCCGGTCCAGGACCGGGGCCAGGCCCCGGACGACGCTGCCCTCCGCGCCCTCGACGTCGACCTTGATGACGCGGGCCCGGCCGATCTCCGCGGCGCTCAGCAGTTCGGCGAGCGGGCGGGCCTCGACCCGGAAGGTGGATTCCGCCGGACCGGCGTACGGGACGATGCTGTTCGCGCCCATGTTGCGGGAGCTGGCGAGGGTGAACGTCACCGTCTTGCGGGAGTCGGCGACGGCCTCGTTCACCGCGCGGATGTTGGTGCTGCGGTTCAGCCCGGCCTGGCGTACAAGTCGCCGGTGGAACACCGGAGATGCCTCGATGGCCACCACCCGGCCGCCGGCGCCCACGAGTCGCGACGCCAGGAGACTGTAGTAGCCGATGTTCGCTCCGACGTCGATGAAGGTGTCACCCGGCCGCAGCCGCCCCCGGAGCCAGCGGGACATGTGCGGCTCCCACACCCCGAACAGGTAGAGGTACCGCTGGATCAGGTCCTGGGTGTCCACCCCCATCCGCACCCCGGACCGAGTGCGCACGATCCGCCGCCGCGGGTGGTCACGGAGCCCGGGGTTGAGGTACTCGGCCACCAGCGAGGCCTTGCCGATCGCGCCGGGGGCGTGGCGGACGTACCAGCGTCCGAGCGTCATCAGCGCCTGTGACGTGTGGCTGTCCATCCGGCCGCCTCCTCGAAGGATCACAGGGGAACCGTAGCGCCGGGTCGGAGGAGGCCCGGCGCCACCCCCGCGTCAGGCTGCGGAGGTCGGCCTCCGGCCGGCGTCGAAGGGAAGGCCCAGCATGCGGATGGCGTTCCCGCGGAGCAGCTTGTAGACCACCTCGTCGGGCAGCCCCGCCACGTGGTCGGCGGCCACCTGCTTCGTGTGCGGCCAGGTGGAGTCGACATGGGGATAGTCCGTCTCGAAGGTGGCGTTGTCGACTCCCACCGTCTCGATCGCCTCGATGCCGTGCTTGTCGCGGAAGAAGCAGCAGAAGATCTGCCGGTAGTAGTACGTGGACGGCGGCTCGGGGATCAGGTCCTTCACCCCGCCCCAGGCGCGGTGCTCCTCCCACACGTCGTCGGCGCGCTCCAGGGCGTACGGGATCCAGCCCATCTGCCCTTCGCTGTAGGCGAGTTTGAGCCGGGGGAACTTCACCAGGACGCCACTGAACAGGAAGTCCATCATCGAGGCCATGGCGTTGTTGAAGCTCAGCGCCGCCTGGACGGCGGGCGGCGCGTCGGGTGAGGCGGCGGGCATCTGCGAGCTGCTGCCGATGTGCATGTTGACGACGGTGCCGGTCTCCTCGCACGCCGCGAAGAAGGGGTCCCAGTAGCCGGAGTGGATGGACGGCAGCCCGAGGTAGGTGGGGATCTCGGAGAAGGTCACCGCGCGCACCCCGCGGGCGGCGTTGCGCCTGATCTCCGCCACCGCCAACTCGACGTCCCACAGCGGGATCAGGCACAGCGGGATCAGCCGGCCCCCGCTGTCACCGCACCACTCCTCGACCATCCAGTCGTTGTACGCCCGCACGCAGGCGAGGCCCACCTCCTTGTCCTTGGCCTCGGCGAAGGTCTGGCCGCAGAACCGGGGAAAGGTCGGAAAGCAGAGGGAGGCCTCGACGTGGTTGAGGTCCATGTCGGCGAGGCGGGCCTTGGGGTCCCAGCAGCCGCGCCGCATCTGCTCACGGGTGATGCCGTCGAGGGTCATCTCGTCGCGCGAGAAGCCGACGGCGGCGATGATGCGCTTGTAGGGGAAGATCTCGTCCTCGTACCGCCACCAGTCGGTCTGCTGTCCGTCCGGGTCCGTGGTGAACCGGTACTTGCCCCCGATGTACTCCAGGTCACCGATACCCGCCGTGAAGGGCTGCGGGCCCCGGTCCCGGTACTTGCCCGGAAGCCACGTCCTGAAGAGGTGCGCGGGCTCGATCACGTGGTCGTCCACGCTGATCACCTTCGGGATGTCTTGCGAGCCGTCCTGACTGTCGAGCACGTCGTTGCCCCCTGCCGCTGGCTGGCCATCAACCAAATCTGACGATCCATCAGATTGAGCGTATGGGCAAGACCCCAGCGCGGCAAGCGGAGTTGGGCCGCCACCACCCCTTGCCAGACCGCGGACGATGGGCTGAACTGACGACTCGTCAGGTCAACTGCGGCTGCGGAGGCGTGCCATGCAGACACTCTGGCTCAGCGGGGCCGAATGGTTCGCGGTCCTCAGGATCGGCCTCGGTCTGTGGTGGCTGGAGAGCTGGCGCCACAAGGACAAGAAGACGTGGTTCGACGGCGGCGGGATCGCCTGGGCCGCCGGCATCGCGGACAAGCACCGCTGGCCCCTCGTGAAGCACGGCTTCGACCGGTTCGTGAAGCCGCGTCTGCGCCTGCACGCCTACGTCGTCGCCTATGCCGAACTGGCCCTGGGTCTGGGCCTGATCACCGGCTTCCTGACGCCGGTCGCCCTGGTCGGGGGCCTGCTGCTGAACCTGACGTACTTCGTGCTGATGATCCACGACTGGGCCGAGCAGGGGCAGAACCTCATGATGGCCCTGATCTCGGCGGTCGGACTGTTCGCGATGTGCTGGCAGGACTGGTCGCTGGACCACGCCCTGGGCCTGTTCCTCCGGTAGGCCGGGCGTCCGGCGTGAGCGCGACCGGACCGTGATCCGTGGGATCACATCGTGTTCCGTGAGATCGATGGGAGAGATGGATGGCAATGAGCGACTCCGACACGCCCCGGGACGGAACCCCTGAAGTCCCGGACCCGGCAGGGGAAGCCGCCGGCGCGGCGCTCAGGGAGGGGCACGCGGCACGGGCCCGGAGCGCCGCGACGCGAACGGCGGCCACCTGCCAGTACCTCGACGATGCGCGCAGCGGCCTGGTCGACAGGCATGCGGGCGGCACGGCGGCGGGGCCCGTACTGAAGGCCGATCAGGCCGTCCGTACGGCCGCTCAGGCGGTGGCGGCCTTCTCCGGCAGCGCTCCCGACCCCGCGGCGGACTCCCGCAGCGCGCGGAACGCCGCTGCCGCTGCCGCGCTGGCGGCGCAGACTGCCCAGCGCCACGACAACGCCGGCGCGGTCGCAGTCGCCGCGTACCGTGCCGCTCAGCAGGCCTCCCTGGCCGCCGGTGCGGCCTCCGCGATGGGGAACGCGGGGCGCGACGTGGCGTTGAACGCCGCCGCTGACGCGGCCGAGGCGGCCGCCGTCGCCGCCGCGGAGCGGGCGGGGTGGCTGAAGCCGGGCCACGACTACACCCCGTCCCGGTCCGACGACGAGTACACGCCGTCGATCGCCGACGTCATGCACCTGGAACACTGACCGCCCTCCCCCGGCGGGCTCACGCCAGGAGCCGGGTACCCCCTAGGGGGTACCCCCTAGTGCCGTGCTCGGGTCGGGTGGCGGCTGGTCCAGGCTTCCAGGTCGGGGCGGGTGGGGCGGGGGGACCTGGTCCAGCCCCAGGACGCGTACGCCGCCGCGGCCGCCGTGTTCGCCGGGTCGATCAGGGTGGTGATCAGGTCGGCGTCCACCCGTTCCAGGAGTCTCTGCTGGAGCCGGGTGGCGATGTTCGTGCGGCGCCGGGCGGGCAGCACCATCAGTTCCGCGAGCGCGAACACCCGGTCCCCTGACGCGAGTTCCTCGTCGCCGTCGGTCACGGCGCCCCGGTGGCCGTGCCACCACTCACCCTCTCGGCCCGGCGGGTAGCCGTAGACGCAGCCCAGCAGGGCCGGGTCACCCGCGATGATCATGTCGAAGCCGGGGCGCTGTACGTCCTCGGCGAAACGGCGCAGAAATCCCTCGCGGCCACGGGGATCCGCGCCGGGCACTCCTTCGTACGCCGCGACGTACAGGTCCGCCACCGACTCCCGCTGCTGCTCGGCCTGCCAACGCGACAGTCGTCGCATGAAAACCTCTGTCATCGCAACAGCGTGGCAGGTCAGAGCAGTTGACGGAACAGCTGGGGGGTCCCGGGCGCCCGGTCGCGCGGGCGCGGCGATCTTCCGGGGCGGTGCCCGCGCCCCGCACGGGCCCGGCCCGTTGACCTGAGCCGACCGACATCGCAGACTGACCGGTCATGACCGACGACCAGATGGTGACGCTCCGCGGCGAGCGGGAGCTCATCGCGCGGGCCGGACATCTGTTCGCGGGGGCGCGGCAGGAGTTCCTGGTCGCCGCCGCCGACCCGACGACCTGGTCGGCCGGGGTGCAATCCGCCTTCGCCGCCGGGCTGCGGCCCGCGACGGAGCCCGGCGGCCTCATGATGCGCAAGCTCTACACCCCGCACGCCCTCCCCGACGCGCGGGCCGAGCGGCGCCTGGCCAGGATGGCCGCGGGCGGGGCCCACATACGGATCTGCGCCGCGCCGCTCTCCCAGGAGACCATCGTGCTCGACCGGCGCGTCGCGATCCTGGCGGGGCCGCCGGCCGACGGGACGCGTACGTACACGGTGATCCGTTCGCCGGACGTCGTCGCGGGGGTCGGAGCGCTGATCCGCGCGGCCTGGGCGGCCTCGCCCGACCTCGACGACCACCTGCGGCGGCGCCCTCCCGAGCTGGGCGCGGAGGCGCGGCGGATCCTGCGGATGCTCGGCGCCGGGCACACCGACGAGTCGGCCGCACGCCGGCTCGGCATGTCCCTGCGGACGTACCGCAGACGGGTCGCCGAGCTGATGGAGGTGCTGGGTGCGACGTCCCGGTTCCAGGCGGGGGTACGGGCCCGGGAGTTGGAGGGGCATGGCGGTGCGGCCGCGCACATGCCCCTGAACGCCTCGGCGGGGTGATCAGGCCTTCGCGAGCGAGATCTCGGTGGACTTGATCAGCGCGACGACGGAGGCACCGGTGGTGAGCCCGAGGTCGGCGGCGGCGTCCTTGGTGATGGCGGCGGTCAGCGAACCGCCCCGCACGTCGAGCTTCACCCCGGCCATGGCGCCGCCGGTCGCCACCTCGGTGATGGTGCCGGGGATCTGGTTGCGGATGCTGAGCCCGTCGACGGCGCCGGTGGCCAGCGCCACCTCGGTCGACTTGACCAGCGCGCGCACCGCGCTGCCCTCCGTGATCCCCAGGTCCTTGACGGCGTCGAGGGTGATGGCGGCGGTGATCTCCTGGCCGCCGTCCAGACGCACCTTGACCGTGGCCATGACCTCGCCGGAGGCGATGGCCGTGACGGTGCCGGGGAGTTGGTTGCGGATGCTGAGGCTCTGGTTCTGGCCCTGACTCTGGCTCACGGGATGTTTGCTCCTATGGTGGGTGGCGTTTTGGATGGCTTCACGCACTAATGCCGTATTTGCGCTTCGCTTCGGACTGTAACCACCCCGGGGAGTCGGCGTCCGGGCACGCGCCGTGGCCGATCAGGGCTCTATCGGCAGGCCCGTGCAGTTCTCGGCGAGCCCGGCGGCCGCGTGTCGCGAACGGGTGATGCGGTCGAGCCGGGAGAGCTGGAGCCGGCGCCAGCCCGTCGCCTTCAGGCCGAACGTCGTCGGGACGGCGTGCTGGGTCAGGGTGCGGGCGGCCATCAGGGTGGCGCGGTGCCGGGCGGCGAGGGCCGCGAGGGAGTCGGCCGTCGCCGCCAGGTCCGCCGCGATCAGGTCGAGGGTGTCGGCGGCGACCAGCATCAGCGCCGTGTCCAGGATGTCCTGGCTGGTCGCACCCCGGTGCGCGAACTCCTCGTCGCCCGGGGAGGGTTCCGCCACCGCCCGCCTCAGGCCGGCCACCAGGGGGATCACCGGGTTGCCGCCCGCCCCGGCCCGCAGGGCCGGCGCCCGCACGTCGAAGCGCTCCGGACACGCCGCCTGCGTCACGGCCGACGCGGCCCGCTCCGGCGCCGCGCCGACCGCCGCCTCGGCCGCCGGCATCGCCCGCAGCACCGCCCGGTCGCCCGTCGCCGCCTCGGCCGGACTCCCCGCACTCACCGGCGTGAGCAGCCGACGTCCCCTGAACCCTGAGTAGCCTCAGGCGAAGTCAAGGAACACCGTCTCCCGCTCCCCCTGCAAGTGGATGTCGAACCGGAAGCTGCCCTCCCGTTCGGCCTCGCGCCGCGCAAGGAGCGTCTCCCCCCGCTCCCCCGCGACCGCCTTCAACTCGCCCTCCCCGCCCAGCCCTTCGACGTACGCCCGCGTGAAGAGGTGGCGCGTCAGGCCGCGCGCGAACAGGCACACCGCCAGGTAGGGCGCGGCCTGCGGCGGGGGCAGCGTGCGTACCGTCCAGTGGCCGTCCGCGCCCGTCGGGACCCGGCCGAAGCCCGTGAAGCCGATGCCGTCGCGGCCGAGGAAGCCGCCGGTGGCGGGGTCCCGGCGCCATGAGCCGGGGCGGCCCGCCGGCGAGCCGTCGGGCGCGGCCTGCCAGAACTCCAGGAGCGCGTCCGGCACCGGCTCGCCCCTCCCGTCGTACACGTACCCGTGCACCGTGATCGCCTCCGGGTGTCCGGCGGGGGCGATGTCACCGCCGCCGGGGAAGGGGAGGGCGTACCCGTAGAAGGGGCCGACGGTCTGCGAAGGGGTGGGCTCGGGCATCACGCCGTCACCTCCGGGTCGGGCAGCGTCGCGGCCGGGCCGTCGAGGACGATGTCCCAGCGGTAGCCCAACGACCAGTCCTGGACAGACAGTTCAGGGTCGTACGCCGCCACCAGGCGGTCCCGTGCCGCCTGCTCGCCGACCGCGTGCAGGATCGGGTCGTACGGAAGCAGCGGGTCGCCCGGGAAGTACATCTGGGTCACCAGGCGCTGGGTGAAGGCCGTGCCGAAGAGGGAGAAGTGGATGTGCGCCGGGCGCCACGCGTTCTCGTGGTTGCCCCAGGGGTAGGCGCCCGGCCGGACCGTCGTGAACGCGTACCTCCCCTCGGCGTCGGTCAGGCAGCGGCCCGCCCCGGTGAAGTGGGGGTCGAGCGGGGCGGCGTGCTGGTCGCGCCGGTGGGCGTAGCGGCCGGACGCGTTCGCCTGCCAGATCTCGACCAGCTGGCCACGGACCGGCCGCCCGGAGCGGTCCACCACGCGTCCCTCCACGGTGATCCGCTCGCCGTGCGGCGCGCCCGCGTGCTGGCGGGTCAGGTCCGCGTCGAGCGCCGTCACCTCGGTGACGCCGAAGACCGGGCCGTGCAGTTCGACCGCCTCCGGGTCGCCGCCCACGGCCACCGGCGCCCGCAGCGGCTCGCGGAACGCGCCGCTGCGGTACGGGCCGACCCGCTGCCCCGGGGGCGTCTCCTTCAGCACGCCGGTCTGTCGCTGGGCGAGTGTCATCGCTCTGCCACCTCTCCTGCTTGCATACGGATACGGACCGCCCATGCCCTTCACCAGGCGCCCTGGAACAGCCCAGTTGGCGAGGTCGCCGCCCGCCGAGACCTGCATCGCGCCGAGGATCGCGGTGTCGACATGGCCGCCCCGGATCATCCCGAACGACAGCGCGGAATCGAAGAACGCGGCGCCCGGCAGCACGGTCACCGTCTCCTTGCCCGCGTTGACGAGGTCCGGGTCCACCTCCGCCTCCAGGGGGTACGGTCCGACGCCGAGGATGCCGTTCTCCGAGTGGAGCACCACATCCACGCCCGGGGGCAGATGGCCCGGGACCAGGGTCGGCAGTCCGATGCCGAGGTTCGCACAGCTGCCGTCGGCGAGTTCGGCGGCCGCGCGCGCCGCCATCCCGTCCCGCGTCCAGCCCTTCATCGGCCCTCCTCCCGATCGCGTACGGTCCGCTTCTCCACTCCCTTTGCCGCGGCCTGCGGTGGAGTCAAGGGCACCACCCGCTGCACGAACACCCCCGGCACATGCACCGTGTCCGGATCCAACTCACCGGGTTCCACGAGGTGTTCGACCTCGGCGACCGTGATCCGTCCGGCCATCGCGGCCGGCGGATTGAAGTTGCGGGCCGCCCGGCGGAAGAGCAGATTGCCGTGCCGGTCGCCCTTCCAGGCCCGTACGAGCGCGAAGTCCGTGGTGATGCCGTGCTCCAGGACGTGCTCGCGGCCGCCGAACTCCCGCACCTCCTTGGGCGCCGACGCCACGGCCGCCTCGCCGTCGCCGCCGTACCGCAGCGGCAGCCCGCCGTCGGCGACCTGGGTGCCGGTGCCCGCCGGGGTGTAGAACGCGGGGATGCCGCAGCCGCCCGCCCGCAGCCGCTCGGCGAGGGGGCCCTGCGGGACCAGCTCCACCTCCAGTCCACCGCCCAGGTACTGGCGGGCGAACTCCTTGTTGTCGCCGATGTACGAGCCGGTCACGCGGGCGATCCGGCCGGCCGCGAGGAGGATGCCGAGACCGCCGCCGTCCACCCCGCAGTTGTTGGAGACCACGCTCCTCACACCCTGCCTGCCGGGTCTGCGGGGTCTACGGGGTCGCTGTCACGGGACTCGGTGGTGCGGAGCTCGGTGGTGCGGGATCCGCCGTCCTGGGGCTCACTGTTGCGGGGCTCGCCGCTTGTTCGTCAGATGAACTAAGGTTCATAGTTGCCCTCGTCCCGAGTGTGCGTTCAGCCGGTACGCGTGTCAACGCCCTGTGCGTCAACGCTCCGTCCCCGGAGGCCAGATGAGCACCGCCCCCGCCGAAGCCGTCGGCCCGCTGATGCGCGGGGTCGCCGTGCTGCGCGCGCTCAGCGACGCGGAGGGGCGGCTCAGTCTCGGCGAGCTGGTCCGGGCGACCGGGCTCGCCCGCTCCACCGTCGACCGGGTCGCCGCGACCCTGGCCCGCATGGGCTATCTGCGCCTGGACGGACCCACCGCGACGCTCGCCCCGCGCCTCATGGAGCTCGCCAACGCCTACCTGGGCGCCCTGCGGCTGCCCGCACCGCTCGGCCCGTACGCGGTCCAACTGGCCGAGGAACTCGACGAGTCGGTGTCGCTCGCGGTCCCCGACGGCGACGGCATCCGCTTCGTCCACCAGAGCACCCGGCACCGCGCGATGTCCCTCACCTTCCGCATCGGCGACCTGCTCCCCGCCGAACGCACCGCGCCGGGGCCGCTGTTCGCCGCGCACTGGACGTCGCAGCAGTGGCAGGACTGGCGTGATCTGCGCGCAGCCGATCCGGCCGGGGCCTGCTTTCCCGCCGTCCCGCCCGGCGCGGGCGCGGCCGGCGGTTTCGAGCGGCGGGCCGCCGAAGCCCGCGAGGCCGGGTGGGCGGTGGACGACCAGCTCATCGAGCCGGGGCTCATCGCGGTGGCCGTACCGGTGCGCGACCCGGCGGGCGCGGCGGTCTGCGCGGTGAGCGTGGTGAGCCACACCAGCCGGCACAGCGCGGCGTCCCTGCGGGCGACGGTACTGCCCCGGCTGCGCGAGGCCGCCGCCGCGATGGAGGCCGAGCTGCGCCGCGAGCACACCCCGGCGCCCGCGCCGCCCCGGGCGCTCGCGGCCTGGACCTCCGCGTCCAAGCAGGAGCTCGGCGCGGAGTTCGTGGAGTCGCTGGCCCGTGGGCTCACCGTGCTGACCGCGTTCGGCGCGGGCCGGGCCGAGCTCTCGCTCAGCGCCGTCGCCGAGGCCACCGGCCTGGCCCGCGCCACCGCCCGGCGCGCCCTGATCACCCTGGAGCATCTGGGCCTGGTCGCCACCCACGGCCGCGTCTTCCGCCTCACCCCGCGCGTTCTGTCGCTCGGCTGCCCCCCGCTGTCCCGTACGACGCTGTCCGACATCGCGGCGCCGCACCTGGCCGAGCTGGTCCGCACCCTGCACGACTCAGCCTCGCTCGCCGTGCTCGACGGAGACGCCATCCAGTACACGGCCCGGGTCGCCACCACCCGGATCATGAGCGTCAACATCACGCTGGGCACCCGCTTCCCCGCGTACGCCGCGTCGATGGGCCGGGTGCTGCTCGCCGATCTGCCCGCCGGGGAACGCGCGGCCCGGCTCGGCCGCACGGAGCTGCGGGCGCTCACCCCGCGCACGGTCACCTCCCCGGCCGCGCTGGCCGCCGTCCTGGACGGGGTGGCGGCTCAGGGGTACGCCCTGGTGGACGGGGAGTTGGAGGAGGGGCTGCGCTCGATCGCCGTGCCGGTACGGGGCCCTGGCGGGCGGGTGGTGGCTGCGGTGAACGTGGCCATGCATACGACTCGGCGCACGGTGGCGGAGTGCGTCTCCGAGGTGCTGCCCGTGCTGCGGGGTGCGGCTTCGGCCATCGAGGCGGACCTGCATGTCGTGGGCCGGTTCTGCCACACCCCGGTGTCATAACAGGCACCCACCCCGTCGGGGCCCCGTCTGGTCACCCCGGCTCCCCGAATATCCCTCTAATCGGTTAATTAGGGGGTTCACGGACATGTTCATGACTCCGTTCGGGGATACAGGGCTAGTCCACTGCCCTGCCTGTCCCTGACACACCGGAGTACGCCACGTGGAGAACACAGACACCGTGTGGAGCTGCCCTTTCGACTACGCCGAGGCCCTTGAGTTCGACCCGCAGCTCAGCCGGATCCTGGCGGACGAGCCCGTGGCACGGATCCGGATGGCGTACGGCGAGGACGAGGCCTGGCTGGTCACGCGGTACGAGGACGTGCGGACGGTGACCACCGACCGCCGGTTCAGCCGCAGCACCGTCCTCGGCCGGGACTTCCCCCGGATGACCCCCGAGCCCATCGTGCAGCCCGAGTCGATCAACCTCATGGACCCCCCGGCCAGCAGCCGGCTGCGCAGGCTCGTCGCCAAGAGCTTCGCCCCGCGCCACGTGGCGCGGATGCGCGAACGCACCCAGCTGGTGGTGGACGAAATGCTCGGGCAGATGGCCGCACACGGCTCGCCCGCCGACTTCGTGGAGCACGTCGCCGACCCGCTCCCCCTCGTCACGATCTGCGAGGTCCTCGCGATCCCGGCGGACGAGCGGGACTGGCTGCGCAGCCACGCGCTGACCATGACGAACATCGGTGCCGCCGGCCGGGAGGCCGCCGTACAAGCCAAGGCCGAACTGCGCGCCTACTTCACCGACCTCACCGCCGCCCGGCGGCGCGCTCCCGGCGACGACCTCATCTCCACCCTCGCCACCGCCCGGGACGGCGACGAGCTCCTGGACGACCAGGAGCTCGCGGTGATGGCGATGGTCCTGCTCATCACCGGCCAGGACACCACGACCTACGAGCTCGGGAACATCGCGTACACGCTCCTGACCAAGCCGGACGTCCTGGATGCCCTGCGTGCGCACCCCGACCGGTTCCCCTCCGTCCTGGACGAGCTGCTCCGCTTCATCCCGTTCCGCAAGGGCGTCGGCATCCCCCGCGTCGCCACCGAGGACGTCGAGCTGGGCGGGGTGCTCATCAAGGCCGGGGACATCGTCCACGTCTCGTACCTGACCGCCAACCGGGACACCCTCAAGTTCGACCGGCCCCACGAGGTCGATCTGGACCGGGGCGCGGTCGCGCACATGGCGTTCGGCTGGGGCGCCCACCACTGCCTCGGCGCCCCGCTCGCCCAGATGGAACTGGAGGTGGCGTTCACTTCCCTGCTCACCCGCTTCCCCGGACTGCGGCTCGCCGAGGACGCCGCCGAGGTGCCGTGGAACATCCACTCCATCTGGCGCCACCCGCTCGCGCTTCCGGTCGCCTGGTGACCAACCCACCGTCCACGAAGGGAAGTTCGATGGCCACCCTGTGCCGTCCGGCGGTCGCCGTGCCCGACCACGTCATCACCCAGGAGCAGACCCTGGAGCTCGCCCGCGAGACGCACGCCGGGCATCCGCAGCGCGACCTCGTGCTCAGACTGATCGAAAACACCGGCGTGCTGACCCGGCATCTCGTCCAGCCCATCGAAGAGACCCTGAGACACCCCGGCTTCGAGCGCCGCAACCGGGTGTACGAGGCCGAGGCGAAGGCCCGGGTGCCGGACGTGGTGCGCCGGGCGCTCGGGTACGCCGAGGTCGAGCCGGCCGACATCGACCTGATCGTCTACGTGTCGTGCACGGGCTTCATGATGCCCTCGCTCACCGCCTGGCTGATCAACACGATGGGCTTCGACTACGACACCAGACAGCTGCCCATCGCCCAGCTCGGCTGCGCGGCCGGCGGCGCCGCGATCAACCGCGCGCACGACTTCATCACCGCGTATCCGGGCTCGAACGTACTGATCGTGTCGTGCGAGTTCTGCTCGCTGCTCTACCAGCCCACCGACATCGGCGTGGGCTCGCTGCTCTCCAACGGCCTGTTCGGGGACGCCGTTTCGGCCACGGTGGTACGCGGCGAGGGCGGCACCGGCATGCGGATGGAGCGCAACGGCTCGCACCTGGTGCCGGACACCGAGGACTGGATCTCGTACGCCGTGCGCGAGACGGGCTTCCACTTCCAGCTCGACAAACGGGTGCCCGGCACCATGGAAATGCTCGCTCCCGCCCTCAAGTCCCTCGCCGCCGAGCACAATTGGGACGTCGGCCAGCTCGACTTCTACATCGTGCACGCGGGCGGGCCGCGCATCCTGGACGACCTGTGCCAGTTCCTCGGGCTCGGCCCGGAGATGTTCAGCTTCAGCCGCAACACCCTCACCGAACGCGGCAACATCGCGAGTTCGGTGGTGTTCGACGCCCTGTCCAGGCTCTTCGCCGAGGGCGGCATGGCCGACGGCGCGCGCGGCCTGATCGCCGGGTTCGGCCCCGGCATCACCGCGGAGATGGGCCTGGGCCGCTGGAGCGCCGGACTGCCGCTCAGCGCCGCCGCGGCCCGGGTCTGACCCCGTAGCCGGTACGGCTACTCGTTGACCAGCACGGGGATCGAGAGCACCGCGCTGGTCGGCGTGCCGGTCAGGCCCTTGGCCGGGACCGTGAAGTCGATGCCCCCGCCCTCGGCGGCCGGGGTGTGGCCGCCCTTGTGCGCGTCGTGGCCCTCCTCCGCGTACTGGAACGAGCCGGTGCCGAGCAGCTTGCCGTCGGCGTCGTAGTAGGCGGCGCGCAGCTCCAGCGCGATCAGTTCGCTGACGTCCGAGGTGACGGCGAGGTGCCCGGTGACGGCGGTCCCGCCGGTGAGCGCGCCGCCCGTGACCCGCACCCGGTCCGTGAACGGGCCCTGTTCCAGGCGGACTTCGCCCCGCGACAGCTTCTGGTACGCGGCGGGGGCGGCGGCGCGCCCGGGTGCGCCGAAGCTCACCGCGGGGACCGGGCCCGGCGCGTCGTCGGCCCGCTCGGCGCCACTTCCGCAGGCGGTGGCCAGGGCCAGGGCGAGGGCGGCCGGGGCGATGCGTCTCATGGGTGCGTACTCCTGCTCCTGCGTACGGAGGTGAACGGGGCCGGGGCGCTCGGCCCCCGGCCCCGGATCGGCGAGGCGGGTCAGCCGCGCGGGGACCGGCCGAACAGCGAGCCGTACATCTTCCCGTACAGGTCGGTGTTGAGCTGGCTGGCCGCGAAGCGGTCGGCGCCGGGGCCGTAGGCGAAGATCGGGACGTCCGCGCCGGTGTGGTTGCCGGACAGGTACGTCAGCCACAGGCTCGCCTCGGGGCTGCCGTCCTGGACGTTCTTCGGATCGTCCGGAGTGCGGAAGGTCGCCGGGCCGAAGTTCTTCGCGTCGCCCGCGCCCGCGCCGTTCACGATGCCGGTCGAGCGGGCCGGGTCCTTGGCGCCCGAAGTGCCGCGCGAGGGAAGGGAGTTGTTCGCCGGGTTGCCCGCGTCGGTGTTCGCCGGGGGCGCCGCCGCCTCGGCGTTGGTGTGGCCGCCCTTCTCGATGATGTTGAAGCCCGCGCACTCGTGGTCCGCGGTGACGACGACCAGGGTGTGGCCGTCCTTCTTCGCGAAGTCGGTGGCCGCCTCGACCGCGTCGTCGAACGCCTTGACCTCGGCGAGCGTCTGGGCGGCGTCGTTGGCGTGCGAGCGCTTGTCGATCTGGGCGCCCTCGATCTGGAGGAAGAAGCCCTTCCTGGAGCGGCCGTCGAGCAGGTCGATCGACTTCTTCGCCATCTCGGCGAGCGTCGGCTCCTGCTTCTGCGGGGCGTTCGCGGGCAGGCCCGCCTTGGCCTGCTCGACCGTCAGGTTGCCGCGGTTGAACAGGCCGACGACCTTCTTGCCGCGCGCCGCGTCGAGGTCCGCCTTGGTGGCGACCTGCTGCGAACTCGCCGTCTGGGCAGCCAACTTGGGGTCGCCGAACGAGCCGAGCACCTGGTAGCCCTGTGCCTGGAGCGCCTTCTGGTCGTCCGGCTCGAAGCGGGCGAGTCCGCCGCCGAGGATCACGTCGGCGGTGCCGTTGCGGGCGATCTGCTCGGCGATCGGGGTGATCAGCGTCTTGTCGGCGGGCGCCTTCTCGTACGTGCCGTCGGCGTTCTTCGGCAGGCAGGCCGCGTCCGAGTACGTCGGGCCCTGGCAGCCGCGGAGCAGCGCGTGGCTGAACTGGGCGGCGGGCGTGGCGTCGGTGACCTCGGCGGTCGACACGTTGCCGGTGGCGAAGCCGGCCGCCTTGGCCTGCTCCATCAGCGTGGCGCGCTTCTTCTCGTAACTGTCCACGCCGATCGCGGCGTTGTACGTCTTGACGCCCGAGGCCCAGGCGGTCGCGGCGCTCGCCGAGTCCGTCACCAGGGCGGGCCGGTCGCCGCCCTTCTCGACGGCGTACGTGGCGACCGCGCCGGTGTAGGGCAGGCGCTCCATGTTCAGCCTGCCCTGGGCGCCGTAGTAGCGCTCGCGGCCCGCGGTGACGTGGGTGCGGCCCATGCCGTCGCCGAGCAGGTAGATGACGTTGCGTATCTCGCGGCCGCCGTGACCCCCGTGCTGGGGTGCGGAGCCGGCGGTGACGGCCGTGCCCGCGACGACGGCACAGGCCGTCGCGAGCACCGCGAGCGCCTTCGTTGACATGTGTCTCATGGCGGCGAAGCTATGAGTCGGGTGTGAACGGACCGAGAGGTTCAAGCGACGGCAAAACGAACGCCTTTGCCTTTTACTTAACTTCTCCGGCCTTCTTCTTTACCCGACCCCCGCCTCGCTTTACCCGTAGTAGAGGTTCGACTTACCCGTAGGAGAGGTTCGAGCAGATGTTGTCGTCGGCCGAGCGGGCCTTGTCGGCGACCGACGAGGGGACCGCGGCGGGGGCGCTGGGCGCCGCGCTGCCGCCGCTCTGCTCGTACTGCGTACCCACGATGACGCTCAGGCCCGGCGTCTTCGACTTGCGCAGCAGCGCGCCGGGGAAGTGCGTGGCGAGCGTGTTGGCCTTGGCCTCGTCGTTCGCTCCGTACTCGATGACGGAGTGCGTGTAGTCCTGGGTGGCGGCGGTGGTGGCGCCGGTCACCGTGAAGCCCGCGGCCTTCAGCGAGTCGGCGACCTTGCCGGCGAGGCCCTTGGCGATGGTGCCGTTGTAGACGGCGACCGCGATTCCCTTGCCGTCGGCGGGAGTTGCGGCATCGGCCGAAGCGGACGGGCTCGGCGAGGACTTCGCGCCCTTCCCCCCGGCGTCCTGGCCGTCGACCGTGCGGTCCGCCTTCAGCGCGGCGAACAGCGCGTCCGCCTCCGGCTTGACGACCGCGACGCGCGCGCCCTCGTAGCGCCAGGGCATGGTCACGAACTTGGTGTTGTGCAGATCGATGTTCTTCATCGACATCGCGAACGAGATCAGCTTGTCGGCGGAGCCGAGGCCGGGGTCGACGGTCATCGACTTGGTGGCGGCGTTGGCGAGCGGCAGCAGGCTGGTCGGGTCGAGGCCGTTGCCCTTCACCTTCTTGATCAGGCTGCCGACGAAGGCCTGCTGGCGCTGGATGCGGCCTATGTCGGAGCCGTCGCCGATGCCGTGCCGGATGCGCACGTAGTCCAGGGCCTTCTGCCCGGACACCTCCTGCGGGCCCTTGGCGAAGATCATGCTGCCCTTGTGGTGGAGGTTGGGGTTGAGGTCGCCCTGGTAGACGTCGTTGGGGACGCAGACCTGGACGCCGCCGACGGCCTCCGTCATCTTCGCGAAGCCCGCGAAGTCCACGACCACCGTGTGGTCGACGCGCAGCCCGGTCAGCTTCTCGACGGTGTTCTGGGTGCACGCGGGGTTGCCCGCCACCGTCTCGCCCACTTCGAACGCCGAGTTGAACATCACATTGTGCTTGGTCGTGGTCCAGCTGCCGTTGGGCAGCTTGCACGGGGGTATGTCCACCAGGGAGTCGCGGGGTATGGAGACGGCGACGGCATGCTTCTGGTCGCTGTACACGTGCATCACGAACGCGGTGTCCGAGCGGCCGATGTCGCCCGTGCCGTGGCCGTACTGGGCGTTGTCGCCGGAGCGCGTGTCCGAGCCGATGACCAGGACGTTCGAGCCCTTGGTCGAGGCGGCGGGGCGGTCGGCGGAGACGCCGCCGTCGTCGAAGGTCTTGATGTTGCCGTTCAGCTGGAGGTAGATCCAGCCCCCGCCGGCGATGGCGAGAACCACGACCGAGAGCGCCGTGATCCCGACGATACGGGCACGGCTGCGATTGCTGCGGCGCCGTGGAGCGGCGGAGCTGCCGTCCTCACGCTGCCTGCTTGCGGCTCCCGCTTTGTGGCTGCCGGCCATCGGACCCCTCATCCCTCAGAACGCCTCTTCTGTAGAGGAGACGGTGAGTCGCACCCTCTGGTTGTACAGTTGCGCAATGTAGCAAGTCTGTTTTAGAGAGATCAGCCCCAGTCGTACGACGAAAACGGCTGTAGGACGCGAACGAGGGAGGACGGCGGGATGTTCCTGCGCAACGGGCTTGAGCCCTGGCATCTGCTGATCGTGGCCGTAGTACTGATCCTGCTGTTCGGCTCCAAGAAGCTGCCCGACACGGCACGCGCGCTGGGCAAGTCCCTGCGCATCCTGAAGAGCGAGACCAAGGCGATGCGCGAGGACGACTCGGGCACGACGGCCTCGGCCGCCGCCCCGGCCCCTCAGGTGACCCCGGCTGCGGCCCCGGTCCACACGGCGACCCCGACCCCGACGGACGCTCCCCCGCGCCCCGCACAGTAACCGCGGCCGTACGCTCCGGAGGCATGGAGCAGCTGCCGACCTACGACGATGTGGTCCGCGCGCACGAGCGGATCGCCTCGCACGCCCACCGCACCCCGGTCCTGACCTCGCGGCTCACCGACGCCGAGCTCGGTCTGAGCCTCTACTTCAAGTGCGAGAACCTCCAGCGCATGGGGGCGTTCAAATTCCGCGGCGCGTTCAACGCGCTGTCCCTGTTCAGCGCGGAGCAGCGCCGCGCGGGCGTGGTCGCCTACTCCTCCGGCAACCACGCCCAGGCCGTGGCGCTGTCCGCGGCGCTGCTCGGCATCCCGGCGACCATCGTCATGCCCCACGACGCCCCCGCGGCCAAGCTCGCCGCCACCAAGGGGTACGGGGCGAACGTGGTCCCGTACGACCGCTACACCGAGGACCGCGAGGCGATCGGCCGGGCGGTGGCCGAGGAGCGCGGCCTGACGCTGATCCCGCCGTACGACCACCCCCATGTGATGGCGGGCCAGGGCACCGCGGCGAAGGAACTCTTCGAGGAGACCGGCCCCCTCGACGCCCTGTTCGTGCCGCTCGGCGGCGGCGGGCTCCTGTCGGGCAGCCTGCTGTCGGCGGGCGCCCTCGCACCGTCCTGCGAGGTCTACGGGGTGGAACCGGAAGCGGGCGACGACGGCCGCCGGTCCCTGCGTACCGGCGCGATCGTGCACATCGACACCCCGCAGACCATCGCGGACGGAGCCCAGACCCAGCACCTGGGCGCCCACACCTTCCCGGTGATCCGCGACCGCGTCACCGACATCGTGACCGCCACCGACGCCCAACTGGTCGACTGCATGCGGCTGTTCGCGACCCGCATGAAGATCGTCGCCGAGCCGACGGGCTGCCTGGGCCTCGCCGCGGCCCGCGACCTCGCCGACCGCTACCGCGGCAAGCGGGTGGGCGTGATCATCAGCGGCGGCAACGTGGACATGGACCGCTTCGTGGAACTCCTCGCCCGCTGAACCGGACCTTGACCGGCTTCCTCCTGAGTTATCCACAGGCTTGGGAGGAGGCGGACGGATTGTCGGCGGTACGGAGCATGATGGGGGGCATGAACGAGATGCCGGATTGGGAGAAGCGGTTCAGGGCGCCCAGGGTGGGGCTCCCCGACTGGGCGGAGGACGCCCCGGACCGCTCGCTGTTCGTGTCGAACGCGACAGGGACGTACGAGCTGTACGCATGGGACCGCACCACCGGCGCGCAGCGCCGGGCCACCGACCGCCCCAACGGGACGACGGACGGCGTGCTGACGCCGGACGGCGAGTGGATCTGGTGGTTCAGCGACACGGACGGCGACGAGTTCGGCGTGTGGCAGCGCCAGCCCTTCAGGGGCGGCGACGACGAGCCGGCCGTGCCCGGTCTCGGCCCGTCGTACCCGGCGGGCCTGGCGCTCGGCCGGGACGGCACGGCGGTCATCGGCCGCTCCACCGACGAGGACGGCACCACGATCCACGTCGTACGCCCCGCCACCAACCCCGTCGAGATCTACCGCCACCGCGAGTCCGCGGGCGTGGGCGACCTCTCGCACGACGGGACGCTGATCGCCGTCGAGCACACCGAGCACGGCGACGCGATGCACTCCGCGCTGCGCGTGGTGCGCCCGGACGGCTCGCTGGTCGCCGAGCTCGACGACACCAAGGGCGGCACCGAGGAACTCGGCCTGGAAGTGCTCGGGTTCGCGCCGCTGGCGGGCGACGCCCGGCTGCTCGTCGCGCACCAGCGGCGCGGCCGCTGGGAGCCGATGATCTGGGACGTGGCCTCCGGCGAGGAGAGCGACCTCGCCCTCGACCTGCCGGGCGACGTCTCGGCCGAGTGGTACCCGGACGGCTCGGGGCTGCTCGTCGTGCACAGCTTCGAGGCCCGCAGCAGCCTGTTCCGCTTCGACCTGGCGACGCGTGCGCTGACCGGGATCGACACCCCGCCCGGTTCGGTGTCGGGGGCGACGGCCCGCCCGGACGGCACGGTGGAGTACCTGTGGTCGTCGGCGGCCAGCCCCTCCGAGGTCCGCTCCACGACGGGCGAGGTCGTGCTCGACCCGCCAGGATTCAAGGCACCCGAGTCGGTGCCGGTGGAGGACGTCTGGGTCGAGGGCCCCGGCGGCCGCGTCCACGCCCTGATCCAGCGCCCGGCGGGCGCGGGCCCCTTCCCCACGGTCTTCGAGATCCACGGCGGCCCGACCTGGCACGACAGCGACGCGTTCGCCTCGGGCCCGGCGGCCTGGGTCGACCACGGCTATGCGGTGATCCGGGTCAACTACCGGGGCTCGACGGGGTACGGGCGGGAGTGGACCGACGCGCTCAAGCACCGGGTCGGGCTCATCGAGCTCGAAGACATCGCGGCGGTCCGCGACTGGGCTCTGTCCTCGGGCCTTGCCGACCCCGCGCGCCTCGTCCTGGCGGGCGGATCCTGGGGCGGCTACCTCACCCTGCTCGGCCTCGGCACCCAGCCGGACGCGTGGACGCTCGGGCTCGCGGCGGTGCCGGTCGCGGACTACGTCACGGCGTACCACGACGAGATGGAGGCGCTGAAGGCGATGGACCGGACGCTGCTCGGCGGCACACCGGAGGAGGTGCCGGAGCGCTTCGAGGCGTCCTCGCCCCTCACCTACGTCGACGCGGTGAAGGCGCCCGTCTACATCTCGGCGGGGGTCAACGATCCGCGCTGCCCGATCCGGCAGGTGGAGAACTACGTGGACCGCCTGAAGTCCCGGGGCGCGGCGCACGAGGTCTACCGCTATGACGCGGGGCACGGCTCGTTGGTGGTGGAGGAGCGCATCAAGCAGGTGCGGTTGGAGCTCGATTTCGCGGCGCGGCATCTGGGGGGCTGACGCGCCGGACGGGCTGGGGATGCGCGCACTGGACCCCGTCAGGGGCGCGGGGAACTGCGCGACCAGCGACACGGCCGCACCCGAACGACCGCGCGCCCAGCCGCGGCGTCCGGGGGCGGACCCCCCGGCAGCGGTCCGCGGACGAAACGGGGGTTTGGGGGCACCCCCCGGGACCGGGCACCCCGGACCGTTCCGTACCGTGGGGGTGTGTACCGGTTCCTGCTCACACCCCGCTGGTGGGGAATCCACGTCTTCGTCCTGCTCGCCATCCCCGTCTGCGTCTTCATGGGCTCCTGGCAGCTGGGCCGCTTCGAGGACCGCGTGCAGTCCCACAACGCGGCCGAGAAGGCCCCCGACCCGGCCACGCAGAAGGCCGAGCCGCTCGCCTCGCTGCTCCCCGTCGACCAGCGCACCTCCGGCCGCCCCGCCGCGGTGCGCGGCCGGTACGCCGAGCAGTTCGTGGTGCCCGACCGCCAGGTCGACGGCAGGACGGGCAGCTACGTCCTGACCATGCTGCGCACCGACGGCGGCAAGGCGCTGCCCGTCGTGCGGGGCTGGATCCCCCAGGGCGCCAAGGCCCCGGCCCCGCCCACCGGCGAGGTGTCCGTCACCGGCGAACTCCAGGCGTCCGAGAACGCGGGCTCCGACGGCGTGAACGCGGCCGGCGGCCTCCCGCAGGGCCAGGTCGGCATGATCAGCGCGGCCTCCCTGGTCAACCTGGTTCCGTACCAGGTGTACGACGCCTGGGTGACGCTGCCCAGCGCCGATGCCGGGATGACTCCGGTGCCGGCGGCCGCGCCGCAGAACAGCGGGCTCGACCTCAAGGCGTTCCAGAACCTCGGCTACACCGGCGAGTGGTTCGTCTTCGCGGGGTTCGTGGTCTTCATGTGGTTCCGCCTGGTCCGGCGCGAGGCGGAGGCCCTGGAGGACGCCGAGCTCGGCCTCGCGCCCGAGCCGGACGACGCGCCCGCGGCACCGCTCCCCAGCTGACCTACCCCAGAGCCGATCCGCCCCCGGGCCCCCGCTACTGCGCGGCGGCCGCCGGGGTGCCCGCGTCGAGGACGCCCGTCTTGTAGATCGTCCCGGCGCAGGCGTTCGGGATCTTCGCCTCCGCGGTCGGCGCACCCGGCTCGGCGACGTGGCTCACCGCGACCGCGCCGTCCGAGGTCGTGGCCGGGGTGCCGCCGTCCGGGCCGAGCTGCGCGGTCTGGCCGCCACCGGACGGAGTGGTGATCCCGCTGGTGCTGCCGGTGGTGCCGCCCGAGGGGCTCGGATCGGCCGACGGCTGCGTCTTGGGGCAGGTGTCCGAGGGCACCCAGGCGAACCGCACCTCGTACGCCGCCGACGGATTCAGCACCAGGTGGCTGTTCTCCTGCGAGGGGTCGGGGAGCCCGGGGGCCGGGTCGCCCGCCGCGTGCTCCACGACCGTGATCTTCGCCGCGTTGGCCGCGCCCTGCGCCTGCACGTTGAACTTGCCGACCCCGCCGATCGCGCACTGCTTCTTCGAGGCGTTGACGATGCGGAAGGCTCCGTACACCTTGCCGCTGGAGTCGGGCTTGCCGACGCTCGCCGACTTGACGCTCAGCGCGTCCGCCCCGCACGCCGGCGAGTTCACCTGCGCGGGGCCGCTGCCGGCCATGGTGGCGCCGCCCGCGGTGCCGCCGACGGTGCCCTTGCCGGGCACCGGCATCCTGCCCTTGCCGTCGGGCTTCCCCGGCTGGGCGCTCACCCCGGAGGGCCGGTCGTCGTCCCGCACACCGTCCGCCGGGTCCGAATCGGTGCCGGCCGTGCCGTGCGCCTGCTCGCCGTGCCCGGCGATGGTCGGCTGCTCGCCCGCGGTGCCCGAGGTGTTGGCGACATGGATGAACGCCGGTACCGCGGTGGCCACGAGCAGGGCGGCGGCGACCGAGCCGACGACGGCCTGCCGCTTGCGGGCCCGCCGCACGGGCACCGCGTTCCGCAGGTGTTCGAGCGCCCCGTGAGAGGGCGTCAGGTCGCCTACCGCGTCGTGCAGCAGGCTGCGCAGCGCCTGTTCGTCGGGCGAGTACGACCCCGCCGGGGCCGGCGGCAGGCCGAAGGGCGGGGTGCCGGTGCTGTTCTTGTCCGGCATCTTGTCCACGAATCCGTATCCAGTCAGGTCGTTCAGGTCATTCGCGGGCCGCTGGTCCGGCCCGCTCTTCCCGTGCTCCCCGTCGTCCCCCGGCCGCCCGCCGCCGTTCCGCGATGCCCCGGTCATACCGGTGCCTCCATGGCGACGCGCAGGGCGGCGATGCCGCGCGAACCGTACGCCTTCACCGAGCCCAGGGATATGCCGAGCGTCTCGGCGACCTGGGCCTCGGTCATGTCGGCGAAGTACCGCAGCACGAGCACCTCGCGCTGGCGGCGCTGGAGTCCGCGCATCGCCTTGATCAGCGCGTCGCGCTCCAGCTGGTCGTACGCGCCCTCCTCGGCGCTCGCCATGTCGGGCATCGGCTTGGAGAGCAGCTTGAGCCCGAGGATGCGGCGGCGCAGCGCGGAGCGCGACAGGTTCACCACCGTCTGGCGGAGGTAGGCGAGCGTCTTCTCCGGCTCGCGCACCCGGCTGCGGGCCGAGTGGACCCGGATGAACGCCTCCTGCACGACGTCCTCGCAGGACGCGGTGTCGTCCAGGAGCAGGGCCGCGAGACCGAGCAGCGAGCGGTAGTGCGCGCGGTAGGTCTCGGTGAGGTGATCGACAGTGGTGCCGGCCGCCATGACCCCGTCAGCACTCTCGCGCGAGGTCGTCTGGGCGGGGACTCGGGCGGGACGGGTGGCGGGCATGGGCGCGATCACCGGCATGCCACCGGGTGCACCGAGGTGCCGACGCGGACGCACGGCCGTGCCGCCGAGCACCGGAACGGCTCTGAAGTCGAGTACCTCTGCCACGCCTGTTGGACACGTTCCTCCCCGCCAGGGTTGTACGCGTACGACACTGTTTTTGGCGGTGCGACAAATGCCCTCATGCGTACCCGCTCTTCCCCAATGCCCCGATTTTTACGGCACCTTGAAGGGGCGACCGCATAGACGCTCCATGCCGGACTGCGGTTGCAGGGACACGGAAATGAATCGTGTAACAAGGCGTCGGTGCAGTTCAAGTGGTACAGACCAGCGACTTGCTCACAGAGCGTTCACAGATCCTACAAACCTGTAGCCCTCACCGTGCGGTGAATTCCCGGGCCGCCAACTCGGCGATGTGCGCGGCATTCAGGGCGGTGCCCTTGCGCAGATTGTCGCCGCAGACGAAAAGTTCCAGTACGTGCGGATCGTCCGGCGAGCTGCGCACCCGGCCGACCCACGTGGGGTCGGTGCCGACCACGTCCGCGGGCGTGGGGAACTCGCCGACGGCCGGGTTGTCGAAGAGCACCACACCCGGCGCGGTCGCCAGGATCTCGTGCGCCCGCGCCACGTCGACGTCGGTCTCGAAGCGGGCGTGCACGGACACCGAGTGCGTGGTGACGACCGGCACCCGTACGCAGGTGGCGGCCACCGGGAGCCGCGGCAGGTCGAGCAGCTTGCGCAGTTCGTCGCGGAGCCCCAGCTCCTGCGAGGACCAGCCGTCCTCGCCCAGCTCCCCGGCCCAGGGCACCACGTTCAGCGCGACCGGCGCCGCGAACGGGCCGAGCCCGTCGCCGACGGCCCGCCGCACATCGCCGGGACTCGTACCGAGCCCGGTCCCCGCCACCAGCGAGATCTGCCGGCGCAGCGCCTCGACCGCGGCCTGCCCCTCACCGCTGACCGCCTCGTACGTGGAGACGACCAGCTCGCTCAGACCGAACTCGGCGTGCAGCGCACCGACCGCCACGATCATCGCGAGGGTGGTGGGGTGCGGGCTGGCGACGATGCCGCGCGGGCGCATCCGTACCGCGTGGGGATTGAGCTCGGGGACCACGAGCGGCACGTCCGGGTCCATCCGGAAGGCGGCCGAACTGTCCACCACCACCGCGCCCTTGGCGGCCGCGACCGGCGCCCACTGGGCGGCGACCGCGTCGGGCACCAGGAACACGACGACGTCGGCCCCGTCCAGGGCCTCCTCGCTCAGCGCGCGGACCGCGCACTCCTCGCCCCGTACGAGCAGGGTGCGCCCGGCCGAGCGCGCGGACGCGACGAGCCGGACCTCGCCCCACACGTCCGCGTGCTGGGACAGGATCTGGAGCATCACCGCACCGGCGCCCCCGGTCGCTCCGACGACCGCGAGCGCCGGTCTGCGGGTCATCGCCCGGTGCCTCCGTAGACGACGGCCTCGTCGCTGTCGGAGTCGAGACCGAAGGCCGAGTGCACGGCGCGCACGGCCTCGTTCACGTCGTCGGCGCGGGTGACGACCGAGATGCGGATCTCGGAGGTCGAGATGAGCTCGATGTTGACGCCCGCGTCGGAGAGCGCCTCGAAGAAGCCCGCCGTGACGCCCGGGTTGGTCTTCATCCCGGCTCCGACCAGCGAGATCTTGGCGATCTGGTCGTCGTAGCGCAGCGACTGGAACCCGATGGTGGGCCGGGTCCGCTCCAGGGCGTCAATGGCCTTGCGGCCCTCGGCCTTGGGAAGGGTGAAGGAAATGTCCGTCAACCCGGTCGACGCGGCGGAGACGTTCTGCACCACCATGTCGATGTTGATCTCGGCGTCCGCGATCGCGCGGAAGATCGCCGCGGCCTCGCCCGGCTTGTCGGGCACCCCGACGACCGTGACCTTGGCCTCGGAGACGTCGTGGGCGACTCCGGAGATGATGGCGTGCTCCACCTGCTGGTCCCCTCGCGGTTCGTTGCTGACCCAGGTGCCCTGGAGCCCACTGAAGGACGAGCGCACATGGATCGGAATGTTGTAACGGCGGGCGTACTCGACGCACCGGTGCAGCAGCACCTTGGAGCCGGACGCGGCCAGCTCCAGCATGTCCTCGAAGGAGATCCAGTCGATCTTCCGGGCCTTCTTCACCACCCGCGGGTCGGCGGTGAACACACCGTCGACGTCGGTGTAGATCTCGCAGACCTCGGCGTCGAGCGCGGCGGCGAGGGCGACCGCGGTGGTGTCGGAGCCTCCCCTGCCCAGCGTCGTGATGTCCTTCGAGTCCTGGGAGACGCCCTGGAACCCGGCGACGATCGCGATGTTGCCCTCGTCCAGAGCGGTACGAATCCGCCCCGGCGTGACATCGATGATCCGCGCTTTGTTGTGGACCGAGTCGGTGATGACACCGGCCTGGCTGCCCGTGAACGACTGGGCCTTGTGGCCCAGGTTTTTGATCGCCATGGCAAGCAGCGCCATGGAGATCCGCTCTCCGGCGGTCAGCAGCATGTCGAATTCCCGCCCGGCAGGCATCGGTGACACCTGCTCCGCGAGCTCGATCAACTCATCCGTCGTGTCGCCCATCGCGGAAACCACGACGACCACCTGGTGGCCGTTCTTCTTGGCTTCCACGATCCGCTTGGCGACGCGCTTGATGCCTTCGGCATCGGCAACGGAGGAGCCTCCGTACTTCTGCACGACAAGGCCCACGTGCGCTCCTCGCTCAGTTCATTACTGCGGTCGGCTAAGTCTAACGAGCGGGCCGGATTCGCCCGCGCCGTATCACTCCGTGAGATGTCCCGCTCACAAGTTGATCACCGCCCGCTCCCCCGGACCGCTCGCGACATCCGCCTGCCCTTTTCCCCGGGGCGTACGCGGACTGTGGGCGGCGTCACAGGGCCCCCGCCCGCGCCCTGCGCCAGGCCCCGACGTCCGCCACACCCGGCTCGGCCACCCACCCGCCTGCCGCGCGCACGGCGAAGCCGCCCCGCTGGGCGGGGCGGCTTCGGTCCACGGGCGGGCCCGTCGGCTACTGGCCCACGAACTGCTGGTAGTCCATGCCGTTGCAGCTGAAGGAGCGCAGGCCGTAGGCGCCGCTGTCGTCCATGCAGCGACCCGTGTTCTCGTTCTGGAAGGTCAGGGTGCCGTTGCCGTTGTAGTAGATCGCCCAGCGCTGGTAGTCGAGGCCGTTGCAGCCGAAGGAGCGCAGGCCGTAGGCGTAGCTGTCGTCTATGCAGCGGCCGGTGTTGCCGTTCCGCATGACCCAGTTGCCGTTGGACTGGCCGTACAGGCCCCAGTACTGGTAGTTGAGGCCGTTGCAGCCGAAGGCCCGCAGACCGTAGGCGAAGCTGTCGTCCACGCAGCGGCCCGTGTTGAGGTTCCTGAGCGCACCCGAGTCGAGGGCGCGGGCCGGCTGCGCGCCGGGGTGGAGCTGGGTGGAGTGGGCCAACGGGGCCGGGGCCGGGACCGACGGCGTGGCGGCCGAAGCGGCACCGGCGCCCGCGAACGCCAGGGCCGCCGCGGCGGCGAACACCCCCGTGACCCGGGCCGCGCGGAACGAGAAGTGCTGACGGAGGTTCATGGGCTTCTCCTTGTCGGTGGGACGGGCGGATTCGCCGGGCCGTGAGCGGAGCGGCTCCGGTTCGGCGGTCACCACACTGGACCGGCCGGACACCCCCCGTCTTTGTACGGACGCGACAGCATCCGGAGCTAACGGGTCCGTTGCCATGAGAGGTGCGATTGAGCCACCAACTGCCTTGATTGGCGCGGGAGTTCGTTGTGGGGCGGGCGGCGGCGCGCGCACCATCGCGGCGTCCGCACAACGACAGAAAGGCCTTTGAAGGGTCTCCCATGGGCTCACCGCCGCTCCGCTTCAGACTGCCGGTGCCCGGCCTGCGGCCGCACGTCCTCGGCTACTTCGGCTACCACTACCCCCCGCACAGCCCGCAGCGCCGGCTGGTCTTCCCGGACACGGCGTGCACCGTCGTCTTCGGGTTCGACGTGCCGGTGCAGATCGTGGGTCTCGTCGAGCCCGTGCGTACGGTGAGCTGCCGCTCGCGGGCCGATCTCCCCTTCACCACGGCCCTGTTGGGCCATCACGACGGCGGCGTCCGGGGCGTCGCGGTGCGGCTGACACCGATGGGCGCGTACCGGCTGTTCGGCATTCCGATGTACGAGTGGGACGTACCGCACCTGGATCCGGCGCATCTGCTGCCGCCCGCCCTGCGCCACCTTCCGGATCGGCTGGAGGCGGCGCCGGGCTGGCCGGAGCAGTGCCGGCTCCTGGACGAGCACCTCGGCCTGCTGCTCGGCGCCGGCCCGCGCCCGCGCATCGCGCCCGAAGTCTCCTGCGCCTGGCGGGAGTTGGTCCTGAACCGGGGCCGGGTCACGGTGGCCGACCTGGCCGCCACCACGCATTGCAGCGTCCGCCATCTGGAGCGCCGCTTTCGCGAACAGGTGGGGCGCTCACCCGCCGCCATCGCCCGCGTCCTGCGGTTCAGGGCGGCGCTGCGGCTACGGGACAGCGGGCTGCCGCCGTGCCTGGTCGCGCAGCGCTGCGGCTTCCACGACCAGGCCCACTACAACCACGTCTTCAAGGCGACGACGGGGCTCACCCCGACCCAGGTCCTGGCCGTCCCGATGAACTGGTCCACGCGGGCACGGACCAACTCCCCCGCCTGGGAAGCCACTTGACGCGGCTCGGGTACAACCGACCGGCCCGGAAGGCTACTTGGTCTCGCGCAGGCCCAGCGGACCCGCGAGTTCCTGGGCCATGACGCGGCCCGCCTCCTCCTCCAGGGCGTCCTCCGTCAGGTCCTCGTCGGTGTCGAGGCCGTCCAGCGCCTGGAGCGGCTGGTTGAGGCGGACGTGGGCGACCAGGGACTGGAGGGCGCGCAGGGCGGCCGAGGCGGTCGAGCCCCAGTTGGAGAAGTAGGAGAACTGCCACCACCACAGGGCCTCGGTGGTGCGGCCCGCGCGGTAGTGGGCGAGGCCGTGGCGCAGGTCGGTGACGACGTCGGCGAGGTCGTCGGAGATCCGGCACGGCACCGGCGCCTTGCGCGGCTCGTACGGGTCGAAGACCTCGGAGTACACGTCGATGGGTTCGAGGAGGCGGGCGAACCGCTCGCGCAGCTCGTCCACGTCCGCCTCCGGGCCGAGGTCCGGCTCGTACCGCTCGTCGGGGACGATGTCCTCGTGCGCCCCGAGCCGGCCGCCGGCGAGCAGCAGCTGGGAGACCTCCAGGAGGAGGAACGGTACGGCACTGTCGGGCTCGTCGCCCTTGGCCACTTCCGTGACCGCGACGATGAAGGACTCGACCTGGTCGGCGATCTGGACCGCGAAGGAGTCCGGGTCCTGGGTGGTCGCGTGCAGCGTTGCGTCAGACATCGAGTTGACCTTCCTCGTACCCCGCGTGGGCGTCATACATCGAGCAGCCGCCTTCCCTCGAAGGCCCGGCCCAGGGTGACCTCGTCGGCGTATTCGAGGTCGCCGCCCACCGGCAGGCCGCTGGCGAGCCGGGTGACCTTGAGACCCATGGGCTTGATCATGCGGGCGAGGTACGTCGCCGTGGCCTCGCCCTCCAGGTTCGGGTCGGTGGCCAGGATCAGCTCGGTGACCGTGCCGTCCGCGAGGCGGGTGAGCAGCTCGCGGATGCGCAGGTCGTCCGGGCCGACGCCCTCGATCGGGCTGATGGCGCCGCCGAGCACGTGGTAACGCCCGCGGAACTCGCGGGTCCGCTCGATCGCCACCACGTCCTTGGGCTCCTCCACGACGCAGATGACGCTCTCGTCGCGGCGCGGGTCGCGGCAGATGTTGCACCGCTCCTCCTGCGCCACGTTGCCGCACACCGCGCAGAACCGGACCTTGTCCTTCACCTCTAGGAGGGCGTGGGCGAGACGGCGTACGTCGGTCGGATCCGCCTGGAGGATGTGGAAGGCGATCCGCTGCGCGCTCTTGGGACCGACGCCGGGCAGCCTGCCCAGTTCGTCGATGAGGTCCTGAACCACGCCTTCGTACAACGGAACGCCTCTCGTGGGTCGCGCTGGTGCTCTGATGCTTACGGTAGTTGGTGTGCGTCCGCCCCAGTAGGGCAGGCGCACGTGTTGCGTCC
Source organism: Streptomyces sp. NPDC094147 (assembly GCF_044764265.1). Taxonomy (NCBI): domain Bacteria; kingdom Bacillati; phylum Actinomycetota; class Actinomycetes; order Kitasatosporales; family Streptomycetaceae; genus Streptomyces; species Streptomyces sp. NPDC094147. The sequence continues at coordinate 55,213 of NZ_JBIWHT010000010.1, read as the reverse complement.
GGGCGGGCGTACGCCGGTACGCCCGGCTGCTAGAACGGCAGGCCCGGCATGCCGCCCATGCCCTGCGCCAGCGGGCCCAGCTTCTGCTGCTGGAGCGCCTGGGCGTTCTCGTTGGCTGCCTGCACGGCCGCGACGATGAGGTCGGCGAGGGTCTCGGTGTCCTCCGGGTCGACCGCCTTCGGGTCGATGGCGAGGGCACGCAGCTCGCCCGAGCCGGTCACGGTCGCCTTGACGAGACCGCCGCCGGCCTGGCCGTCGACCTCGGTCGCCGCCAGCTCCTCCTGGGCGCGGGCGAGGTCCTGCTGCATCTTCTGGGCCTGCTGGAGAAGCTGCTGCATATTGGGCTGGCCACCACCAGGGATCACGTTTCACTCCGGGTTTCGGTCGGACAGGGTCGATTTCCGCTGTCGCTTTCGGCACTCCGAGCCTACGTGGTCGACAGGCGCCCTGCTCCGCAACTCTTTCGAGTGACGCGGTGCACGTTCCTATACCTGATCAAGGGCCACTTCCGGGCGGAAATACCGGGATATCGACCGCTCGGCCCTCCATTCGGCGGTAAAAGGAATGGCGGGCGGGCGCATCGGTACGCACACGCGCATCGCAGGCGCCCGAACGTCACTCGTGGTTTCGAGGTGCCTGTACGTCACAGAGGGTCACAGCAGCAGCGCGGAGGGAGCGGCCGGGTGAGCCAGCCGGAGATGCAGCCCGAGGGGCCCCCGGGACCGGCCCGGCCCGGCGGGGAGACCGGCGACCTGACCGGGCGCCCGTTTCCGCGCGGCGACTGGGGCGAGCCCGCCGAGCGCCTCGACGAGCTGTACCGGTGGGTCGAGGCGGGGGCGCTGCGCACCGCGGACTGGTACCTGGCCGACCGGCTCTGGAAGCGCCGCGGCGCGCGCGCCCTGCGGGCCGGTACGGCGAGCGGCGCGATCGCGGGGGCCGTGCTGCCGCTGCTCGACCTGACGGGCGGTCTGAAGGGCGCCGCGGGGTGGGGCTACCTCTGTCTGCTGCTCGGCGGGGCGTGCATGGCCTGCGACCGCTACTTCGGTCTCACCTCGGGCTGGATAAGGGACGTGGCCACCGCGCAGGCCGTGCAGCGGCGGCTCGGGGCGCTGCAGTTCGACTGGGCCTCGGAGAGCGTACGAGAGGTCCTCGGGCCCACCGAGGGCACCGCGAGCGAGGCGGCCGAGCGCTGCCTCGCGCTGCTGCGCCGGTTCACCGAGGACGTGACGGAACTGGTCCGCTCGGAGACGGCGGACTGGATGGTGGAGTTCCGCTCGGGGCCCGCGCCGCTGGTCATGCAGACGCTGAGCGCGACGGCCCCGCGTACGGACGGGCCCCCCGGGACCGGCCGCCTGCCCCTGCCGCCGGCGACGCGGCCGAACATGCCGCGGCAGCGGCCGCCTGAGGGGCCCCGGTAGGGGGTTCGGCTGCGCGGGGCCCGGGTGTCCCCTCAGCTGAAGATGATCATTGAGCCCTGGGCGAGGCTCCGGGTCGCGGCCGCGTGCAGACCCAGCCACACGTGCCGCTCGCGGGCGAACGGGCTCTCGTCGTACGGGATCGGGCCGGCCGGTTCCTCCAGCGAGGTGGGCCGGACCGGGGGCGCGGGCGCGGACGGCGGGTTGGCCGGATCTATCCCGATCGCGGGCCCCACGAACTCCAGCTCCCGCAGCAGGCCCTGCGCGGAGCCGAGCGGGCCGCCGCCCGCGAGGAGTTCCTCGTTGGACAGCGGCGCCCAGAAGTCGACCGGGACGTACGCCCCCGCGTGGTCGTAGTGCCACACCAGGTGCGACTGCTGCGCGGTCGGCTCGAACATTTCGAGCAACTGCTCGTAGTCGCCGCCGAGTTCGTCGACCGGGGTCACCGCGAGGCCGCACAGCTGGAGCAGATAGGCGCGGCGCAGGAAGTGCAGGGCGTCGTAGTCGAACCCGGCCACGGGGGCGACATCGCCCGACAGACCCGGCATGTACGCGAAGACCGGCACCGGTGGGAGCCCGGCGTCGCCGAGCGCCTTGTCGTACGAGGCGATCTCCTCGGCGAACGGGTTGTCGGGGCTGTGGCACAGCACGTCGACGAGGGGGACCAGCCACAGGTCACAGGCCAAAGCGGGCTCGCTCTCAACTCGTTTGGTGCGATGGTCGGGACAGCGTAGTGCGCTGGGCACTCTGCGCGAAGAGTGCCGGTCAACTCCCGGTGCGGGGTGACCGGATCCCCCCGGCCCCGGGGGTTTACCCAGCCGTCCGGCCGTTACTCGGGGCCGGGCGGCGGCGCGGGAGGTCACATCTCCCAGATCCAGACGTCGTCCACCTTCATGCCCGGCCGCCCGAGCAGCCGGGTGACCGCCTCGTACAGTTCGGGGGCCCTCGGCTGCGGGGTCAGGACCACCACTCCGGCTCTCCAGTACGCCAGGTCGTCGCGGGCCTGGGTCTGCCAGGCCGTGCCGATGTCCGGGACCGGTTGGCCGGAGCGGATGTCGCCGAAGAGGTTCGACGTCCAGCGCGGGGAGGCCCCGTAGATGCCGATGCGGTCCGGGCCCCAGGGGCCGTTGAAGTAGCCGCCGGGGACGGAGAAGCCCAGGCCCGTCGCCGACTGCCAGTGCAGCGCCTCCGCCGAGCCCGGGTCCGGCAGCGGCACCGGGACCAGCGACTTCCCCGGCTTCACGTACTGCTTCCACTTGCCCGACGCGATGAAGTGCGGCACCGCCGGGCGGGCGTTCGTCGGGAACGACGTCGGGATGATCGGGATCAGCGCCAGGGCGATCGCCGTGAAGCCGATCGCCTTGTTCGCGCGGACCCGGCTGAGGGCGAGGCGCCCCGCCGCCAGCGCGACCAGCGCGCCGAGCACCGGTGCGCAGACCATCGCGACCCGGCCCTCGATCACCGACTCGAAGAGCGGGCGGTGCGCGAGCAGCTTCCAGGGGCCGGGGAACACCACGTCGGTGTACGGGATGCGGATCTTCTGGCCGAGGGACAGGAGCGCGGCCGCCGCGCCCGTGAAGGCCAGGGCCTTCACCACGGGCCGGCGCCACAGGCGTACGACCAGTGCGACAGCGAGCGCCACCAGCGGCCAGCCGTAGAACGCGTTCTGCTCGGTGCGGTTCAGGGCCAGTTTGTCCGCCGTCGCGTCGTCGCCCATCAGCGAGCGTCCGGCGAACTCGATCAGCGCGAGCGGCGAATTGCCCGCGTTGTCGCCGTGCAGCACGCTGTGATAGCTCTGCGCGCCCGCGAACTGCCAGTACAGCGGGTACGCGAGCAGCACCAGGCAGACGCCGAGGGCGTACCCGGTCCCCTTGGCCAGCGGGCGGATCGCCGCGCGGGCGACGTCGCGCCGGGCCAGGGCGTACGACAGCGCGAACAGCGCCATGCCCAGCGTGGCGAGCAGCAGCACTTCCTCGCCGAGGAAGACCTGGTACACGGTGAACAGGCCCAGGATCACCCCGTCGCGGCGGACGTTGCCGCCCTCGCACAGGCGCAGCGCGCGGTCGATGATCAGCGGGATCATGAACAGGACGCAGAAGTTCGGGTGCGCGTTGCCGTGCGAGATCATCGGCGGCGCGAAGGCCGCGAGCGCGCCGCCGAGCCCGGCCGCCCAGCGGTTCTCGGTCACCCGGCGGGCGAACAGCCAGTACCAGGAGTACGCCGTCGCCGCGATCCCCAGCGTGAGGACCAGCGCCCAGGTGACGGTCGGCCCGAAGGCCAGCGTCACCGGCGTGAACGGCACGGACAGGCCCAGCATCGGGGTGTTGCCCATCAGGTTCACGCCGTCGGGGAAGTTCTGGACGTCTGTGAACAGCGGGTCGCGCAGATGGGCCACGTTGTCCGCGGTGACCGCGAAGAACCACTCCCACTGGTTCTGGTCCCGCATCGAGTCGGTGAGGTAGCTCCGCCCGAGGTCCGCCCAGAGGTTTTTGTAGAGGAGTAGGGAGGAGAGCAGGAACAGCGCGCCGAGGACGAGGTCCACGCGCCGTACCGTCCGCGCCTTCAGGCGCGCCAGCTCCCACAGCACCTTGCCGTAGTCCGCCGCGCCCACCTTCGAACCCTCCTGGTGCGACCAGCGCACCGGCACCTCGGCGACCGCCCAGCCCCGGCGGCGGAAGAACTGGAGTATCTCCACGTCTATGCCCCAGCCGTCGAGCCGGGCGTCCGCGAACGCGGCGCGCGCCTTCTCACCGTCGAACAGCTTGAAGCCGCACTGGGTGTCGCGGATGCCCGGGACGGCGACGGCCCGGATGAGGCGGTTGCCCATCCGGCCGAGCGTTTCGCGCAGCCGGCTCTGGTGGACCTCGATGTTCGCGTCGGGGTGGGCGCGCGAGCCTATCGCGGCGGCCGTCTCGCCGCCGGTCATCGCCTTGGCGAGCTGGTCCAACTCCTCGATGGGCGTGGCCAGATCGGCGTCCGTGAGCAGCACCCGGCGTCCGTAGGAGGCGAGCACCCCGAGCCGCAGGGCGTGCCCCTTGCCCCGGTTGGAGCCGCCGGCCACGACGTTGATGCGGGGGTCGCCGGCGGCGGCCTCGCGGGCGACGCGGACGGTGTCGTCGGTCGATCCGTCGTCGACGACTATCAGTTCCCAGACGCAGGTGTCGCCGAGGTGGGAGCGGATGGCTTCGAGGGTCGGCGCGAGGCGCTGCTCCTCGTTGAAGGCGGGGACGACGACGCTCAGTTCGACCTGTCCGGCCTGGTGGGTGTTCACCGGGGCAGCCGCTCCGCCCAGGCCAGGGACTCGTCGTTGTAGACGGCGATCAGGGCCTGCGCCGCCCGGAAGTCGCCCCGGGCGAGCGCGTCGACCACCTCGCCGTGGCCGGTCCACAGGCAGTCGCTGAGGTCGCCGTGGCCGCGCAGGTAGGGCACGGCGAACACCCAGCTCTGCATGCGCAGCCGGTGCAGGAAGTCGGAGATGTAGGCGTTCCCGGCGAGTGCGCCGAGCTCCCGCCAGAACCGCAGGTCGTAGCCGACCAGGATGTTCAGGTCGCCGCTGCGGGCGGCCCGCGCGGCCTCCTCGCCGCGGCGGCGTACGGACACGAGGGCCGCTCCGTACGGTTCGAGCGAGCCGGGGACCGCAGCCCGCCGGAATATCCCCTCGACCACCAGCGCCCGCGCCTCGACCATGCCCTTGTAGTCGTCCACGGAGAACATCCGCACGCGGAAGCCGCGGTGCTGGTCGGAGTCGAGCAGGCCCTGGGCGCAGAGGTCGACGAGCGCCTCCCGCACCGGCGTCGCGGAGACGCCGTACTGCTCGGCTATCTGCTTGACCGTGAATTCCACTCCGGGCTGCATACGCCCCGCGAGCACCTCGTCACGCAGCGCGTCCGCTATCTGCTGTCGAAGAGTGCTGCGGGTGACCGCTCCGCTCGCGGGCATGGCTCGCTCCCCTTCTCCGGCTCCGGGCCACCCTATGGTGTGCCCGGAAACCGGACAAAGGAGAGCGGGGTTCTGCCCGTGGCGAACGGGCTCAGACAGTGTGCTCGTCGGCCACCGTCAGTGCCTCGTCCAGGACCGCGAGGCCTTCCTTGGCCTCGGCCTCGGTGATGTTGCAGGGCGGCACGACATGGGTGCGGTTCATGTTGATGAACGGCCAGAGCCCGTTCTTCTTGCACGCGGCGCCGAACGCGGCCATCGGCGCGTTGTCCGCCCCGCTCGCGTTGTACGGGACGAGCGGCTCGCGGGTCTCCTTGCTGCGGACGAGTTCGAGGGCCCAGAACACGCCCGTGCCGCGCACCTCGCCGACCGAGGGGTGCCGCTCGGCGATCTCGCGCAGTCCCGGCTCCAGGACGGTGGCGCCGATGTGGGCGGCCTGCTCGACGATGCCCTCCTCGGCCATCACGTTGATGGTGGCGACGGCGGCAGCGCAGGCGAGGGGGTGCCCGGAGTAGGTGAGGCCGCCGGGGAAGGGTCGGTGCTCGAAGGTCTCGGCGATCTTCTGGCTGATGGCGACGCCGCCGAGCGGCACGTACCCGGAGTTGACGCCCTTCGCGAAGGTCATCAGGTCGGGCACGACGTCGTAGTGCTCGCAGGCGAACCACTTGCCGGTGCGGCCGAACCCGGCCATGACCTCGTCCAGGATGAGGACGATCCCGTACCGGTCGCAGAGCTCGCGCACGCCGAGGAGGTAGCCGGGCGGCGGGGTCATGATGCCGGCGGTGCCGGGCACCGACTCCAGGATGATCGCGGCGATGGTGGCCGGGCCCTCGAAGGCGATGGTGTCCTCAAGGTGCTTGAGGGCGCGCGCGCTCTCCTCCGCCTCGGTGGTGGCGTGGAAGGGCGAGCGGTACAGGAACGGCGCCCAGAACCGCACGACCCCCGCCGAGCCGCTGTCGGAGGCCCAACGGCGCGGGTCACCGGTCAAGTTGATCGCGGTGCTGGTGCCGCCGTGGTACGACCGGTAGGCGCTCATCACCTTGTGGCGGCCGGTGTGGAGGCGGGCCATGCGGGTGGCGTTCTCGACGGCCTCCGCGCCGCCGTTGGTGAAGAAGATCTTGTCGAGGTCCCCGGGGGTGCGCTCGGCGATCAGCCGGGCCGCCTCCGAGCGCGCCTCCACCGCGAAGGCGGGCGCGAAGGTCGTCATCGTCGCGGCCTGCTCCTGGATCGCGGCGACGACCTTCGGGTGCTGGTACCCGATGTTGGTGAAGACGAGGCCGCTGGTGAAGTCGAGGTAGCGGTTGCCGTCGTAGTCCCAGAAGTAGGACCCCTCCGCGCCGGCCACGGCGAGCGGGTCGATCAGGCCCTGGGCGGACCAGGAGTGGAACACGTGCGCACGGTCGGCGGCCTTCACAGCCGCGCCCGCCTGCGGATCGGGGATGCCTTGAGGGGTCATGCCCCCAGAGTAGGGAGCCCCAGGTGGGACCGGCCATGGCCACCCTGTCCACGTTGGCGCGCGGGGCTCGGCAAGGTGTCGGGGTGCCCGGCGGTCACACGCAGAACACCGCCCACGGGGTTATGGCGGAGGTACCATAACCCCATGGCTTTGAAGAAGACGACGGTGATGGTCGACGAAGAGGATCTCCGGGCCATCAAGGAGGCGGCCGAGCGTGAGGGACGGTCCGAGGCGGAGTACTTCCGCGAGGCGTTCCACATCGCTGCCCTGCGATCCCGCCGCTGGCAGGAGGAGTGGGACATCCCCAGCGTCGACTTCGGCGGGCCTGTCTCGGCGGAGGACATCGACGCGGCTGTCAGTGACGCGGTGGCGGGCGAGCGTTGATCGTCATCGGCGACACCTCGGGCCTGGTCGCGGCCCTCAACGTGTCGGATCCGGAGCACGGGGCGGCACGCACCGCGCTCCGGCGCGCTTCGGCGACGGTGGTCTCCCCGCTCGTCTTCATGGAGATCGAGCACATCACCACCCGGAATGTCGACCGGCGGGCAGCGCATGCGGTCAACGACTGGCTGCTGGAACAGGAGCGCACCCTACGGGTGGTCGTACCTGAAATCTCCTCCGACACACTGCGCAAGGCGCGCGGGGTGCAGGACCGCTACAGCGCACTCACCCTGGATCTCGCCGACGCCGTGAACGTGGTGCTGGCCGAGGTGTACGAGACCGCGTGCATCCTGACGCTTGACCGCCGGGACTTCCGCGCTCTGCGGCCGCTCACGGGTCACAAGGCGTTCCAGCTGCTGCCTGACGACCTGAACGACCTCTGAGCGGGAGGCTCGGTCGGCGTGGGGATGTCCGGGATATCGGGGAACTTGGGGCCGGGGGATCCGGAGCGGATAGGGGGCTACCGGCTGCTCGGGCGGCTCGGCGGCGGCGGGATGGGGCAGGTCTATCTCGCGCGCTCGGATCGCGGGCGTACGGTCGCCGTCAAGCTGGTGCGGGCCGAGCTCGCCGAGCAGGACGAGTTCCGGAGCCGGTTCCGGCAGGAGGTGGCGGCCTCGCGGCGGGTCGCCGGGCCGTGGACGGCGCCCGTGCTCGACGCCGACACCGAGGCGGCCGTGCCGTGGGTCGCGACCGGTTACGTCGCGGGCCCCTCCCTCCAGTCCGTCGTCGCGGGCCCGCACGGCCCGCTGCCCGAGCGTTCCGTACGAATCCTCGCGCGCGGCCTCGCCCATGCGCTCAAGGACATCCACGGCGCCGGGATCGTCCACCGCGACCTCAAGCCCTCCAACGTCCTCATCACCATCGACGGCCCCCGCGTCATCGACTTCGGCATCGCCCGCGCTCTGGAGGCCGGCACCGACGGGGGTCTGACGCGGACCGGCGCGCTCGTCGGCTCGCCCGGTTTCATGGCGCCGGAGCAGGTGCGCGGCGACGAGATCACCCCCGCCTGCGACATCTTCTGCCTCGGCTCGGTCCTGGCGTACGCGGCGAGCGGCAGGCTGCCGTTCGGGGAGGCGGCGAGCGGGGTGCACGCGCTGATGTTCCGGATCGCGCAGGAGCCGCCCGACCTCGACGGCGTACCCGAGTCGCTCCACGAGCTGATCGGCGACTGCCTGCACAAGGACCCGGCGGACCGCCCCGGCCCCGACCGCATCCTGCAACGCGTCCACGAGGACCCCGACGCCCCGTGGCTCCCCGCTCCCCTGGTGGCCGAACTGGGCAGCCACGCCATGCAGTTGCTCGACACGGAGACTCCTGACACCACCGCAGACTCCCCGGCGCCCGCCCCCGCCCCACCACCCGTGCCGCCCTCCCCGAACGGCTGTCCGCCGCCGGTGTACGACCCGTACGCCCCCGATCCGCCGCTCCGCCGCAGCGCGAGGTCCACGGCGGCGCTGATCGCGGTGGCGCTGGTGGTGGCGGTCGGCGCGGGCGGGTCGGTGTACGCGTACATGAACGGCGGACCCGGACCGCAGGGCGACCGGGGAGCCGCCCAACCGCTCCCCAACTCCCCTTCCCCCACAGCCAGTTCGAGCCACCCCATGTCCCCCGACATACCCGACGGCATACCGCAGCAGTTCCTCGGCACCTGGTCGGCCACCATCGCGGGCGGCAACACCCGGAGCCTGGTCATCCAGCCGGGCCGGGTCGGCGACACGGTGCTCACGCTCACCGCCGACGGCAGCGGCTACCACTGCGTCTTCCGGGCCCAGTTGACACAGGCACCCGCATCGCCCGACGGCCCGCTCCAGATCGGGCCCTCCGAGGTCGGCCCCGGCTCGACCGGCGCCTGCAACCCCGGAAAGCCCAGCGCCATCACGCTGCTGCCCGACGGTCGACTGCACCGCCAGACCCTCGGCACCGCCGAATTCCTCGACTACACGAAGGGCCACTGACCGAGCAGCGTCACCACGGACCGCAGCAGCAGCGTGTGCACGAACCGTTCCGGCCCGGACGGCAGGCACCGCCACCACAGCGGCCAGGTGTGCCCCGTCAGCGCCGGGACCGGCACGTAACTCTCGCTGTTCGTACCGGAGTTGAACAGCGTGACCCCGACGGGCCAGGCCCGGTGCGAGGTGCTGCCGGGCGCGACGAAGAAGTACACTGCCCGCTGCCCGTTCGCCTCCGCGACGACCGGACCCGGATCACCCCCGGTCAGCCTCTCCAGCGCATCGGCCGTCCGCAGCCCGCCTTCACCGTCGATCCGCACGGCGTCGAATTGCACGCCCGCTTTTCGGAGTTGGTGCCCGGTGAGCGGGATCCAATTGAGGTTTACTTCGTATTTTTGCGTATCCACGAGGACATTTTCGGGTTGCGGCGCTAGCGTTTTCCATGGCCGCGTGGGGACCGTCGGGCAGCCGTTGACCAGCCCCAACTCCCCTTGCAGCGAGTCGAATTCGGCGGGGTTGAGTTGTGACCGGTTGAGACCGGTTGAGTCGGAGCGTGATCGTAATGGCACGAGCGGAAAACAAGGTGACGGCGGGACCGACGGCGCAGATGGTCGCCAATCTGGCCCGCAAATTGCGCGTTCGGAAGGGGTGGACGCAGGAGCAATTGGGAGGCGAGCTCGGATTCTCGGGGGCTGCGGTTAGCGCGATGGAAACCCTGGCCCAGCCCGCCAGCGACCAGATGCTGGTTGAGCTGGAGCGGGTCCTCGGCGACGGAATGGACATCTTCGAGGACGCCCGGACGTCCGTACGGCTGGAGAAGTACCCGGAGCAGTTCAAGGACTTCGCGCGCGTGGAGCAGACCGCGGTGGTGCTCCAGATGTACGAGACGCTGGTCATCAACGGGCTGTTCCAGACGGAGGAGTACGCGCGGGCGTTGATCGGTGGGGGCTACCCCCCGCTGCCTGAGCACCGGGTCGAAGAACTGGTCCAGGCCCGCATGGAACGGCAGGCGCTCTTCGACAGGCATCCGGTCGCTTCGATCGAGCTGATCGTGGAGGAGTCGGTGCTGCGAAGGGGCATCGGCAGCCCAGAAATTATGCGAGGACAGCTGCTGCACCTCGCGGCATGCATGCGTAGGCGCAACATCACGCTCGATGTAGTCCCGCTGAACTGCGGTCTGGACGGTGAATACGCCGGAGCTCGCGGCGGCATCACTCTGGTGGAGACACCGGAGCACGACCGCCTCGTCTACCTGGAACCGCAGGACGAGAGCCTGCTGATCTCCGACCCTGCAAAGGTGAGTACGTACGCCCAGCGCTATGCGAAGATCCGAGCACAGGCCCTGGGTCCTCGCGAATCGCTGGGCCTCATCGAGCAGTTGGCAGGAGAGCAGAGATGAGCAACACCCTGCGGTGGTTCAAGTCCAGCTACAGCAGTGATAGCGGCGGCCAGTGCCTGGAGGTGGCGCTTGACTGGCGCAAGTCGTCGCACAGCGACGACAGCGGCGGCCAGTGCGTAGAGGTGGCCCTCCCCTGGCGCAAGTCCTCGTACAGCGACAGTGGCGGCGGCGACTGCGTAGAGGTGGCCCCCTGCCCGCAAGCCGTCCACGTCCGCGACTCGAAGGTGGCCGATGGGCCCTCCTTCTCTGTCGCTTCCCGGGCGTGGACGGCGTTCTTGGCGTCGGTCAGTTGAGGGCGGCGCGGCTGCCGCGCAGCGCGTTCTCGTCGTAGGCGTCGAGCGCGAGCAGTGCCGCGCCGATCCAGCCCGCGCCGGGGCCCAGCAAACTGGGCCTGATGGGCGGGAGTTGGCGGTGGGAGCGGGCCGTGACGTAGCGCTCGAAGCTGCGGCGGGTCGGGGCGAGGAGTGCGTCACCGGCGTCGGCCACTCCGCCGCCGATCACGACGAGTTCGACGTCGAAGAGGTTGACGAGCGTCGCGATGCCGATGCCGAGCCAGCGGCCCAGGCGCGCCAACTGGGCGCGGGCGGTGGGGTCTCCGGCGCGGGCGGCCGCCGAGACGGTCTCGCCGGTCACCCGGGACGGGCCGCCCGCGAGGGTGGCGAGCAGCCCGCCCGGGTCGGCGGCGGCGGCCGCGCTGCCGTACCGGCCGAGTGCGGGGCCCGAGGCAAGAGGCTCCAGGCAGCCGATCGTGCCGCACCCGCAGCGCTGATCGCCGCGCGGGTCGACGATCATGTGGCCGAGCTCGGTGCCGATGCCGGTGCGGCCCCGGAAGAGCCGGTCGTCCAGGACGAGCCCGCCGCCGACACCCGTACCGACGGTGACGAACGCCATGTAGGGGGCGCTGTTTCCCATGCGGTACTCCGCCCAGCACGCCGCGTTGGCGTCGTTGTCGACCACCGTCGGCAGGCCGGTGGAGTCCTCAAGCAGCTGGCGGAACGGCAGGTCGCGGTAGGCGCTGTTGGGGGCGGTGCGGATGCGGCCCTCGGGCCAGCTGACCAGTCCGGCCGCGCCGACACCGAGGGCGACCACGCCGGGGTGGCGGTCGCGCAGCCCGTCGATGAGCCGGGCCGCCGTCCGCAGCACGGCCTCGGGATCGTCCGCCGGGCAGGGCAACTGCGGTACGCGTTCCAGGACTTGGCCCTTGGCGTCCACGACTCCGGCAGCGATCTTCGTACCTCCGACATCGAGCCCGATGGAGCGCGCGGGGCGCTCGTGGGGGGTGGGAGAAGAGCCCATGCGGTGTGCTCCTAGCGGGGGTTAGCGAGGTTGGAGCTGGATGCCGAAGCAGTTCTGCAGCGCGATCAGAGCGGCGCCCTGCGCACCCCGTACGGCGTCCAGCGGCTTGGTGACGATGTGACACTTGCGGCTGATCTGGAAGGTGTGGTCGGGGAAGTTCCGCAGCGCGCGCAGGAAGGCGTTGGCCGCGCGGTGGCCCGGTCCTTCGGTGATGAGATCTTTGGCGGCGTAGATGACGATCTGGCTCGGCCCGAACGTGGTGAGCAGCGTCGCGATGCCCCGGGCCAGCGAGACCCCGGCCTTGCGGAACGCGGCGATCGCTTCGTTGGCCTGCGCGGTGCCGCCGTCGGCGAGCGCTATGGCCGCCTCCAGTCCGTCCAGCTCGCGTCCGGTGCGCTCCTTGACCACCGCCGGAATGGCGCGGTTGCCGAGCTGGCTCTCGATGCAGCCGCGCATCCCACAGTCGCAGGCCCGCCCGCGCGGCCACACCTGGAAGTGCCCGAACTCGATGGGCACGGCGAGGCGTTCACGGCGCACGACCACGCCCGCTCCCACGCCGTCACGGATCAGGATGACCGCGAACGTCGCGCACTCGGCGCCCACGCCGAGCCGCTGCTCGTACGCGGCGAAGGCGTGCGCGTCGTTCTCCAGGGCGGTGGCGCAGCCGAACGCGGACGCCAGCTCGGGGCCGAGCGGGAAGTCCACCCACTCGTAGGGCGGCGGGCGGTCCCTGCCCCTGTCGTCGGGCGCGTTCAGGAGGTGCAGGACCATGCCGGTGTCCGGGTCGACGGGACCGCCGACCTGCACGCCGAGACAGAGTCTGCTCCTCGGGAACCCGCAGCCGAGCCGGGCCGCCGCCAACTGCCCGGCCAGCTCGGCCGCGTGCTTGACGACCTCGTCCGGGTCCATGTCGGTCAGGTCCCGGCGCGAGCGTGCCATCACTCTGCCGTCGGTCTCGGCGAGGACACCGACCAGCTTGTAGGGCTGGATCTCGATGCCGATCGCGAAGTGCCCGTGGTCGAGTTCGTAACTGCGGCGGAGTATCTGCCGCACCTTGGCGTCGTCGTTCGCGTTCATGTGTCACCTTGCGCGGGGTGGTTCAGGGCATGGAGGTGGGGTCGACGGCCTCGGGGTAGCGCTGGGCGGCGGCGCGGATCGCGATCGGGGTGAGCGTGATGACCTCCTCGGTCTGGCCCGGCCAGTCCTCCTCACCGGCCACCCGGCGCAGGGTGTCCGCGCGACCGGGGGCCACGCAGCCGTACAGCGCCTGAACGATCTCCACCTCGTCCGCGTCCTCGAACTCGTCGTACGGGATGTGCTCGCCCATCAGCCTGCGGCTGCGCTGGGCGTACGGCAGGTGGCGCACGCACTCCGCGAGGAACTCCGCCCTCGGCTCGGGCCCGGCGGCGGCCGGTTCCGGCAGGCGGTCCGGGCGTACGGTCCGGTCGCGGAAGCTGTTGACGGCGCGGGCGACGGTCTCGACGGCGAGGGGGTCTATGTCGTCCCGGCCAAGTGCGGCCGCGTGGTGGCCTGTTGCCGCCGCCATGGCGGTCAGCCAGAGTCGTACGACGTGGTAGCCGTACGCGGCCCACTCCACGCGGGTGGCCAGCTCGTGGACGCGGGGCGGCGGGGGCGGGGCCCCGTGCACGGCCGGGGTCTCCTTGATCTGGCGCAGCCGGTGTTCCAGCTCGTCGTCGGTGATCCTGCTCTCGACCTCGGTGTCGACGGATCGCAGGAAGCGGTCGAAGGCCGGGTGCAGCTGAAGGACCGCGTCTCCCGGGGCGGGGGCCTGCGGATGGGGCCGGCTTGTCGCGAGACCCTGCTCATCCCTGCTGGGCATGCGGACCTCCTTCTTGGGGGTGAGGGTCGGTTTCGGGGTGGTTTTCCAGGGCGCCGCGCAGGGCGGCGCGGGCGTGGCGCAGGTTGCTGCGGACGGTGCCGGGCTTCAGGTCGAGGAGCTCGGCGATCTCGTCCGTGCCGTAGCCGTCCAGGGCGAGGGCGAGTACTTCGCGCTGCCGGGGCGGGAGTTCGCGCAGGAGCTTCAGCACCTGGGCGTGCTCGTCCGGGTTGTGGTCGGTGTGGTGCTGGGGGGCGGGGGGTGCGAGGCGGGCGTTCAGGGACTCCAGGGCGACGCGCTTGCGGTCGCGTTCGGCCTTCCTGAGGTACGCGCGCCAGGCGGTGGTGCGGACCCAGCCGACGGGGTGCTCGCACCCCGGCCACTTGTGCACAAGCGCCTTCATGGCTTCCTGCGCGGAGTCCTCGGCCTCCTCGAAGGCGGCTCCGGCCCGCATCAGGTAGCGGACGGTCCTTGGGAACTCCGCGCGGAAGAAGTCGTCGTAATCCACCGGACCGGGGCTCACGCGGCCACCTCCTTGATGGTTGGTCACCTATAGGGGGCGGCGGGGGGCGGATCCGTGCAATGCGCTGCGCGGCGGGGCGGATTTCGTTGGCGGGGTCAACTCCCGTGTGCCCGGAGGGGGTTGGGGCGCAACGCGGTTGCACGGATGGGCGGTTGCACGGGGTGGGGGGTCTTCGGCCACCTCTCTGTAAACCCGCTCAACCCGACCCGCTCCGCAGAGAGGTGAGGCAGTGATGAGGCGCAAGTCCCGTTCCGGCTCCGTACGCGTGAAGCGTGCGAAGCGTGTGAAGCGCCCCAGTCCTACGGAGGTCGTGGCACTGGTCAATGGCGTGACGGCGAGCATTGGGGGTGTGTACGTTCTGACGTCCTCGGCGGTGGTCGCCGCGCTGGCGGGCGCATTGGCGCTGGTGGTGGCGGGGCTGTTCTTCGCCGGGGGCCGGTGAGACGCGCTGCGCGGGGTGGGGGCCTTTGGGGGGCTCCGCCCCGGGGGGGTTGCCCACCCACCCGCCCGTGACTCGGGGTTGGGAAGGCCCGACCCCTCGGGGGCTCCACCCCCGGCCCCCCGGGGGTTTACCCACCCGCCCGCCCGTGACTCGGGGTTGAGAAGGCTGAGCCCTGGGGCTGCGCCCCAGACCCCCCGAGGGGCTCCGCCCCTCGAACCCCAACGGGGGCTCCGCCCCCTGCACCCCCTGCGGGGACTTCGCCCTCGGACCCCCAGGAGTGTGCCCAACCGCCCGCCCATGACTCGGGGTTGAGAAGGCTGAGCCCTGAGGCTGCGCCCCAGACCCCCGGGGGGGGGGGGGCCCCCCCCCCCCCCCCCCCCCGCCCCCCCCCCCCCCCCCCCCCCCCCCCGCCCGGCGGCGCGCCCCCCCCGCGCCCGTGCCGTACGGATCGGCCCTCGGTCAGAGGGGGCCGATCCCCAGGCCCAGCAGGCCGTGACGGTGGTGCCACCGGTGGTGCCAGCCGCCGCCGTGATCGCGATCATGGAAAGAAGGGGTCGCCGCGACGCGAGGCGCAGCCTGCGCGATCGCGGCGACGGGGACTATCACGGCGGCGGAGAGCGAGACCACGAGGGCCACGCGTCGGACGATGGTCACGGTCGACTCCACTTCCGGCGGTAAATCTGACATTCCGACGCTAGGCCGATCGTCAGGAGCTGTCGCGCCGAGCGACCGTGCGGTACGCCACCCGAGTGTGCGACTCGACTCAGCCCGAGATATTCGTGATGTCCGCGTAGCCCTCGATCTCCCGCGGGTCCCGCGCACCCGGGCCCACATAGCGCGCCGACGGGCGCACCAGGCGGCCCGTGCGCTTCTGCTCCAGGATGTGCGCCGACCAGCCCGCCGTCCGCGCACAGGTGAACATCGACGTGAACATGTGCGCCGGGACCTCCGCGAAGTCCAGCACGATCGCCGCCCAGAACTCCACGTTCGTCGCCAGCACGCGGTCGGGCCGCCGGGCGTGCAGCTCGTCCAGCGCCGCCTTCTCCAGGGCCTCCGCCACCTCGAAGCGCGGCGCGCCCAGCTCGCGCGCGGTGCGGCGCAGCACCCGGGCGCGCGGGTCCTCGGCGCGGTAGACCCGGTGGCCGAAGCCCATCAGGCGCTCGCCGTTGTCGAGGGCCTGCTTCACGTACGCGGTGGCGTCGCCGGTCCGCTCGATCTCCTCGATCATGCCGAGCACCCGCGACGGCGCCCCGCCGTGCAGCGGCCCCGACATCGCGCCGACCGCGCCGGACAGCGCGGCCGCCACGTCCGCGCCGGTCGAGGCGATGACGCGGGCGGTGAACGTCGAGGCGTTCATGCCGTGTTCGGCGGCGCTCGTCCAGTACGCGTCCACCGCCTTGACGTGCTTGGGGTCCGGCTCGCCGCGCCAGCGGATCATGAAGCGCTCGACCACCGACTGCGCCTTGTCGATCTCCCGCTGCGGCACCATCGGCCGGCCCTGCCCGCGCGCCGACTGGGCGACGTACGACAGCGCCATGACGGCGGCCCGCGCGAGGTTGTCGCGGGCGGTCCGCTCGTCGATGTCAAGCAGCGGCTTGAGGCCCCACACGGGCGCCAGCATGGCGAGGGCGGACTGCACGTCCACCCGGATGTCGCCGGAGTGGACGGGGATCGGGAACGGCTCGGCGGGCGGCAGGCCGGGGTTGAACGCCCCGTCGACCAGCAGCCCCCACACGTTCCCGAACGAGACGTGACCGACCAGGTCCTCGATGTCGACGCCCCGGTAGCGAAGGGCGCCGCCCTCCTTGTCCGGCTCGGCGATCTCCGTCTCGAACGCGACGACTCCCTCAAGTCCGGGTACGAAGTCGGACATCAGGCGGCTCCTCATCATGGGTGCGACGGGCTGCGGGTGGGCGGTGCTGCCCCGGGTCCCTCGGTGATGCCCCGTACGGCGGGCCGAAACCCCACCGCGGGACCACCGCGTGTATGGAGGCCACAGTGGCCCAGCGCAGAGTTTGGCGGGTCCCGACGACACGGGGAAGCGTGACATCCGGCACACCGCCCCAATGCACCACTGGACGGTTGGTGCCGCGCCCGCGCGGGCACACTGCACCCCCGCCGGGCCGGTGCGGCGGTGCGGCGGTGCGGCAGGATGGTTGCCGTGACCGACCCGGACCCCGCAGCGATGCGCGAGCAGTACCGCACCACCCTCCTCGCGGAGGAGGATCTGGCCGCCACGCCCATGGAGCAGTTCGGCCGCTGGTTCAAGGAGGCCGTGGCCGGCGGGCTGCACGAGCCCAACGCGATGGTCGTCGCCACCGCCACCGCCGACGGCCGCCCCTCCACCCGTACGGTGCTCCTGAAGTCCTACGACGAACGCGGCTTCGTCTTCTTCACCAACTACGGCTCGCGCAAGGCCGCCGAGCTCACCGCGAACCCCCACGCCTCGCTGCTCTTCCCCTGGCACCAGCTGGCCCGCCAGGTCATCGTCACGGGCGGCGCGGCCCGGGTCGCGCGCGAGGAGACCGAGGCCTACTTCCGCACCCGCCCGCACGGCTCCCGGCTCGGCGCCTGGGCCAGCGCCCAGTCGACGGTGATCGCCTCGCGGGCCGAACTGACCGCGCGCTACGAGGAGTTGGCGGCCCGCCACCCCGAAGGCAGCGAGGTCCCGGTCCCCCCGCAGTGGGGCGGCTTCCGGATCACGCCCGAAACCGTCGAGTTCTGGCAGGGCCACGAGAACCGCCTCCACGACCGGCTGCGGTACGTCCGGGCCGAGGGCGCCTGGCGGGTGGAGCGGCTCTCGCCCTGAGGGCCGGCGTCCGAAACCCGGCGGGCATGCAGAGACCCGCGGGCTCGGGTTCCTCCGGAGAGGAGCCGGCCGGACGTACCGGCGAGCCCGCGGGTCGGTGACTGCTTGGGAATTCGGCCGGCGACATGCCGGCCCGCACAGAGTGAGACGGCAGGCCGTTAGCCCGCAGTCACCTCACGCGTCCGGTTTGCATACATCTGTCAAACCACCTCCCTTCTCGTGTGCACCACACATTAGGCAGGCCCCCGACGGCCCTCAACCCATTTATCGGGTGGTGCGCGCCCGCTCCTCGGCGCTGCGCTCCACGCAGAACTCATTGCCCTCGATGTCGGCCATCGTGGCCCAGCCCGTACCGTCCGGGCGGCGGTGGTCGGCGACGAGGGTGGCGCCGAGCGAGCGGAGGCGCTCGACCTCCTCGTCGCGGCTGCGGTCCTGCGGCTGGAGGTCGAGGTGCACGCGGTTCTTCACCGCCTTGACGTCGGGCACCGCGATGAAGAGCAGGGCGATCCCGTCGGCGTTGACGGTCACCTCGGGGTCGCCGTCCTGGTCGTCCTCGGCGAGGGTGCCGCCGAGGACCCCGGCCCAGAAGGTGCCGAGCCGATAGGTGTCGGCGCAGTCGATCGTGACGTGGCGTACGAGAGATGTCATGGACGCCACTATGCATGCCCGGCCGGGAGGGGTGTCCAGAGGCCGGTAACCGCCGTACGGGACAAGGGATTTCGGGGAACCCGGTGTGGGCTGCGTCACGTTCGAGTTGAATGATCCGACGTGCGTAGTCCGCGCGTCGGCCGCGTGAAGCGGCGACCACGTCCTGCAGGGGGTGCCAGGATGAGTGCTTCCCGGAGTGAGACCGCCAGTGCTCCGGTTCCGGACGGGTCCGGCACCGGGCCCACGGGCACGGCCGTGCCGGAACCCGGCGGGGACCTCCTCGCCGCGCTGCTCGACGGAATGGACGCCGCGCTGTGCGCGTTCGACGCGGACGGCGTGGTCACCCACTGGAACCGCGAGGCCGAGCGGATCCTCGGCTGGCCGGCCGAAGAGGCCGTCGGGCGGCGGGGGTTCGCGGGCTGGGCGGCACGGGCCGCCGACGCCGAGGAGGTACGGGGGCGGCTGATGGCGGTGATGGACGCGCCGGGCCGCCAGGTGCACGAGTTCGCCCTGCTGCGCAAGGACGGCAGCCGCGTCCTGGTCCGAACGCAGTCGGCGGGCGTGCGGGGTGCCGACGGCGCCGCGGCCGGGGTGTACTGCGCGTTCGGCGAGGTGCACGCGCAGATCGACCTGGAGCGGTCCATCGCGCTGAGCGAGGCCCTGTTCGAGGACGGCTCCTGGGGGGTGGTCCTGGTCGACGTGGACCTGCGGCCCACCGTCGTCAACTCCTACGCGGCCCGCGCGCTCGGCACCGGCCGGGCGACCCTGCTCGGCCGCCCGCTCGGCGAGCTGATCGTCCAGGGCGTCGAGGAGCTAGAGGGCGCGCTCCACCACGTACTCGCCGAAGGGGCGCCGAGCAGCCCCGCCGAGCTGTGGGTGACGCTGCGCACCGCGGAGGGCGAGCGGCGGCGCTGCTGGCGCAGCGGCTTCCTGCGGCTGTCCTCGCCGCTCGCGGAGGAACCGGTTCCGCTCGGGGTCGGCTGGCTCTTCCAGGACGTGACCGACGCCAAGCTCGCCGAGCAGGACGCGGACCGGCTCCGGTTTCGCTCCAACCAGCTCTACCGCGCCTCGCGGACCGCCGCCGAGTGCGAGGACCCGATGGAGGCGGCCAACTGCCACCTGGACTTCGCGCTGGCCGGTTTCGCCGACCACGCGCTGGTGGACCTGCTCGCCGGGGAGCGCCTGGTACGGGCCGCGGCCACCCCGGCCGGCGCGCCCGGCCCGGTCGCGGCGGTGGCGGGCGGCGGCATCCCGGTGCGCTATCCGCCGGGCCACCCGGCGCTTCAGGCGGTGGACCGGACCGGTTCCGTACGGGACAGCGCGGCCACGGCGGGGGGAACCTGGGCGGCGGAACGCCAGTGGCCGCCGGACGCGGCGCACGCCCTGTGCACGGTCCTGCGCAGCCGCGGCCGAACCCTGGGAGTCCTCACCTTCCTGCGCGGCGCATCCCGCCCGGCCTTCGAACGCCCGGACGCGGCGTACGCGGAGAGCGTGGCGGTACGGGTGGCGGCGGCGGTGGATCTGGCGCGGGTGCTGGACAACAGCTAGTTCGAGCAGCGGGGTCTGGGGCGGAGCCCCGGTACCTCGGCATCAGCGCCGGCCCCGTGCTCAGTGCCGGAAAAAGATCCGGTCCCGGTACTCACTCATGACCCGCCCATTCCACTCATGGCCCCCGTCCACGTTCCCCGAACGGAGCAGCGGCGGCTCGATGCCACGGGCCACCAGCGCCTCGACGGCGGCGGCCATCGTCGCCTGCATCAGCGCGCTGGTGACCACCGTGGACGCGGGTGCGAAGGGCGCCTCGATGTCCTCGTGGGTCAGCTCCGCGTCGCCCACCGCGATCTTGCTGTCGAGCACGACATCGCAGTGGTCGCGCAGGAACGTGCCCGAGACGTGCCGGGATTTCATGCTCTCGGCGTACGCCACCGAGGTGACCCCGATGACCTTGAGCCCGAGCGCCCGCGCGTTCATCGCCATCTCCACGGGCAGCGCGTTGCGCCCGGACAGCGAGATGATCACGAGTACGTCGCCGGGCCTGGCGGGGCTGGAGTCGAGGACCGCCCCCGCGAGGCCGTCGACCCGCTCCAGGGCGGAGCCGAGCGTGGCGGGCATGACGTCGACGCCGACCACCCCGGGCACCGCGAGCAGGTTCATCAGGGCGAACCCGCCGGCCCGGTAGACCACGTCCTGGGCGGCCAGCGAGGAGTGCCCGGCGCCGAAGGCGAAGAGCCGGCCGCCCGCCTGGACGGTGTCGGCGATCACGGCCCCGGCGGCCGCGATGCTGAGCGACTCCTCGTCCCGTACCCGCTGGAGAAGCCCGATCGCGGCGTCGAAGAACTGACCGGCCAGCTTGCTCTCGCTCATCGCCGAGGACCCTTTCCGGGGTGGGGTAACGACCGTGCGCCGCTCACGGTGCGGTCTGGACCTTTCCCCTGTCAATACGGCTCCGGATGGCACCGGGTCAAGATGCGACCCGGCCGCCGCGGGACGGTTGTCAGTGGCATGCGTCAGTATTGAGTCAGGGCCAGCGGCACGACGTTTTCTGTCAGAGCATCGAGGGGCACGAATGTCCGGACTGATCGACACCACGGAGATGTATCTCCGCACCATCCTCGAGCTTGAGGAGGAGGGCGTGGTCCCCATGCGCGCCCGCATCGCCGAGCGCCTGGACCAGAGCGGACCGACGGTGAGCCAGACGGTGGCGCGCATGGAGCGCGACGGTCTGGTGCAGGTCGCGGGCGACCGCCACCTGGAGCTGACCGACGAGGGGCGCCGCCTCGCCACCCGCGTCATGCGCAAGCACCGCCTCGCGGAGTGCCTGCTCGTCGACGTCATCGGCCTGGAGTGGGAGCAGGTGCACGCGGAGGCCTGCCGCTGGGAGCACGTGATGAGCGAGGCGGTCGAGCGCCGCGTCCTGGAGCTGCTCCGCCACCCGACCGAGTCTCCGTACGGAAACCCGATCCCGGGTCTGGAGGAGCTGGGCGAGAAGGCCGAGGCGGACGCCTTCCTGGAGGACGGCATCATCAGCCTGGGCGAGCTCGACCCGGGCCCCGAGGGCAAGACGGTCGTCGTGCGCCGGATCGGCGAGCCGATCCAGACCGACGCCCAGCTGATGTACACGCTGCGACGGGCGGGCGTGCAGCCCGGCTCCGTGGTGAGCGTGACGCAGTCGCCGGGCGGGGTCCTGGTGGGCAGCAGCGGCGAGGCCGCCGAGCTCGGCGCGGACGTCGCCTCGCACGTCTTCGTCGCCAAGCGCTGATCCGTCCGAGCCCCTTCCGGCCCCCTCGCCCGCTCCGCACCGTCTCGTAACGGACCGTCATCGCCCTTTCCTGTCAAGGCAGTTGAGGGTGGTTGGCGAAGGGTGTGGAGAAGGTTGCGGGGAAGGCCGGTTTCCGGGTGGAATGGCAGCGGCCGGGCGGATCGCGTGCGAGGCTGTGGCTTGAGGCTTATGACCCGAGAGGCGCACTGGCAGGGGAGGGGGCGGCGGCATGAGGCCGTTCGGACCACTCGCACCACCTTCGACGCCCCGGCCTGCCCCTGCGTCCTCGGCCGCCCGCCCGCTTCGGAAAGACCAGGGCCCCGGCGCCTCCCGGCGCCGGGGCCTGTCCTCCCCGGTGTCGACCCGGAGCCCCGAGCTCCCAGGGTCGACCCCCGCGGACCGTCTTCCCCGAGCGGCCCGCCTCCCGGAGAAGATCTCCCCTCGGCGCAGGGCGTCAATCCTTGAGCGTGGTCACTCGAACGAGGGGTGTTGCGCGAGAGACGCGAGTTTTCGAATAGGGGTTCGATACTCTGCCGGGAACTGACCACTCGGGAGCTGTCGGGGGCTGAAGGGGGTGCCGGAACACATGGTGCGGCGCATCGATGTGACAGGGACCGGCGGGGTTCGCCTCGCCGCCTGGGAGTTCGCGGAGCAGCCCAAGGCCCGCGCGGAGACCGAGGGGGCTCCAGGGGTCTTACTTCTCCACGGGCTGATGGGCCGGGCCTCGCACTGGGCCTCCACGGCCCGCTGGCTCGCCGAGAAGCACCGGCCGGTCGCCATCGACCAGCGCGGCCACGGCCGCAGCGACAAGCCCGCCGACGGCCCGTACACCCGCGAGGCCTACGTGGCCGACGCCGAGGCCGCCGTCGAACAGCTGGGCCTGGCCCCCGTCACCCTCATCGGCCACTCGATGGGCGCCCTCACCGCCTGGCAGCTCGCCGCCAAACGCCCCGATCTGGTCCGCGCGCTCGTCATCTGCGACATGCGGGCCTCGGCGCTCGGCGCGGCCTCCCAGCGCGAGTGGGAGGACTGGTTCAAGTCCTGGCCGGTGCCGTTCGCGACGCTCGCCGACGTACGCAAGTGGTTCGGCGAGGACGACCCGTGGGTGGAGCGGCCCAGCCCCGCCCGGGGCGAGTTCTTCGCCGAGGTGATGGCCGAGCGCGCCGACGGCTGGCGCCCGGTGTTCTCCCGCCGCCAGATGCTGACCTCCCGCGAGACCTGGGTGTACGACGCGCACTGGGAGGAGCTCGCCCAGGTCGACTGCCCCGCCCTCGTGGTGCGGGGTCTGGACGGCGAGCTGGGCCGCGCGGAGTCCCAGGAGATGGTCCGGGTCCTGCCGCGCGGCCAGTACGCGGAGGTGGCCGACGCCGGCCACCTCGTCCACTACGACCAGCCGAACGGCTGGCGCAACGCGATCGAGCCGTTCCTCGACGGGGTGCTCACGCCATGAGAGCGCCGCTCACCCCGTGCTGACCGCCGTCAGGATCTCCGGCAGCCGGGCCGCCGCGCGCGGCGCAGCCACCTTCAGTCCCGCCCAGCTGATGAGCGCCCCGTACGCCGCGCCCAGCGGCAGCAGCAGCCACAGCGCGTCGTGGTTCCCGGACACGTGCAGCCAGACGGCCAGCGCGATCAGCGGGGCGCACAGCACCGCGCTCGCCGCCATCCCGCCCAGGATCGACAGGAACGCGATGCCGCCCTGCCCAGGCGCCACGTTCTTGCGGCTGTCCTGCGGAATCGAGTACGCCAGCGTCGCAGACGCCACCGAACCCGTCGCCAGCATCGCGCCGAGCAGGGCCAGCGCGAGCCCCAGGACCTCGGGCAGCTTCGGCCAGTCGCCCAGCATGCCGGCCGTCACCACGGCCACGAGCAGCGTGTACGGAAGCGTCACGAGCAGCAGCGCGAACGCACGGGCGCGCAGCTCCAGATAGGCGTCCCGGGTCGAGGAGATGGTCAGCAGCACCATCCAGAACGCCGAGGTGTCCTGCCCGAACTGGTTGTACATCTGCATGCCGAGCATGCCCGTCGCGAAGCACGCGAAGTAGACGGTGCCGTGGCCCTGGAGGGCGTTGAAGACCGGCACGATCAGACCGATGGCGAGCGAAGTGATCCACGCCGCCTTGGTCTTGGGATCCCGCCAGGCGTAGCGCAGCGTACGCAGCATGACGGTGCCGGTGCGGCCCTCGGGGAGCAGTCCGGTGAGCCCCTTGCCCGAGGACTCCTTGCGGGAGGCGTCGGACGCGGCGAGCGTCGATCCGTCCGGCGTGGTCATCAGCTTCACCAGCGAGCGCTCCCAGGCGTACACGAGAAGTCCCAACGCGCCCACGGTGAGCAGGAGTTGGGCGACCGCGCGGCCGTACGCGCCCGCGCCCACCGAGTCGACCGCGCCGATCGCGGCGGCCGGCGGCAGCCAGCGCACCACGTTCGCGACCGGGTCGAGGGCGGAGAGCCCGCCGGAGTTGCCGAGCCGCTGGGCGCCGAAGTTCACGAACTGGAACCCCACCGCGATCACCAGACCGCTCAGCACCGCGAGGTCGCGGCCCTTGCGCGAGGTGAGCAGCCGGGTGTTGGCGGCCGCGACGGCGCGCGCGAGCGCGAGGCACACGAGCAGCGCGAGCGGCACGGCGAGGACCGCCGTCAGGGCCGCGCCGGCCCCGTGCGCGACCGCGATCGCCGAACCGAGGACGAGGCAGAGCGTGAACAGCGGCCCGATCCCCACCAGGGAGGCCGCGAGCAGCGCGCCGACCAGCGGGCGCGGTCGCAGCGGCAGCATGACGAGCCGGGTCGGGTCGAGGGTCTCGTCGCCGCTCGGGAAGAACAGCGGCATCACCGTCCAGCCGGCCGCCATCAGCGCCACGACCAGCACGGTCACGGTGCCCGCGTGCGCGTTGCCGCGCAGCGCGATCAGGCCGAGCAGTTGCAGCGCCGCGAAGAGCAGGGCCAGGACCGCCGAGGTGATGTAGGCGGCCCGGCGGCCACCGGACTGCCGCAGTCCGTTCCTGAGCAGCGACAGTTTCAGGCGTACGAAGACCGGGGCGAGGGCGGAGGTGCTCATCGGGTACCGCCGCCCAGCCAGTCCAGCGAGTCGCCCGCGTCGCGGCCGTTCGCGCCGACGAGTTCGAGGAAGGCGTCCTGCAACGAGGTGGCGCTGCCGCGCACCTCGGCCAGGGTGCCCTGGGCGCGGATGCGGCCCGCGGCCATCACGGCGACCCAGTCGCACAGCGACTCGACCAGCTCCATGACGTGGCTGGAGAAGACGACGGTGGCGCCGGAGGCGGTGTAGCGCTCCAGGACGCCGCGGATGGTCTGCGCGGACACCGGGTCGACGCCCTCGAACGGCTCGTCCAGGAACAGGACTTCGGGGTTGTGCAGCAGGGCCGAGGCCAGGCCGATCTTCTTGCGCATGCCGGTCGAGTAGTCGACCACCAGCTTGTGCTGGGCGCCCGCGAGGTCGAGTACGTCCAGGAGCTGGGCGGCCCGCTTGTCGACCTCGGCGCCGGGCAGCCCGCGCAACCGGCCGGAGTATGCGAGGAGTTCACGGCCCGAGAGCCGCTCGAACAGGCGCAGGCCCTCGGGCAGCACCCCGATGCGGGACTTCACGGCGACCGGATCGCGCCACACGTCGTGACCGGCCACCTCCACCGTGCCCTGATCGGGCCTGAGCAGCCCCGTCACCATGGACAGCGTGGTGGTCTTGCCCGCGCCGTTCGGGCCGACAAGACCGATGAACTTGCCCGCGGGCAGCTCCAGATCGATCCCCGCGACCGCGATCTGCTCACCGAAGCGTTTCCACAGCCCCTGAACGCGTACGGCGGGCGCCGCCGTACGCGCCCCGCCCGCGGTGTCCGCCGTTCCTTCGAATGCCTGGTCCGGCATGGTGGTGCCTCTCATCCCCGTGATGGTGCTTACCTGGACACCATAGGAGCCGGGGGTGGCACTCGCGCCAGGGCCTAGGGGCGGCGGGCTCTGGCCGCCGCGGCCTCGCGGCCGCAGGCGTAGGCGAGGGGGCAGATCAGCTCCTCGGCGTCCGGCAGCCAGCGGTTCGCGGGGGTGGGGCGGCGCGCCCACTGCACCGCCCCGTGCCCCCCGACCCGGGTCGGGGGCGCCGCCACGTAGTCGCCCTCGCCCCGAGTGACCAGGTCGATCGCGGCGGGCGTCCACCCCAACTTGCGTACCAGATCCGGGACTTTGGCGCCCGCGCCCGGCAGCACGAAGAACAGCATCCGGCGGTCGGGCGTGCAGGTGACCGGGCCGAGCGTCAGCTCCATGCGCTCCATGCGGGCGAGCGCCAGGAACCCGGCCGACTCCGGTACGTCGATGGCGTCGAAGGTACGCCCGGTGGGAAGCAGGATCGAGGCCCGGGGCTGCTTCGACCACAGGCGGCGCGCGGCGACCGCGCTTCCGGTGGCCTGGGTCGCCCAGTCCGGCCGGGCCGGGTGCGCACCCGGTTTCGGGCACGCGGTGTCACCGCACGAGCAGCGCTCGACACCCTCGTCCGCCTCCAGGGAGGTGCCGGGGAACACGTCCCAGTGCCGTTCCTCCGCGTACCGTACGGCGCTGTCCAGGAGCTGTTCGCCGCGCTGCTTGGGGATCAGGGGGGATTCCGTACCCGTGCCGGTGCCTGTGATGGTTTCTTCCACGACGGACTCAACTCCCGCCACCACCGAGGGTTACGGGCGCGGGAAGCGCGGGATCAGCGGTATCGGTCCTGCATATGGGGCGCATGGGTGCATGGACGGGGGCGCGCGTGCGGCTGCGTGTCGGCGGCAGGGTAGCCATATGCCGGGGAAGCTCACGGGAATGCTGGCAATGGCGCCATTTTCCGGATTCTCCTCGTTTCTCTGCATATTCGCAGGGCAGTGATCACCGTAGTGATCAACTGCCGCCTCAGGGGGTTCTCATGGCAGCCAGGCCTCTAGTCGCCCGCCAGCCCAATGAACGGCTGCAGGCGCTCATCCAGGAAGCCGGATGTTCCAACGCCGGGCTCGCCCGGCGGGTGAACATGGTCGGCGCGGAGCGGGGCCTCGACCTCCGCTACGACAAGACGTCGGTGGCGAGGTGGCTGCGCGGGCAGCAGCCCAGGGGCCGGGCGCCGGGCATCATCGCCGAAGCGCTGGGCCGCAAGCTGGGCCGTACGGTCACCATCGACGAGATCGGCATGGCCAACGGCAAGAACCTCGCGACGGGGGTGGGCCTCCAGTTCTCGCCCACCGTGCTCGGCGCGATCGAGCAGGTCTGCGAGCTGTGGCGCAGCGACGTGGGGCGCCGCGACTTCCTGTCCGGCTCCACCGTGGCGGCCTCGGCGCTGGTCGAGCCGAGCCGGGACTGGCTGATCACCGGCGCCGACAGCCAGGTCGCGCGCAGCGCGGGGCAGCGGGTCGGCGCGGCCGACGTCGAGGCCGTACGCGCCATGACCGACGCCCTCGTGCAGCTGGACCACCGGTTCGGGGCGGGGCACGTGCGGCCGGTCGTCGTCCACTACCTCAACAGCGTGGTGTCCGGGCTGCTCGCCGGGTCCTACCGGGAGTCCGTGGGGCGGCAGTTGTTCGCGGCGGTGGCCCGGCTCACCGAACTCGCCGGGTACATGGCCGTCGACACCGGCCAGCCCGGCCTCGCCCAGCGCTACTACATCCAGGCGCTGCGGCTAGCCCAGGCCGCCGACGACCGGGGATACGGGGGATATGTCCTGGCCGCGTCCATGAGCCACCTCGCCGCCCAGCTCGGCAACCCGCGCGAGATCGCCCAGCTGGCGCGGGCCGCGCAGGAGGGAGCGCGCGGCCGGGTCACCCCGCGGGCCGAGGCGATGTTCTACGCGGCCGAGGCGCGCGGGCACGCGCTGCTCGGCGACGCGCGGACCTGCCAGGCGGTGGCGGGCCGGGCGCTCACCGCGATGGACGCGGCGGCGGACGGCTCCGGCGACGACCCGGCGTGGATCGCGCACTTCGACCACGCCTACCTCGCGGACGAACTCGCCCACTGCCACCGGGACTTGGGCCAGCCGGAGGCCGCCGCCCGGCGGGCCGAGGAGTCGCTGGCCGGACATCCCGAGACGCGGGCCAGGCGGCGCGCCATCGGCCTCATCCTGCTCGCCACCGCGCAGGTCCAGCAGCGCGAGGTCGAGGAGGCGTGCGCGACGGGCACCCGGGCGGTGGAGCTGCTGTCCACCGTGCGCTCCAACCGGGGCGCGGACTACCTGGACGACCTCCAGGAGCGCCTGGAGCCGTACGGGAACGAGCCCGCGGTGCGGGAGTTCGGCGAGCGCATGGAGGCCCAGGCGGCCTGAGGACCTGCGGCTGAACCCGGCCCGGGACCGAGGTGAGGGAGGGCTTGGCAAGGGCGTGGGGGGACCCGGTAGCGTGAACCGACGATTGAGAAGGTCCACGAGGTCCACGTACAGGAGTTCCGGTGACGCAGAGCCGACAGGGTGACGAGCCGCAGCATCCGGCTGTGCGGCCCGCGCACGAGGGTGTCGTGCTGCCCGCCGACGGAAGCGGCCCGCGCGCCGGGGAGCCGCTGCCCGCGCCTCCTGGGGCCCAGCCCTGGGACCGCCCGTGGGGCCCCCAGGGCCAGGCCTCCCAGCCGCCCCCCGCCGCGCAGCCGCAGGGACCGCAGACCTTCGGCCGGCCCCTGCCGCCCGAGAACGCGGGCCGGGACGCGGAGGCGACCCAGTTCATCGCCCCGGTGCCGGGCGGCCCGGGGATCTCGGGCAGCGAGGCCACGCAGTACATAGCTCCTATACCGGGCGGCCAGGGCAGCGAGGCCACGCAGTACCTCGCTCCCGTGCGGGCCGGTGGCGGCGATGCCGAGGCGACCCAGTTCATCGCTCCGGTGGCCGGCGGGCCCGGGGCGCTGCCGCCGGAGAACGCCGGTGAGGCGGCCCGGTTCCTCGGCGGACCGGGCCCCGTCGGCGCCGATCCGACCCAGGTCCTGCCGCCGGTGCCCCCGGCGCCGCAGGACGCCCCGTACGGGATACGGCCGGGCGCGCCGGGTGACCGGCAGCCCCCCGCCGAGTTCGACAGCCTCTTCCGGGCGGACGGTCCGCCGCAACCGGGCGGCGAGACCCAGCAGTTGCCCCGCTTCCAGCCGTCCGTACCGCTGAACCGGCCGCAGCAGCAGGCGCCCTACAAGCCGCCGCAGGCCCCGGCGCAGCAGTTCCAGCCGCAGCCGCAGTTCGCGGCGGCACCCGCCTTCCAGGAGCCCGCCGGGCAGCAGTCCGGGTACGAGCCCGAGGCGCCCCGGCGCAAGTCGCCGGTCGGTCTGATCGCGGCCGTCGTCGTCGGCTGCGCGGTGATCGGGCTCGGCGCGGGCGCGCTGCTGAGCGGCGGCGGCGACAGCGGCTCCAAGAAGGCCGATCAGCAGCCCGCGGGCGTCAGTTCGCCCGCCGCCGGCGACGGCGGCGGCGCCAAGGACGGAGCCGCGGACCCCGCCAAGGCGCAGGCCGAGGCCCTCGACAAGGTGCTCGCCGACAGCGGCAGCAGCCGGGACGCGGTGATCGGCGCGGTCGCCGAGATCCGCGCCTGCGACAAGCTCGACCAGGCGGCCGCGGCACTGCGCGGCGCCGCCAAGCAGCGCGGCGACCTGGTGACCCGGCTCGGCCAGCTCTCGCTCGACAAGCTGCCGGACCACGACAAGCTGTCCGGTGACCTCACCAAGGCCTGGCAGGCCTCGGCCGCCGCCGACGACCACTACGCGGCGTGGGCCGACGCGGTGGCCGGCGACAAGGGCAAGAACTGCAAGGACGGCCACGCCAAGCGCAACAAGGACGCGGGCCAGGGCGACAAGGCGAGCGGTGACGCCACCAAGGCCAAGCAGGAGGCCTCGGGCATCTGGAACGGCATCGCCACGAAGTACAACCTCACCAAGCGCGGCGCCACCCAGCTCTGAGGGCCCGCGCCCGGGGGGTGTCCGGCTAGCCGTTGGCGGCCGTGTCCTCCAGCGTCGCGCTCACATCCGTGAAGCCCTTCCGCAGGGAGACGAGCCGGCCGTCGCGTACGACCTGGAACGTCACCTGGCGGTTGACGATGCGCGGGAAGTCCGGGGCGGCCAGCATGTCCTCGAAGCGCCAGCGCAGGTCCGGGGTGAGGCCGCCGGTGTCCACGCTGACGCCCGTGTTGAGCGCGCGGACGAGATCGGGGGCGCGGACGCTGTCCTGGCCGAGGGATTCGACGGCCTTCTTCAGGACCGTGTACGCGATCCAGGTGGTCTGCACCCCCGCGTCCGCCGCGTCGATCGAGTCGTCCCCGAAGGCCTGTTGGCTGATGACCTTCTTCATCGGATCCCAGCGCGGATCGTCGGCCTCCGGGTACCAGCCGGTGACGTACGCCCCCTCGAAGGGCCCGTCCTTGCCGCCGGTGCGGTCGATCAGCGGCTGGCCCACCGAGCCGATGACGGAGGCCACCCGCACCTTCTGGTCGTCGCTCTCCACCCGCCTGAAGGAGTCGAAGAACGTTTCCGTGCGGTCGCCGAGCACGGCCGTCACACAGCCCTTCTGCGCCTTCTCCGCGGCCGCCTTCCGGCCGAGCCGGACCGCCAGCGCCGGATCCGCCCCGGCCTCGGTGAGCGCGCGCTGGGCCTGCGCGGTGTAGTCGCTGGCGTCGTCGGCCGTACGGATGTCGGTGGCGGGCTTGCGGTGGGCGGCGACGAGCCCGGCGTCGAGCAGGTCCGGCAGGATGTCGCCGGAGATGGTGTCGGGGCGCACCAGCGACACCAGTTCGCAGTCGGGCGCCAGCTGCCGGCCGCTGCCCGCGATCAGCGCCGCCTGGCCGCCGTTGACGGGATAGGACAGCGCGCTGGTGAACTCCTGGTCGGAGATGCCGTAGCCGCCGAGATAGGGGATGCCGGCCGCTTCCAGCGGGGCCATGAAGGCGCTGCCGTACTGGCTGTACGAGCCGACGACGGCGACCGCCTTCTCCTTCACCGCGCGGTGTGCGCAGTCCGACGCGCCGGTCGCGGTGTTGTACTCGTTGCAGGTGATGACGTTCAGCTCGTGGCCGCCTATGCCGCCGTTGGCGTTGGCCCAGCGGGCGAACGCCTTGGCCATGGCGGGCATGCCGGGGGCGTTGGTGGCCCCGGTGCCGTCGGGGGCCCACGTCATGACGGTGATGGGCTCCCTGGAGCCCCCCGCGACTCCAGGAAGCACACCGCAACCGGTCAGGAGGCCGGCGCCCACCGCCGAACACGTGGCGAACACGGTGGCCTTCGTGCCGAACGAGCGGTGGAGCCGGGTCGAGCGCCGAGAATCCCGAGGACGCTGCCATCCGTTACCGGTCATGTGCCCACACACTTCCGCCCCGCGGGTAACGGGGAAGTGAGCAAACGTCAACGCACGGTGACGTACAGGTGAATTGCGGGGCCCGGTCGGGCGGCGGGCGAGGGGAACGTACGATCGAAAACGTGCAGCAAGGTACAGCAGGCTCTTCCCGTCGCGGCCGTCGCTCCTCCACCATGGGCGGCATGCCGTTGAATGACATGCCGTGGTGGCGCTGGCGTACGAACGTACGGTCCGCGCTGCACATGCTCTCCGACCCGGTCTTCCATGAGGAGACCTGGCTGGCCGGGCGCGAGGGGTTCGGAGACGTCACCGACGCCGTGTACCGGCTGGTCGAGGACACCTGGCTGGACAGCTGGTCCGCCGAGAAGTACGTCGGCACGATCTTCCGGGACTCCGGCGAGGCCGCGCTCGTCGACCTCGCGGTGCTGCGGGTGCTGCGCATCATGCACCAGGTCGGCGCCGACGCCCCGGTCTCCGCCTATCTCGCCCACCCCGCCTGGCCCGAGGCCGTACAGGCGGCGCGTGAGGCGCACGTACGGCTCGCGCAGGGTGACGGCGAGGACCCCGACGCTCCGCCGCGCTCCCTCGAAGTGCTGAGGATCCTGACCCGCTCGGCCTGAGGTCCGGATTCTGGGCGGGGGGCTGCGGGGGTGTCCGGTTGTGGCATCCTGCCTGGATGACCGACCAGTACGTCCTCACGCTCTCCTGTCCGGACAAACAGGGCATCGTGCATGCCGTGTCGAGCTACCTGTACATCACGGGCTGCAACATCGAGGACAGTCAGCAGTTCGGCGACCGCGACACCGGTCTCTTCTTCATGCGGGTCCACTTCTCGGCCGAGGCCCCGGTGACCATCGAGAAGCTGCGCGCCAGCTTCGCGGCCGTCGGCGACTCCTTCCAGATGGACTGGCAGATCCACCGCCCCGAGGAGCGGATGCGGATCGTCCTCATGGTGTCGAAGTTCGGGCACTGCCTGAACGACCTGCTGTTCCGCTCCAAGATCGGCGCGCTGCCGGTGGAGATCGCCGCGGTCGTCTCCAACCACACCGACTTCGCCGAGCTCGTCGCCTCCTACGGCGTGCCCTTCCATCACATTCCGGTCACCAAGGACACGAAGGCGGCCGCCGAGGCGCGGCTGCTCGACCTGGTGCGAGAGGAGCGGGTCGAGCTGGTGGTGCTCGCGCGGTACATGCAGGTGCTCTCCGACGACCTGTGCAAGCAGCTCAGCGGGCGGATCATCAACATCCACCACTCGTTCCTGCCGAGCTTCAAGGGCGCCAAGCCGTACCACCAGGCGCACGCCCGCGGTGTGAAGCTCATCGGCGCGACCGCGCACTACGTGACGGCCGACCTCGACGAGGGGCCGATCATCGAGCAGGAGGTCGAGCGCGTCGGGCACGAGGTCACGCCGGAGCAGCTCGTCGCGATCGGCCGGGACGTCGAGTGCCAGGCGCTGGCGCGGGCGGTCAAGTGGCATGCCGAGCACCGCATTCTGCTGAACGGGCGCCGGACGGTCGTGTTCGCGTAGTGCGGGCCGGCTGAAATCCCAGCCCCCCCGCCACTACATCCGGCTCAGTGACGCCGCCGCGAACAGTACGTCTCTGATCGCCTCCCGGTCGCCGAGCTGGCCCACCGCCGCCTCGTGCGGCGGCACGTGGCCCGCGGCCAGTTTGCAGAACTCGACGCCGTCCAGGGCCACATGGGCCACCTCGTGCTCGGGAGAGGCGACGGCGGCCGGGGAGTCGAGCGCGATGTGCCAGTCGCCGCCGCCCACCCCCTCGATCTCCAGGCGCAGGGAACGGCCCGGGGAGCCCGCGGCGACCAGGCCCCGCGCGGGCGCGGCGAGCCCGGCCCGGCGGCGGTCGGCCAGGGCGGCGGGCAGGATCCGCGCGGCCAGGTCGATCATCCGGTGCAGATGCGCCCCGGACGGCGGGTCGTACGGATAGTCCACCGCCTCCGTGATGTCGCCCGCGTGGATCCAGCACTCGAAGGCCCGGTCGAGCATCGCGTCCTGGAGCGGCAGCGCGAACTCCCCGTAGGGTACGGCCAGTTCGGCCACTCCGCGGCCCGCGAACGAGACCGTGCGCAGCAGCGCGTGGGACTGGTCGCGCCAGGGTTCGCGGACCGTGCGGGTCAGCGGGTACGGACCGGTCCGCCACAGCGCCTCGGTGCGTGCGGTGGGTCCGGCCGCCGCATCCTCGGGGTCGAGCGGCACCGGGTCTTCCAGACCGAGGGCGGTCGCGACCAGCGCGTCGACGGCCATCAGGTGTCCGATGACCCCGGCGACCGTCGTGCGCCGGCCGACCTGCCGCTCCTGCTCGAACCACTTCAGGCGGACCGGCGCGTGCCACTCGGCGTCCCCGAAGTCATTGAGCAGCGCGTCCAGCCGGGCCGTCTCCGCGTCGTACGGGGCCGCCCACAGCGGCACCGGGATGCGGGCCGGGCGCCGGCCCAGGCAGTTCTCCAGGACCCGGGAGCGCAGCAGCGGGTCCAGATCGAGGCTGCGCTCGGCCTGCAGCAGCCCCACCGCGTCCCGCAGCCGCAGCGCCTCCTCGGCGCAGGGCGCGCACTCGGTGAGGTGCGCCTCGACGGCATCGGTCTCCTCGGCGGAGCACGCGGCCAGCGCCCAGGCCCCGAGCAGCGACTTCAGCACGGTGTGCGAGGGCGGGCCGGAGCCGGGGAGGGGGCCCTTGGCGGCGGGCTGCTCCGGTGCCGGGACCTCGGCAGCAGGCTCCTCCGGCTCCGGATCCGACTCCGGCTCGGGGTCATCTGCCACTGCCCGCGGATCCGTATCCCTCTCCGCATCCGCGTCCGGCTCGGGGAAACGGTTACCCTCGCGCGGTCCGGGCACGAACATGCCGGAGCCGCCCCGGCGGCCGCCGCTCGCCAGGTCGTCGCCCGCCGCCCGGGGTGCCGGTATGCGCGGGGTGTTGTCGTCGTCCGGGGCGGGTTCGCCCTGCTCCAGGGGGCCGTTCACAGGGCCCGACCGTATCCGGGCGGCGCGGCTCCTTCCGGCGGCCGGATGGTGGCCGTGGACAGCAGTTGCAGGCCGAGCCGCAGGCGCCGGCGCGCCTCGTCCTCGGTGATGCTCAGGTCGGCGGCGGCCTGCCGGTAGTCGCGTCGCTGGAAATAGGCCAGTTCGAGGGCGGCGCGCAGCGGCGCGGGCATCGACGTCACGATGTAGTCGGCGCGGGCCGCCACCGAGGCCCGCCGCACCTTCTGCTCCAGTTCCTCGGTGGAGCCCCCGCCGTTCTCCTCGTACGAGGACGCCTCGGACTGGCGGAGCCGCTGGACGGCCTGGCACTGGGTGAGCTTGGCGACCCAGGAGCGCATCGAGCCCTGCTTGGGGTCGTAGGCGTCCGGGTTCTCCCACACGTAGCCGATGACCTCGCGGGTGATCTGGTCCGCCGCGTCCTCGTCGCCGAGCACACAGTGGGCGAGGCTGTGCACCAGCGAGGCGAACCGGTCGTAGAACTCGCCGAGAGCGGCCGCCTCCCCGCGCGCGAGCCGCTGCTGCATCCGGCGGTCCCACCGAGGTGGTGCGTCCTTCGGCATAGGCTCCCCAACCCTGTCGTTCCCCGCTGTGCCCCTGTGCGCCCGTCCTTGTGTATCTACGAATGTAATGCGACGGGCTGACAATGCAGGTTGGTTTGCGCTAAGTACGCCCCCGCAACGCCAGGTGATGGTAAAGGCCGGGTTTCGCGGGAGCGCGTCGGGGCAGCCGCGCACGGAGGGGGCCGGGCAGCACAGAGAGGGGCCGGCGGCGTGACGCTGATGGTGAACGAGGTCGTGCGGGGCACGTGGACCGTGCTGCGGGTGCACGGCGAACTGGACCTGGTGACCGCGCCGAGGCTGCGCAAGCAGGTGCACGCCGTGGTCGCCGAGGGCCGCCACGATCTGGTCCTGGACCTTTCCGGGGTGGTGTTCTGCGACTCCATGGGCGTGGGCGTGCTGATCGCGGCCCGCCGTCTGATGCGCTCCTGCCAAGGGAGGCTGCGGCTGATCCTGCCCGCGCGCGGCGCCCCGGACGGCTCCCACGTGAACAAGGTCCTCGCCGCCCTCGGGGTGCGCCGCCTCTTCGAGGTGTACGGCGATGTCGGCTCCGCCGCCGACGACCTGGCCGAGCCGCTCTCCGCGTAAGGCGTGACCCGGCGACGACGCCCCGGGTGCCCGTATCCCCTTCATGCGGCCGCCCCGGGTCGTACGCTCCGGGGATGGACAGTATGGACAGTCCCGAAAGTGCCGTGTACGAGCGCAGGGTCGCCGCCCGCTTCGCCTCCTTCGACCAGGACGGCAACGGCTGGATCGACCGCGAGGACTTCTCGACGGCGGCGGCCGCCCTGCTCGCCGAGTTCGGCACCACCGCCCGCTGCGACAAGGGGCAGGCGCTGTACGGCGGCGCGGAGGAGCTGTGGCAGGGCCTGGCCGGGATCGCGGACGTGGACGGCGACCAGCGGGTGACGCGGCGGGAGTTCGGGGGCGGAGCGCTGAAACGGCTGCACGACCGCACGAGCGGGTTCACCGAGCTCGCCCGGCCGTTCCTGCACGCCGCGTTCGCGGTGGCCGACACGGCCGGCGTCGGCACGGTGTCCGTGGCCGACGCCGAGCGTGCGCTGCGGGCGTTCGGGGTGTCGCCCAAGGTCGCGGCGGCCGTGGCCGCGGCCCTGGACGGGGACGGCGACGGCCGCATCACCGAACCGGACGCGGTGGCCGCCTTCGCCGCCTACTTCACGACCCTGTCCTGACCGGGCGGGACGTCAGTGCCAGTTCCAGTCGATCAGCGTGCGCAGCGTGTCCGAGTGGAAGTCGGGGAAGTCCATCGGGACGACGCCCAGATGGGTCTGCTGGCCGAGGCGCGCGTTCAGATAGCTCTGCACGCCGGGCATGATCGCGTCCGCGTTGACCTTGGGCCAGCCGCCGCCCGCGTAGCTGGTGAAGTTGATGTAGAGCTGGGCCGAGTTCTGGTCGTTGTACGCGTTGTCGAACTGCTGGGTGACCTTGGCGGTCTTCTTCGACGGCCAGGCCAGGCCCTGGTAGACGTCCTGGAGCCGGATGTACTGGTTGGACAGGAAGTCGTTGTCGCCGCCGGGCCATTGCAGGACCGGCCAGTCGTTGTCGAACTGCGCGATGAGCACGATCTTCCCGCGCGCCTCGCCGAGCGTGGGCACCCGGTCGGCCAGCCAGAACCGGGACCGCCAGCCCTTCTGGTCGAGGTAGACGTTGAGGACGTCCTTGAATCCGGCGCCGACGTCGTTGCTGGTGCCGTTCTCCTTCTTGAGCCGCATCAGCAGCACCTCGCCCGGGTGGCTGTCCAGGAAGGCCGCGCTCTGGATGAGCACATCGCCGAACGTCATGCCCTGGTAGAAGGCGCCGTGGTAGATCCCGAACGCGTCGTTCAGGTGGCCCTGGAGCCCGTTGGCGCGGATGTCGAAGAAGCGGATGCCCTCCTGCAACTGCTGGGTCAGGCCCCAGTTCTGGGTGTGCGACCACTCGGTGCCGTTGAGCGGGTCGGTGCAGCAGGAGTCGTGGGTGCCGGGGATGGTCATGCGCAGCAGCGAGCGGCTGTCGGGCAGCGAGGCCATCCAGTCGGCCGGGTCCGCGCTCGCGCGGGTCCGCACGGCGGCGTGCGCGGCGTTCGGCAGCAGCGCGGTGGTGGAGAGCGCGGCGGCGCCGAGTATGAGGTGTCTGCGGCTGAGTTCCATCGGTCCGTCCTCGTGGGGGAGTGGCAGGGCGCTGGGGTCATGCCCCGCCGAACCGCTCCCGCAACTTGTATTTCAGTACCTTCCGCAGTGTCTCGTTCCTCGGCAGCGCCTCCACCACCTCCAGGCGCTCGGGCAACTTGTGCACCGACAGGCCCTGTTCGCGCAGATACGCGGTGACATCGGACAGCGTCAACTCCGGTGCCCCCAGGGGCTGTTCGACCACCGCGCACACGAGCTCGCCGCGTTCGGGGTCCGCAAGCCCGATCACCGCGGCGTCGCCCACCCCCGGATGGGTGTGCAGCAGGTCCTCGATCTCCTTGGCGGAGATGTTCTCTCCCTTGCGGATGATGACGTCCTTGATCCGGCCGGTGAGCACGAGGTGCCCGGACTCCCTGAGGTGTCCCACGTCGCCGGTGACGAGGAACCCCTCGGCGTCGAAGACGGCCGCCGACTGCGCCGGGTCGAGATAGCCCCGGCACACCGCCTCGCCGCGCAGCCGAACTTCGCCGTCGGTGCCGGGCCCCACCGGCCGGCCCGCCTCGTCGGTGACGCGGATCTCCATGCCGGGCGGCGGGCGGCCCTCGGTGGTGGCCAGGTTCTCGGCGGTGTCGTCGGGGGCGCCCATGGTGATCATCGGGACCTCCGTCATGCCGTACCCGTGGGTGAGCTGCACGCCCATCTCCCGTACGACCGCGTGGTAGACCTCCGGCGGCTTCGGCGCGCCCCCGCCCGCGAGCAGCCGCAGCGTGGGGATGACCTTCCGGCCGGGTTGTTTGCGCTGTTCGGCGAGGAACATCGAGTAGAACGCGGTCGAGCCGCCCGCCACCGTCACACCGTGCCGCCGGTACTCCGCGAGCGCCTCGGGCAGCGCGAAGTGCTCGAACATCACGGCGGGGAAGCCGTAGAGCAGCAGCATCACCGTGTAGTCCGGCCCGGCTATGTGGGCGTACGGGAAGGCCATGGAGCCCACGTCGTCGGCCGACAGGTGCAGGGAGTGCGCGAGGCAGGAGCCGCCCGCGATCAGCGAACGGTCGGTGTGCAGCACGCCCTTGGGGTCGGACGTGGTGCCCGAGGTCCAGTAGATCCACCGTACGCAGGTGCCGTCGCCGGGCGGAGGAGGCAGCAACTCGGGCTCACCGTCAGGCAGTTGGGCGTACGCCTCGAAAACGCCCCGCGCGCCGAGCCTGCGCGCCATGGCGGTGTGGTCGAAGCCGCGCCACACCCCCGGCACCGCGAAGAACTGCGCCTCGGACGCGCGCAGCGCGAAGCCGACCTCGCGGTCCCGGTAGAACGGGATCACGGGGGACTGCACCGCGCCGATCCGGGCCAGCGCGAACGACAGCACGGCCGTCTCGATGCGCGTCGGCAGCTGCCAGGCGACCACGCTCCCGGCCCGAACGCCCATGCCGTACAGGCCCGCCGCCACCCGCTCGCAGCGCTCGCGGAGCCCGCCGAAGGTGAGGGTGCGGTCGCCCTGGAGGAGGACCGGGCGGTCCGGGGTGAGCGCGGCCCGGCGCTCGACGAGCTCCCAGAGCGTGCGCGACGCACCCAGCGCGTGTGCGGTACCGGTCATGGCGACTCCCTAACTGACGATCCGTCAGATGTGGCGAAGAGCGTAAGCCCGCACTCCTTGCTGGTCCAGAGGCGCGCGGCTAGCCTGGGAATCTGACGAGCCATCAGATAGCCGAGGGACGGACCTCATGACCGAACCGCTCGAAGGCGTCACCCGCCTCGGCGCACCCCGCGACCGGGCCCGCTGATGGACCTGACGTACACCGAGGAGGAAGAGGTCTTCCGGGCCGGGCTGCGGGAGTGGCTGGCGCTCTCCCTGCCCGAACTCCCCGCCAGACCGGACCCGTTGGACTGGCCGGCGCGACGGGCGTACGACACCGCCTGGCAGCGGATGCTGTACGACGCCGGGTACGCGGGACTGCACTGGCCCGAGGCGGCCGGGGGCCGGGGTGCCACGCCCACCCAGCACCTCATCTACCTGGAGGAGACCGAGAAGGCGGGCGCGCCCTACGTCGGCGCCAACTTCGTCGGCCTGCTGCACGCGGGCCCCACCATCGCCGCCGAGGGCACCCCCGCACAGCGGGCCCGCTGGCTGCCGCCCGTGCTGCGCGGCGACGAGATCTGGTGCCAGGGCTTCAGCGAGCCGGACGCGGGCTCCGACCTCGCCTCGCTGCGCACCAGGGCGGTCCGCGACGGCGACGAGTACGTCGTCACCGGCGCGAAGATATGGACCTCGCACGCCGAAGTCGCCGACTGGTGCGAGCTGTTGGTGCGCACCGGTCCCGACGCGCCGAAGCACCGGGGCATCAGCTGGCTCGCCCTGCCGATGGACGCGCCCGGCGTCACGGTCCGCCCGCTGCGCACCCTCGCCGGAACGGCCGAGTTCGCCGAGGTGTTCCTGGACGAGGTGCGGGTGCCGGTCGCCAACCGGGTCGGCGCGGAGAACGACGGCTGGCGGGTCACCATGGTGACCCTGTCCTTCGAGCGCGGCACCGCCTTCGTGGGAGAGGTGGTCGCCTGCCGCAGGACGCTCGCGGAACTGGCGGCCGTTGCGAAGGCGAACGGACGCTGGGACGACGCCGCCGTACGCCGCCGACTCGGCCACCTCAACGCGGAGTTCACGGCGCTCTGGCGGCTGACCCAGTGGAACGTGAGCGAGTCCGAGCGGACCGGCGGGGTCCCGGGCATCGGCGGGTCCGTCTTCAAGCTGCGCTACTCGCACGCCCGCCAGGAGCTGTACGACACGGCGGCCCGGATCCTCGGCCCCGACTCGCTCGACCTCGACCGCGAGTGGACCCTGGACCGGCTCTCGTCCCTCTCGTACACGATCGCCGCCGGCACCTCGCAGATCCAGCGGAACATCGTCGCCGAGCGCATCCTCGGCCTCCCCAAGGGGCGCTGATGGACTTCCAACTCACCGAGGACCAGCGCGCGTTGAAGGCGGGCATGCGCGAGCTGCTGGACGCCCGGTTCGACCGGGAAGCGCTGCGGGCCGCCGTGGAGCGGCCGGTGCTCGACCGGGCGTTGTGGCGCGCCCTCGGCGACGCGGGGTTCTTCGCGCTGCGGCTGCCCGAGAGCGAGGGCGGGGTCGGGCTCGGCCTTCCCGAGGCGGTGCTCGTGTTCGAGGAGGCGGGACGGGCGCTGCTGCCGGGCCCGCTGGTGGCGACCCACCTCGCGGCGGGCGCCGTGGCGGGCGCGGCGACCGGCGATGCGGTGGTGACCCGCGTCGACGGCGGCCTCGTCGCCTGGCTTGAGGAGGCCGACCACGTACAGGGAGACGCCGACGGAGCCGCACCCATGCGCTCGCTGGACCCGCTGACCCCCCTGCACCGGACGCGCGGAACCCGTACGGCCGCCCCCGAAGCGGTCCTTCTCGCCGCCGCCGAACAACTGGGCGGCGCGGCCCGCAGCACCGAGCTGGCCGTCCAATACGCCAAGCAGCGTGAGCAGTTCGGGCGGCCCGTCGGCGCCTTCCAGGCCGTGCAGCACCTCTGCGCCGAGATGCTCGTACGGACCGAGGTGGCACGGGCGGCGGTGTACGCGGCGGCCGTGACCGAGGACCCCGACGAGATCGCCGGGGCCAAGCTGCTCGCCGACGAGGCGGCCGTGCGGGGCGCCCGCGACTGCCTCCAGGTGCACGGCGGAATGGGGTTCACCTGGGAGGCCGATGTGCATCTGCACCTCAAGCGGGCCTGGGTGCGGGCCGAGCAGTGGCAGTCGGCGGAGCAGGCGGCCGAGGCGCTGGCTTCCGCACTGTAAGCGGTCACGATGCGTGGACAATCGGCGGCCCGGCGCACTCGTCACACGCCGGAGTCGGGGGCCGTCTCCGGTACTCTCCGTGGGATGCGAGTGGTGGTGTGGCGCGGCTGTCCCGGTGTTGCCAGTGCGGCGGCTCCGGGGTCGGAAACGCGCGCTGCTCGCCCCGTACGGAGGCGTCGTACGCGCTCCCGTTCGACTCCCCGCAATGTGCGTCGCACAGTATGCACTACGCATACTCCTTCGCGCTGGAATATGCCCGAAGCGCTTGTTGCGGTGACTGTACGTCAACCATGCTGTCTCGTATGGGAATCACGTTCCGTGACCCCGATTGCGGTCCCTGTGAGGCGCGAGGCGATGTGTCCGCCGGTTCGGATGGTGTGAACGGTGCAGGTGCTTCAGGTTCAGTTGGAGGTCGGTCCCGATCCCGCCGAGGTGGGCCGGGCCCGAAGGTGGGCCCGCTCACGGCTGGTGGGCTCCGGCATAGGGCTGGACGAGCCGCTGGCCGAGACGTTGATCCTGCTGATCTCGGAGCTCGTCACCAACGCCGTGGTGCACACGGGCTGTCCGGCCGTGCTGCGGATGCTGCTCGGCGCGGCCGAGGGCGGCACCGTGCGCGTCGAGGTGGCCGACACCAGCTGCTGTCCGCCCAAGCCCCGGCACGCGGAGGGTGACGACACCAACGGCCGCGGCCTCGAACTGGTCGACGGCCTCGCCGACCGCTGGGGCTGGCAGGCCGAGGGCGCGGGCAAGTCCATCTGGTGCGAGGTGGACCGCGACGTGCCCGAGCCGACATCCGTCCCGGAGCATTCGAGGCACTCGGGGCGCAAGGAGCGTACGGGGCGCACGAATGGGGCGTACGAGAACGGGGCGTACGAACCCCAGCGCGCCGTCACAAATACGGCATAAGCGGCAAGGCGCTCGGTAGGTGTTGACGCGCCGTGTCGCCCTGATCACCCTGGAATGAGCGATTCGTCGCGAGGGGACGCCGAGGCCCTGCACGGCCTTGGCGAGTGCGGGTCGTGGCACGGCGTCAGCTCCACCGGGCGAGACTCCTCCCAGGGCACCCGAGGAGCCGCCGGCACGCCGATGCCGGGGTGGCGGCGACGACTATGCGGCGCCGCCACCCGTGGAACGTGAGCGGCACGCCCCCTACAGCACGGCCACCGGCGCGACGGGGCTCCCGGTAGCCCCCACGAACGGCTCCGGCATCGCGCTCAAGAGGAACTCGTACCGCGACACCTCCGCGCACGCCACGGACAGCGCCTCCAGATTCCAGTTCTGCCCCTGAAGCATCCCCATCTCCACGAGATCCAGCGCGTGCACCGGCAGCCAGAGGTCCTCGATCTCGGGCGGGAAGATCTCGAAGGTGAGGGTGTCGTTGGCGACGGCGGCGACGTCCCGCGCGTGGAACCACTCGGGCGTACGGACGGAGAGCCCCGGCGACGGGTACCCGTAGCCGTGCTTGTCCCCGGCCAGATAGACCCGCATCTGCCCGGTCCGTACGAGCACGATGTCCCCGGCGCGCACGGTCAGCCCAGCCAACTCCTCGGCGGCGTCGAGGTCTTCGGGCGTGACGGCGTGCCCCCCGTCGAGCCGGTCCACCCCCCGGGCGCGGGCCACGTCGAGCAGCACCCCGCGCGAGACGATGTGCCCGAGCTTGTCGATGCCGCTGAACTCGGCGCCGCCGTGCGGGGTGATGGTGGCGGCGGGCCGGCCGTTGTAGAGCCTGCCCGAGTGCGAGACGTGGGTCAGGGCGTCCCAGTGGGTGGCGGCCTGGAGCCCGAAGGTCACCGCGTCGTCGCTGCACGCGACCGTGCCGGGGCCGAAGATCTCCTGGTTGATCTGGACCATGGTGTGCAGCGGATTGATCCGCCCGGGGATGACCCCGGTCTGGACGCCGTCCTGCTGGAGCGGCAGGGCGAGCGGTACGCGCCGACCGGTGCGGACCGTGGCCGCGGCCTCCCGCACCACGTGGTCGCTGATGTGATTGAGCGTCCCGATCTGGTCATCGGGGCCCCAACGACCCCAGTTGTTAACGCGTTTGGCGATCTCGTGGAACTCGGGCGGCAGTGACATACGAGTCCCTCCCGGGGGCTTGTGGTGGAGCATCCGACGGGTCATAGAATCTAACGGTCCGTCAGAAACCGCGGGAAGGGGCCGGACGTGGGGAACTTCTTGGCAGGCAGGGTCGTCGCAGTGACGGGGGCCGGCCGGGGCATCGGCCGGGCCGTCGCACTGGCCGCGGCCGCCGAGGGAGCCAGGGTCGTCGTCAACGACTACGGCGTCTCGATCGAGGGCGGCGAGCCCAGCAGCGAGATCGCCGACGCGGTGGTGAAGGAGATCGTGGCGGCGGGCGGCCGGGCGGTGGCGGTCGCCGACGACATCTCGACGATGGCGGGCGGCCAGCGCATCGTGGACACGGCGCTGGCCCAGTACGGGCGGATCGACGGGGTGGTGTGCGTCGCGGGCATCCTGCGCGAACGCATGCTGTTCAACATGTCCGAGGAGGAGTGGGATCCGGTGGTCGCCACCCACCTGAAGGGCACCTTCACGGTGTTCCGCGCGGCTTCGGCGGTGATGCGCAAGCAGGGTTGCGGAACCCTGATCGGCTTCACCAGCGGCAACCACCAGGGCAGCGTCGCCCAGGCCAACTACAGCGCGGCCAAGGGCGGGATCATCTCGCTGGTACGCAGCGCGGCGCTGGGCCTGCACAAGTACGGGGTGACGGCGAACGCGGTCGCGCCGGTCGCCCGTACCCGCATGTCGGCGAACGTACCGATGGAACTGAAGGAGATCGGCTCGCCGGAGGACGTGGCGGCGCTGGTGGTCTACCTCCTGTCCGAGCGGGCCCGCACGGAGGGGATCACCGGCCAGGTGTACACGATCGCGGGCCCCAAGATCGCGGTCTGGGCCCAGCCGCGGGAGCTGCGCGCGGGGTACGCGGAGGGGGCGTGGACCCCGGAACGGATCGCCGACTTCCTGCCGGGGACGGTGGGGGTGGATCCGATGCCGATGCTGGCGCGGCTGGAGGAGATGGCGAGAGCGGCGGAGTCGGGCTCCCGCCCGAACGCGTAACTGTTCCCCGCCCCGCCCCGCCCCGCCCCTTCCCGAACCAGGGGTGAAGTCCCCGGAGCGGGGGTGCAGGGGGGGCGGAGCCCCCGCCTGGGGTCCGGGGCGGAGCCCTGGGAAACTCACCCTCCCCACCCCCACCCCCGGAGGGTCTCGGGAAGGGGCGGGGTGGGGGAAAACTCTCTGACAGGAGGCACCGTGGACTTCAGCTTCGGCCCCGAGGACGAGACCTTCCGCCAGGACGCCCGAGCCTGGCTCGCCGAACACGCCAAAGCCCAACCCCCGGACTGGGAACGGACGTTGGGGCGAGCCGGCTGGATCGGGATCGGATGGCCGGAGCCCGCGTACGGCAACCGCACAGCCACCCTCCCCCAGCAGATCGTCTGGGCCGAGGAGTACGCCCGCGCCGCCGCCCCGCCCCGCACGGGCCACATAGGCGAAAACCTCCTGGCCCCCACCCTCCTCGCCCGCGGCACCGAGACGCAGAAGACCCGCTTCCTCCCGGAGATCGCCCGAGGCGAGGAGCTCTGGTGCCAGGGCTACAGCGAGCCCGGCGCGGGCTCGGACCTGGCGGGCATCCGCACCACCGCCCGCCGCGAAGGCGACACGTACCGCATCACGGGCCAGAAGATCTGGACCTCCCTCGCCCGCGAGGCGGACTGGTGCTTCGTGCTCGCCCGCACCGAAGACGGCTCCCGGCGCCACCACGGCCTCTCCTTCCTCCTCGTACCCATGGACCAGCCGGGCAGGATCGAGGTCCGCCCGATCCGGCAGCTGACCGGCACCAGCGAGTTCAACGAGGTCTTCTTCGACGGGGCGCAGGCCCGCGCCGAGCACGTGGTAGGCGGCGAGGGCAACGGCTGGCAGGTGGCGATGAGCCTGCTCGCCCTGGAGCGCGGAGTGTCCACGCTGGCCCAACAGATCGGATTCGCAGGCGAGTTGGAGCGCGTGGCGGCGCTCGCCGTGTCCAACGGCTCGGCAGCCGACCCGGCCGTACGGGACCGGCTCGTACGGCAGTGGTCGGAGCTCAAGACCATGCGGTGGAACGCCCTGCGCACGCTGGGGAGTTCGGCGGACGCGGGCGCGCCGAGCGTGGCCAAGCTGCTGTGGGGCGGCTGGCACCAGCGCCTCGGCGAGCTGGCGATGGCGGTCCGGGGGGCGGCGGCCACCGTCGGACCGTACGACTGGGACGAGTCCGAGCCCTACCGACTCGACCCGCTCCAGCACCTGTTCCTGTTCAGCAGGGCCGACACGATCTACGGCGGCTCGGACGAGATCCAGCGCACCATCATCGCCGAGCGGGTGCTCGGCCTGCCGAGGGAGGTTTGGGTTCCGTGAGAGGTGTCCTGTTCGACGGGAAGCGGACCGAGGTCGTCGATGACCTGGAGATACGGGATCCGGGGCCGGGGGAGGTCCTGGTGGCCGTCGCGGCCGCCGGGCTCTGCCACTCCGACCTGTCGGTCATCGACGGGACGATCCCGTTCCCGGTGCCGGTGGTCCTCGGCCACGAGGGCGCGGGCGTGGTGGAGGCGGTGGGCGCCGGGGTCGGCCACGTGGCGGCGGGGGATCACGTCGCGCTGTCCACCCTCGCCAACTGCGGGGCGTGCGCGGAGTGCGACCGGGGCCGGCCGACGATGTGCCGCAAGGCGATCGGCAGGCCGGGCCGT
The DNA here is from genome assembly GCF_044764265.1 of Streptomyces sp. NPDC094147. NCBI lineage: Bacteria > Bacillati > Actinomycetota > Actinomycetes > Kitasatosporales > Streptomycetaceae > Streptomyces > Streptomyces sp. NPDC094147. Next base: position 10,326 of record NZ_JBIWHT010000010.1, on the reverse strand, counting down.
CCGTTCTCCCGGGGCGGCTCCCCGCTCCACCAGTTCGCCTCCAACTCGGCCTTCGCGGAACGCACCCTGGTCAAGGCCGTTCAGGCGGTGAAGATCCCGCAGGACATTCCGCTGACGTCGGCGGCGCTGATCGGCTGTGGGGTCCTGACGGGCGTGGGCGCGGTCCTGAACCGGGCCAAGGTCGACCTGGGCGAATCGGTGGTCGTCATCGGCACCGGAGGCATCGGCCTCAACGTCATCCAGGGTGCCAGGATCGCGGGCGCGTCCGTGATCGTCGCGGTGGACAACAACCCGGCGAAGGAGGCGGCGGCCCGCCGGTTCGGCGCGACGCACTTCCTCGCCTCGACGGACGGCGTCCGCGACATCCTGCCGACCGGCGCCGACCACGCCTTCGAATGCGTGGGCCAGGCGGGCCTGGTCCGCGCGGCCGTCGACCTCCTGGACCGGCACGGCCAGGCGATCCTGCTCGGCATGACCGCCCCCACGGCCGAGGCGTCCTTCCTGCCGGCCGCCCTGTTCCTGGACAAGTCCATCCTGGGCTGCCGGTACGGCAGTTCCCGCCCCCAGCGCGACATCCCGCGCTACGCCGACCTGTACCGCAAGGGCACTCTGCTCCTGGACGAGCTCGTCACCAAGACGTACCCGGTCGAGGACTTCACGAAGGCGGCGGACGATCTGCACCACGGGCGGGTGGCCCGGGGGGTGCTCACCTTCTGAGACCGCCGGGGTTCCTGACCGCCGAGCACCCCCTCCGCCTCAGCCCGTCGCGCCCGCGCGGAACGTACGGCGGTAGACCGTCGGCGGGACGCCCAGAGCCGCCTGAAAGTGCTGGCGCAGCGATGTCGCCGTACCGAATCCCGAGTCGCGGGCTATGGAGTCCACCGACAGGCCGGTGGACTCCAGCAGATGGCGGGCGTGCTCCACGCGCTGCTGGGTGAGCCACCGGCCGGGGCTCAGCCCGACCTCCTCGCGGAAGCGGCGGGTGAAGGTGCGGACCGACATCGACTCCCGTTCCGCCATGTCCCGCAACTGGATCGGCTCGCGCAGCCGGCCGAGGGCCCAGGCCCGCGCGGACGCCGTCGTCGCCAACTGCGGCTCGGGGAGCGGGCGTTGGATGAACTGGGCCTGGCCGCCGGACCGATGCGGGGGGACGACCGTGCGCCGGGCCACGTCGTTGGCGACGGCCGCGCCGTGGTCGCGCCGCACGATGTGCAGGCACAGGTCGATCCCGGCGGCGACCCCCGCCGAGGTCAGCACGTCGCCGTCGTCGATGAACAGGACGTCCGGGTCCACCTCGACGGCCGGGAACAGGCGCTGGAAGTGGTCGGCGGAGGCCCAGTGCGTGGTGGCCGGGCGCCCGTCGAGACGTCCCGCCGCGGCCAGCACGTAACCCCCCGTGCAGATCGACACCATGCGGGTGCCGGGGCGTACGAAGGCGAGCGCGGCGGCCAGCTCGGGGGTGAGCACGCCCTCCTCGAAGACCGGGCCGAGCTCGTAGGAGGCCGGGATCACGACCGTGTCGGCGGTGGCCAGTGTCTCGGGGCCGTTCTCGACCAGGATCGAGAAGTCCGCGTCGGTACGCACCGGCCCCGGCGGCCGCACCGAGCACGTCACCACCTCGTACAGCGGCCTGCGGTCCGCGTCGACCGCGCGACCGAACAGCCGCTGCGGGATGCCGAGTTCGAAGGGCAGCAGCCCGTCCAGCGCGAGGACCACGACCCGGTGCCGGGCGGGTGGAAGGCTCATGCGCTGCTCACTCCTCTGTCGTCGCACCTCGATGCCGCACCTCGCTGTACGGAAGGCCGCCGTGGCCCGATCCCTGCGAAGGGTGTCCTTTCGGCCACTCGTACCGTACGGAGCGTACCGCGAAGCTGGGTGACGTGACCCAGACAACCGACAGCCCCCAGGTGGAGCCCGCGCCGCTCCGGAAGGCCGAGCCCAGGATCCACCGCGCGTGGTTCGTGGCGGCCGTCACCTTCGTCACGATCATCGGGGCCGCAGCCTTCCGGTCGTTGCCCGGACTGCTGATCGATCCGCTGCACCAGGAGTTCAACTGGTCGCGCGGCACGATCGGCGCCGCGGTCTCGGTGAACCTCGCGCTCTACGGCCTGACCGCGCCCTTCGCCGCCGCCCTGATGGACCGCTTCGGCATCCGCAAGGTCGTCGCGGTCGCCCTGACGGTGATCGCGGTCGGCTCGGGCCTCACCGTCTTCATGCACGCGGCCTGGCAACTCGTCCTGTACTGGGGGCTGTTGGTCGGTCTCGGCAGCGGCTCGATGGCGCTCGCCTTCGCCGCGACGGTCACCAATCGCTGGTTCACCGAGCGCCGCGGCCTGGTCACCGGCATCCTCACCGCCGCCTCCGCGTCCGGCCAGCTGATCTTCCTGCCGCTGCTGTCCTGGATGGTCGAGGCGCACGGCTGGCGCCCGGCCGCCATCACCGTGACGCTGGCCGCGCTCGCCGTCGTCCCGTTCGTGTGGCTGCTCCTGCGCGACCACCCGGCGGACGTGGGGCTCGCGCCGTACGGGGCGAGCGAGTACGTGCCGAAGCCCGCCCCCGTCACGGGCGCGGCCCGCCGCACCCTGTCCGTCCTGGTGAGGGCCGCCCGCACCGGACCGTTCTGGCTGCTCGCCGGCACCTTCGCGATCTGCGGCGCCTCCACCAACGGCCTGGTCCAGACGCACTTCGTACCGGCCGCCCACGACCACGGCATGCCGGTCACGACGGCCGCGGGGCTCCTCGCGGTGATCGGCGTCTTCGACGTGGCCGGCACGATCTTCTCCGGCTGGCTCACCGACCGCTTCGAATCCCGCCGCCTCCTGGCGACGTACTACGCCCTGCGCGGCATCTCGCTGCTGTTCCTGCCGATGCTGCTCGCGCCCGCCGTCCACCCCCCGATGCTGTTCTTCATCATCTTCTACGGACTCGACTGGGTGGCCACGGTGCCGCCGACCATCGCGCTGTGCCGCGAGCACTACGGCGAGGACAGCGCGATCGTGTTCGGCTGGGTGCTCGCATCGCACCAGGTGGGGGCGGCCGTCATCGCCTTCCTCGGCGGGGTGGCGCGGGACGTGTTCGGCTCGTACGACGTGGTCTGGTACGCCTCGGGCGCACTGTGCGCGGCCGCCGCGCTGATGGCCCTGGTCATCCGCCGCCGAGGCCCTCGCGGTCAACCGCTGGCGGTGTGATCCCCTGTTCTCGTGCGGGGAACGACCGTTTCTCCGTGGGGGAGCCGAGGGGGGAACGACGTCATGAAGCCGAGAAGGACGCGGGGCGCGGTGCTGGCGGGGGCCCTGCTGTGCACCGCGGTGACGGCCTGCGGGACGGCCCACCCGGCAGACCCGGCGGCCGTCGCCCCGCCGAAACCGCCCGCCGCGGCGTCTAGGCCCTGCGCGGACGAGACGACGGGCGAGGGTCCGGGAGGCGCGGGCCCGGCGACGGAGGACGAGGCGGGGACGCCGGGCCCGCCGACGGATGGGGGCGCGGATGCGGGGAATCCGGGGCCTCCTACGGATGCGGACACCGGGAACCCCGGCCCTCCTACGGATGCGGATGCGGACACCGGGAACCCCGGCCCTCCTACGGATGCGGACGCGGGCACCCCTGGTCCGCCCAACGATGCAGACACCGGCACCCCCGGCCCGCCCACCGATGCCGACCCCGGTGGCACGGCCAAGCCCTGCCTACCCGCCGGGTGGTTCGACATGACGCGGGAGTTCACCGGCTACTACGCCCAGCACCTCACCAAGGCCGACGACGGGATGTGGCCGGCGGTGGCGGCGGTACGGATCCGCAAGCAGGGCGAGACCGAGGAAGCGGTGGTGACGGTCAACTTCGTTCCGGTGGGCGGAAGCGACGCGGACGGCCGCAGGGTGGCCGAGGTCTTCGCCGACTGGCGGCACGAGGCGTACGACGACAAGGGCACGCTGCGCGTGGAGACCCGCAGCGGGGGCCTCATCACGGCGGAGTCCTGGTGAGCGGGGCCGGGCGCGCGGGCGGGCTCAGCCGCTGAACCGTCCGAACCGCCCGAACCGACCCCGGTGGAAGAGGAGCGGCTCGCCCTCGTCCGCGCAGCCGAGCGCCTCGACGCGGCCGACCACGATGAGGTGGTCCCCGCCGGTGTGCACGTTCTGGATCCGGCAGTCGATCCACGCCGGTACGCCGGCGAGCCGGGGCGAGCCGGTGGCGGGCGCCGGTTCGTGGTCGACCCCGGCGAACTTGTCGGCCCCGCTGACCGCGAACCCCCGGCACAGCGCGCCCTGTTCGGCCCCGAGGACGTTGACGCAGAACACCCCGGCGCGGGCGATGCGCGGCCAGGTCGTCGACGTACGCGCCACCATGAAGGCGACCAGCGGCGGGTCGAGCGAGAGCGACGCGAAGGACTGGCAGGCGAACCCGGCGGGCCCGGCCGCGTCCCGCGCGGTGATGACGGTGACCCCGCTGGCGAACTGGCCGAGCACCCGCCGGAATTCAGCCGGATCGACCGGCGCCCGCTCGTCGTCCCGTACGGCCCGGAGGTCCGGCCGGGGCAGGTACTCGACGGGCTCGGCGGCCGTGGCGGCGCCGACGGACCTGAGGTATCGGACGACGGTGGCCGCCATCCCTGCGTGTCCCATCACATCAGCCATTGAAACTGACGCCTCGTCAGATAGGAAGCCCTGTGCCCGCCTTGAGCTCTACAAACCCCGGTATTTCGGGGTGCGGCGCTCCACGAAGCTGGCCACGCCCTCGTTCGCGTCCTGGGTGGTCATGTTGATCTCCTGGGCCCAGGCCTCGGCGGCGAAGGCGGCCGTGCGGTCGGTGTCCAGGGAGGCGTTCACCAGGTGCTTGGTGAGGGCGAGGGCCCGGGTCGGTCCGGCGGCGAGGCGTTCGGCCCACTGCCGCGCGGTGGCGGCGAGTTCGGCGTCCGCGACGACGCGGTTGACCAGGCCCATGCGCTCGGCGTCGGCCGCCCGCAGCGTGTCCCCGAAGAACATCAGCTCCTTCGCCCGCTGCGGCCCGACGAGGCGGGGCAACAGGTAGGCGCCGCCCCCGTCCGGCACCAGCCCTCTGCGGACGAACACCTCGATGAACGTGGCCGATTCCGCGGCCAGGACCAGATCGCAGGCGAGCGCGAGGTGGGCGCCGAGTCCGGCCGCGGTGCCGTTCACCGCCGCGATCACGGGCTTCTCACAGTCCAGTACGGCCGCGACGAGCCGCTGGGCGCCCTGGCGGATGGTGCGGGCGACATCGCCCGCGACCCGCTCGCCGCCGTTCGCGGTCGCGGGCGCCCCGCGCAGATCGGCTCCGGCGCAGAACCCCTTGCCGGTGGCGGTGATCACGACCGCCCGTACGGCCGGGTCGGCGGAGGCCGCGCCGAGCAGCGAAATGACCCGTTCCCGCTGGTCCCAGGTGACGGCGTTCATGGCTTCTGGGCGGTTGAGCGTGATCCACGAGACGCCGTTGTCAGTGGCGTGCAGTACCAATGAATGCGACGGGTCCGATGAATGCGACGGGTCCAGTGATTCCAACGAGTCCGTTGAACGCGACGGGTCCATGAGCGGCTCCGAACGGGGAGGGGTGGAGGTATGGCGGGGTTACGGCACGGATCAGCGGCAGATGGCCAGCGCGTCCAGCGCGACCGCGCCCTGCCCGCGGGGCAGCACCATCAGCGGGTTGATGTCCAGCTCGGACAGCTCGTCGCCCAGTTCGAGCGCCATCCGCTGGACGCGCAGGACGACCTCGACCAGCGCGTCCACGTCCACCGGCGGCCCCCCGCGTACGCCTTCGAGGAGCGCCCGCCCCCGGAGCTCGCCGAGCATGTCCCGCGCCTGCTCCTCGCCGAACGGCGGGACGCGGACGGCCGAGTCGCCGAGCACCTCCACCAGTACGCCGCCGAGCCCGACGGTCACGGTGGGCCCGAACAGCGCGTCGTGCGTGACGCCGACGACCATCTCGACCCCGCGCTCGACCATCTGGCAGACCAGGATGCCGTCGAGGTCGACGCCTTCGTAATGGGCGATGTCGGTGAGCTCGCGATAGGCGTCCCGTACCTGGCTTGCCGACGTCAACTGGACTTTGACCAGGCCGAGTTCGGTCTTGTGGGCGAGGCGCGCGCCGGAGGCCTTCATGACGACGGGGTAGCCGACGAGCCCCGCCGCCCGCACCGCCGCCGCCGCGCTCGTGACCAGCTGCTCCCGCGGCACCCGGATCCCGTACGCCCGCAGCAGTTGCTTCGCCGCGTGCTCGCTGAGCTGCTGGCCCGGACGCATCAGCGCCTGCGCCTTGCGGAACGAGGGGGAGGGCACGCGCGGCGCCTCGTCGAAGGCGGAGCGGTAGCCGGTGGTGAAGCGGTGGTGCGAGAGGTACGCCCGTACGGCGCCGATGCAGTTGGCGAACGTACGGAACGTGGCGACCCGGTCCGAGCCGAGCAGCGTCTCGCGGTAGGCGGCCTCGGTGCCGAGCGGCGAGCCCCACACCACGCACACCAGCTTGTCCGTCTGTTCCGCCGCGTCCACCAGATCCTGCGCCAGCTTGTCGCTCATGGGCGGGAAGGGCCCGGTGATCGGGCAGATGAGCACGCCCACGGAGGGGTCGTCCAGGATCGCGTCGATGATCTTCCGGCCGCGCCAGTCGCCGACCGGATGCCCGCCGTTGTCGACGGGGTTGGCGACGTTCAGGTACGCCGGTATCCACTCGTGGAGCTGGGCCTGCTTGGCGGCGGAGAGGGTGGGCAGGTGGAGCCCGGCGGCGGTCGCCAGGTCCGAGAAGTGCGCGCCGGTGCCGCCCGATATCGAATACACGACGACGCCGTCGGCGACCGGCTTGCGGGCCCGCGCCAACAGGGCCGCGGTGTCCTGGAGTTCATCGAGCCCGTCGACGCGGATCACGCCGTACTGGCGCATGGCGGCGTCCACCACGTCGTCGGCACCGGTCAGCTTGCCGGTGTGTGACGCGGCCATCCGCGCCCCCGCCTCGGTCCGCCCCACCTTGACCGCCACCACCGGAACACCCGCCCGCGCCGCCCGGTCGGCCGCGAGCAGAAAGGAGCGCCCGTCCTTGAGCCCTTCGACGTAGCAGGCGATGGCTCCCACCTCGGGCCGCTCGGCGAAGTAGGAAATGAAATCGGCGGTTTCGAGGTCGGCCTCGTTGCCGGTGGGCGCCCAGTGGGAGAGCCGTACGCCGAGCTCCTGCAAGGTGAACACAGGGCGGCCCTGGTGCCCGGACTGGGTGATGAGGGCGATGGCCGGCCCGTCCAGATCGTCCCGGAACCTCTCGAACGCGTTGAGGTTGGTGTTGGGCCCGAGCAGCCGCATCCCGGAGCGCCGCACGGCGGCCGCGAGCCGGGCCTGCGCGGCGGCGCCCGCCTCGCCGGTCTCGGCGAAACCGGACGCGAAGGCGACGGCGAACTTGACCTTGGCCTCGGCGAGTTCCTCTACGAGAGGGAGCGGATCGCCGACGAGAAGCACGGCCAGATCGATCTGTTCCGGCAGGTCGGAGACGGAAGGAGCGCAGGGCAGACCGAAGACCGAATCCCGGGTGGGGTGCACGGGGTGGAGCCGGGCGCCGACCCGTTCCGCCCAGGCGACGAGCTGGCGGGTGATGCCGGTGTTGGGGCGCCCTTCGGTATCGGATGCCCCGACGACGGCAACGGACTCGGGCCGGAAGAACTTGTCCAGGTCCGGCACGTCGGCGTACAGCGGGCGCCCGCTGACGTCGAGGTCGCCCTCGCCCGCCGCTCTGCTGTGAACGGCGCCGGGTCCGGGCTGCTCGCCGCAGGCGACCACCCGCGCGCGGAAGTCGGTCGTGAGGGTGCCGTGAGTCGATCCAAGCATCGTTCCGCCCGCTCCTGGTCGATGGCCAACATGGCTGAGCCGTGCGCGTGGTAGCTGACGCTTAGTCAGATTACAGACCTGACGACCAGTCAGGAACCGCCGTGCGGGCAAAGCCTGGCCTTGCGGGGGTGCGGGGGTGTCTCAGGGTACGCGGCTGCCACCGCCGCGAGCGGCAAGTCGTGCACCGCTCCAACGGAAGGCGTCCGGATCCTTCGGGCAACCTACGGCCTTGCTTTCTTGGACCCGTGCACCGTGTCGGAAGCGTGCCGAGGGCCGGGCCGGGGCGAGAACTGGCCGACGAGTTCACGGAAACAGACCAGGGCGGTAATCGGCGGGATTCCGACGACTACCATCGCGAAAAACGAATGCGGTGCTTGGCCGATACACAGAGCCACCGCCGTGCCGGAGGAGATCAGCATCACGGCCCAGGACCGCCGAGCAGTTCGGTGCTGAACGGATGCCCGCAGGATGGACAGACCCGCCAGCAGCCACGGCCCGTACACGGTCAGTGGCCACCATTGCGCCAGCTGCGGCGACGCCCCAAGCAGCGCAATGGTACGAAGCTGATCGTACGAATAGGAGATGGACCAGGTCAGTATCGTCACTGCGCAGATGGTGATTATTGCGATCAGGATCGCGACAGCGATGATCCTCCGTTTTCCGGCAAGGACGTGAAACCCTGTCCGAGGCCGCCGCCGGTTCACCGGGCGGCGCGAGTGCCTTTCGCCCCCCAATGGGGGAGGCGTAGGATCCGCGCTGTAGCTCGGCTGCAGGATCCGGGCCAGTTCTTCGTCCGGATCCCATGCTTCAGACGGGGTCTCCGGATCAGCCGCGCGCCACATGTGCTGCACGTCAATTGGCTGAGTGTAATCAGGGTATTGGTCTACCGCATCATAGTCGGTCCTCATCCTGAATCCCTTCCGTCCTTGGCTTCTCCGCGCGGGGTCTGGGATGTTTCATCCAGAGTGCGAGCCTTCGGCCTACCATCCCTCCGCCGCAGCCCGTAGGTATTCACTCTCCAGCCGGCTGATGGTTGCGAGGAAGTCCTCAAGCAGGTCTGCGCAGTGCGTGAAGCCCGCCCTTCCGCCGACCGACTCAAGCAGGACGGTACTGCTTTCCGTAGCGGCATTATCGGCCGAGGAGGGGAGCCGCTGCCCCGGCTCCCTGGAGACGTCCAGGTGCGAGAGGAACGGGCGAGCCTTTTCTGCATTCTTTTCCTTCAAAGTCACGATCGCCTAACGAGCATCACGCTATGCGGGGCGTCGTACATTCGGGGGAATATTGGCCGGTGGGGCCCTCCCGTATATCGGATTACAATGCACGGTTGATGAAATTCCGAAGATTTATTACATGTGTTACCGAGGGCTTTTGGGCCTCGCTCTCTCGCGACGGCCGGCCGCTTCAACTGGCGTACCGTTTCGGCTCGTTGGACGTTGACGGGCACGGTGACGAGGACTGCGGCCGGTCGTTGAACCAGGCGGTCAAGGGAAGTGCACGAAGGGTCCCGGGGCACTCACCGTCCCGGGACCTCGTGCCCTCAAGTGCCCTGGCCAATCGGCCGGGTTCACGCGTCATCGCCGGTGACGCAAGCGGCCAAGGCCTTCGCCTTCCCGGGTTCGCCCCCGGCAGGACTGGGGCGAGATCTCGAAGGCGTTCAAGCCCGTATGTGCGGTGCTGGCCCAAGACGTCGCGGAGGAGCGGTTCCTGGAGGTCGGGGGAGCCGTGGGCAGGGAGTATCCGGCGACCGTGAGGTTGCGGGAGATCGCCTGGACCGAGTTCGTCCCTGTCCTTCAATTCGGCGGCAAAATAAGCAGGTTGCATACGTGGCGACCACCGCCGTCTAGTCGATCAACGCACGGAATGAAGCTGTCGAGTTGGTGGGGTTGGGGTGTGGCCGGGCAGGCCGAGGCCGTAACTTGCCCTGAAGCGTGGCTTGTTCAGGTGGCTGAGGGTAGCCGGGGCGGAGGTGCGGGGAGACGCGGCTGAAGGAGTCCAGGAATTTCTGCACCGCGCCGACGGATCTGAAGCCCTTCATGGCGCGTTCGCGTTGTCTGGTCGGCTGGCGACTGTTCTCGGCCCGGTTGTTCAAGTACCTCGAACTGCGGGGCTCGACCAAGAGCATGACTTCTCGGTGCGCGGCACCGTAACTGCGGAGCTTGTCGGACACCACCACGCGCGGCACGTACTCAAGGTCCTTGAGGAGCTTACGGAAGAACCGCTTCGCCGCGCCCGTGTCGTGCTTGTTCTGCACGAGGATGTCGAGGACGTCGAGAACGTTGCCGTCTTGGTCTACCGGCCAACACAGCCAGTGCATCCGGCTGTTCACCTTGATGAGCACCTCATTGAACCTCTTTCATCCCCTCTCCTATGGGTGAAGGTGCAGGTCGGCGAGGGGGTATGTGACATGGCGAAGCCCCCGTCGTTGGTGTGGTGATTCCACTCATCACATCGACGCCGGGGGCTTCGTTGGTTCCGTATCCTGCCATGCTCGATGTCCCGCACGAGCTCGTCG